>JAPSJC010000125.1 GCA_031178355.1 Ureibacillus sp.
TGAAACTTCCTTCCAAATTAATCGTATAAAAACTAAGACATTAACGGGGAGGAAAATCGGATATGAGCAATCAAGGGTGTGTAAAGTGTGGAAGCAGTGATGCTGAAACAAAAGAAGTTGCAATGACAGGAACAGGGTTATCAAAAATGTTTGATGTACAGCATAATCAGTTTGTTGTTGTTTATTGTAAAAACTGTGGTTATTCAGAATTCTATAATAAGAAGTCCTCAAGAGGCATGAATATTTTGGATCTGTTCTTTGGAGGGTAAAAGGTGAAGGGAATATGATTTTGTAATTAAACTTTTACTTAGAGAAAATACAACTGTATTACATTAAATAAGTTATATAGTTAAACTAATATACATGTTTTTTGGTATGATCCTAATGACTGACTTGATTATAGAAGTCGATTAGGATCTTTTCCATTTAATAATATAGTAGGAAGCAATTTAGTTATATATTTAAACTTACCCATCATAAGGAGAGAGGATTATGTTAAAAGCAACGTTAATCTTTATTTTGGCTGGAATTGCTGAAATTGGCGGTGGCTATTTGATTTGGCAATGGCTACGTGAAGATAGATCAGCATTGTTAGGGCTACTCGGAGGAATTGCATTAGTTTTATATGGGATTATTGCTACTTGGCAGGCCTTTCCGTCATTTGGACGTGTTTATGCAGCGTATGGCGGTGTATTTATCGTTCTTTCCGTTCTATGGGGATGGGGAATTGATAAAAAGACGCCTGATTTATATGATTGGATTGGCGCTGTTATTTGTCTAATAGGGGTATCAGTTATGCTCTTAGCACCAAGGCAATAAACAGTACATGAAATATGTGTTTAAATGAATTGAAACCGATATATAGAAACTATATAGTTAAATTAATATACATAGTTGGAGGTAGGTCATGAATATAAGTTTGTTTCTTGGAGCAGTTTTAGCATTTATAGGAGTTGTTCTAGGTGCTTTTGGTGCGCATGCGTTAAAAGGAAAGTTTAGAGAACCACGCTATGCTGAAATTTGGAATACTGCGGTACAATACCAAATGTATCACGCATTAGGTTTATTCGTAATTGGAATCTTATCAATGGATACCTTGATAGGGGAGACAAGCCTTTTATCATGGGCGAGTTATCTAATGTTTGCTGGTGTTATTTTCTTTAGTGGCAGTTTATATATCCTCTCTTTAAAAGGGGTACGTAAACTTGGCGCAATTACTCCTATTGGTGGACTTTTGTTCCTAATTGCTTGGGCGTTGGTTGCAGTTGAAGTACTAAATTAAACAATTTATTATTTTTACGTTATGGTGTAACAAAAAGTGAGAACGAATGGATACTTCCAATCGTTCTCACTTTTATTATGATAGGTATTAAAATGCCTAATTTAAATTTTCTTTTAAACTTGATAGTGAAACTTCTTGTTCATTTTGGGGATCGTCTAAAGGATAAATTCTTGCCGTTTCTTTCTGTTCATCTACGTGTTGTATATATACACGCTCCCCGTTATAAAATACTTTCGCTAAATGGCCAGACTCTGCTATTTCTTGGGCTCTTTGAATATTCAACTCCGATTCCTCCTCCGTTTAGTAGTAAAGCTTCCATTCAATCTCATTATTAACTTGACTAAGGAAAAAATATTCCCTTTCTCACAAAATCAAACCTAGAAATTGTCTAGTATTGGACGATTTTGATAATGCTTAAGTTAAGCAAAAATATCCGGCATCCATATTGGAGATGAGGTGAAGAATTGTGAAAGAAAAATCTAACTTACATTATTATGATCATCAAAGGCTAAACCATTCTAGAAAGTTGCCATGGGTGATGAAACAAACTTGGTTAGATACATTGTTTATTCATTATCCTATTAAGAAGGAAGATCTAACAAGTCTAGTACCACCTTCATTACCCATTGATACCTTTGATGGAATGGGGTGGGTTTCCATTGTACCTTACTTAACGACTTCAGTAAGACTGCGTGGGCTGCCTTCGATACCAGGTATTCGTGAATTTGCGGGCTTTAATATTCGTACATATATACAATTGGATGGCAAGCCAGGTGTATTTTTCTTTAAACTCGCTGCATCTAACTGGATTAATACAAACATGGCAAAGCTATTTTTTAAACTTCCTTATATTTACTTAAAAATGGATTTTCAACGAGTAGGTGGTTATGTACATTTTGAAAGTAACCCATTGGGTATAAATGATGGAAATTTAAAATGGGTTTATAAGCCATCTTCCGAACAAAGGCTGGCAATTAGGGGTACTTTAGAGGAGTGGTTAGTTGAAAGATATTGTCTTTATACAGTAAATCAAAAGGGTGAGCCATTACGCAGTGATATATTACATCAATCATGGTTATTACATGACGCAGAAGTAGATATTCAGTACACACCTAATATAGTTGGTAGAGGTATCCCGAGACTGGATACCGCACCTTTTTTTCACTATTCCAAAAAAGTAGAGGTTAAAATTTGGCCAATCAGACCAATCTAAAAGATCATATTAATTATATTGTCAAAGGAGTTGAATTACGTGGCGGTATGTCCTTTATGTAATTCATTAGAAGAATTAAAAGTAAGCTGCCCAAACTGTAGTACTGTTTTGGAAGACTCAGGGAAAGTTTCAGACTTTCTAGATCCATATGGTCATTACAATGATGAAGAGACGGTGAAAATGGGGGATGGCTATCCAAACACTGCACGTGATCAAATCTGTCCACATTTAATGGTTTGCAAAGAATGTGGTTATGATGAAGTGAAATTTATTCAAGAAGTGTAAATTGATAGAAATTATATAACGCGTATTGAATAATGCAAGGGTATAAAGGCAACACCATAAAACCTATGGTATTGCCTAAAGTTAATAATCTTAAACGTTTTTCGATTCATTTCTTTTTTGAGTATCTACCTTATCTGTCTTCGGTTTCACGTGCTGTTTTGCGATGTCCTGATTCATTTGCAAGGTTGAGGAACCTATATTATTATTCATTGCAGCTTGACCATTCCAATGTTCTTCCTTTTTCATGTTGATACATCTCCTTCATCATTACATATTTTCAATCTTATTTTGCCCACTCAAGGATGTTTGATGTATCAAGCACTTTACATGAAAAGGGACAAAAAAGTGACAAGAAACTAATCTCGTCACTTCAATGATTATAACTTTACTAAAATACGACCTTTCGCTTTGCCTTCTAAAAGAGTAGGTAATGCATCTGGAAGTTGATGGAGTGTAATTTCTTCTTGAATAAATGATGCATAACTTTCTGGTTTAAAATCAGTAGCCAGACGAGTCCATATATTCTTACGAATCTCCATTGGACAGTAAACGGAATCAATTCCTAATAAATTCACTCCGCGTAAGATAAATGGAAAGACTGAAGTTGGTAGCTTCGTTCCTGCTGTTAAACCGCAGGCAGCGACAGATCCACCGTATTGAATTTGGCTTAGTATAGAAGCAAGAGGTTCTCCTCCAATTGAATCTACTGCAGCGGCCCATTTTTGTTTGCCTAATGCACGGATTTTTCCATCGAAAACTTCTTCACGAGAAAGAATTGTACTAGCACCAAGGCTTTTAAGAAACTCATGCTCCGACTCTTTCCCCGTACTTGCCTCAACCTGATATCCTAAAGTAGATAGAATAGAGACGGCAAAACTGCCAACTCCACCTGTTGCTCCAGTTATTAAAACAGGACCTTTTTTTGGAGTAAGTCCATTTTCTTCTAAACGTTGTACGGATAATGCAGCTGTAAACCCAGCAGTTCCTATAATCATTGCATCTTTTAACGTAAGTCCATTTGGAAGAGGTACGACCCAATCCGCATTAATTCTTGCATATTCACTATAACCACCGAAATGGGATACTCCTATTTCATAACTTGTTGCGATTACTTCATCACCTTCATTAAATCTAGGATCTTCAGAAGATACAACGACACCAGCTAAATCAATCCCAGGGACAAAAGGGTAATTCGTAACGATATTCCCATTTGGGATGGATGCTAAACTATCTTTATAATTTACTCCTGAATAATGAACTCGAATTAATACTTCACCTTTAGGTAAATCTTCAAGTGATATTGTTCCAACCTTTACAGAAAAATCTGCTTCTTGTTTGTTGACGATTAGGGCATTAAACTGTTGTACCATATTTCTTCCTCCTCAAGATAAAATATTCTATTAAATTCTGTTTCTATTCCTACTATATAACATAGTCAATAATGGATATGTATTTAATAGGGAGAAAAACTTTCATTTAATTGGATTTCATAAATATATTTGGTACTCTACAAGGGTGAATCTCGATTTTTTCCCAAACGTTACTTAGCACATAAGGTTCCTCATTTAACCAATTATCCAGTTCCTTTTTTGAAGGATACTCAACAACCATCATTGATCCAATCATTTTTCCATCATCATTTAAAATTGCAGTACCGAACAAGTGTTCACCAAGAGCAACACGTTGTTTAATGGATTCTAAATGGTCTTCTCTTGCAGCTAATCTTCTATCAAGCGCTTTTTCATCAGTTCCATCAAAGGCATAAATTAGGAATTGCATATAGACACCTACCTTAAGCTGTTTTTTCTTATTGTACCAGAGTTAATGACCTTATAAATACATAAATACAAAATACTTCTAACTAGGAAGCGTGATTATAAAACATAAATTATAAAGGCTTCTAAAGTAGGTAATGCTACTTTAGAAGCCTTTTTTATATAGTATTTAATTATTTATTTTTGTTGTTTTTCTTGTTATTTTTTGCAGCTTTTTGAACTTCTTTTACATCTAACTCTTGTGCGATTTCTTGGTTATTATTGTTGTTGTTGTTGTT
>JAPSJC010000126.1 GCA_031178355.1 Ureibacillus sp.
GATAATAACTGGAATCACGGCGTATACACTTTACCTATCGATGTATTAAAAGCTCAATTTAAAACTGCTTTTTCAACAGGGATCGATGCTTTAAAAACTGGTATGTTATCTACTGAAGAAGTAATTCAAACGACAGGTGAAGCAATCGCTGCATCTGAAGTGAAAAATGTTGTCATTGACCCTGTTATGGTTTGTAAAGGTGAAGATGAAGTATTAAATCCTGGTACAGTTGATGCAATGATTGAATTTTTGATTCCAAACGCACTTGTGACTACTCCTAATTTATTTGAAGCTGGTCAATTAGCTGGTACAGGTACACCAAAAACAATCGAAGAAATGAAAATTGCCGCTGAAAAAATTTATGCAATCGGTGCTAAAAATGTTGTCATTAAAGGTGGCCGTGCACTGCAAACAGATAAAGCAGTTGATTTATTCTACGATGGTGAAAAATTCTATCTATTAGCAACTGAAAAAGTAGAAACAACTTATAACCATGGTGCAGGTTGTACATTCGCTGCGAGTATTACTGCAAATTTAGCAAATGGACTTAGTGTTAAAGATGCTGTATTTGAAGCAAAAGAGTTTGTTGCAGCAGGTATTAAACATGGTTGGAAATTAAATCAATACGTTGGACCAGTTTACCACGGTGCTAAACCTCGTTTAGGTGCACCTGAAGTAACAATCTATGAAGTGTAGTACCAGGTACAAACACGATTTAGAATATTCAAAATTGTTTGTGTACCTGGTACACGAAACGCCAGTGTACATTTAGTACACTGGCGTTTTTAAAGCTTTTCTAAATTACAGTTTGCTTTTTCTTTTCATTCATTAGAAATTTTTACTATACTATTTAATACATAGATGTGGAAAGGAGAATTAGAATGAAGGAAGTTAACATAAACGAGCTCCAAGCATTGCTAAATTCTTTTGCGAACAAAGACGTCTATATTCATCTAGAAACAACGAATGGTGCATATGCATCTCACTTCGACGAAAAAGTATTTAATTCAGGGGCTTTCATTCGCAATGTGAAAATTCGCTATGAATTAGGTAAAGTAGTTGATGATTCCCCTCACCGCGTCGGACTGAAAATGGAACATGGTTGGGTTTATGCTCAAGGTATTACACATTTCGAACTGGATGAACATGGCCGCTTATTAATGGCTGGATTAGACTATACTGGGAAACTTGCTGTTGCACTAGAAATTAGTGAAACACCATTTTCTTATTAAGGAGAGATGAATAAATGACATTACAACCTGAACGTCATATCTTAGTCGTTTTCCCTCATCCAGACGATGAAGCATTCTCTTCTGCTGGAACTATTCGACTTTTTCGTAATATGGGGGTACCAGTTACATATGCTTGTTTGACATTAGGAGAAATGGGTAGAAACCTAGGCAATCCACCATTTGCAACACGTGAATCGCTTCCTGAAATTCGCCGTAATGAATTAATTGCAGCCTGTGAAGCCATGGGGATTGAAGATCTTCGAATGATGGGTCTACGCGATAAAACTGTTGAATTTGAAGATGATGAAAAAATGGTGAAACTTGTAACAGATCTGATTAATGAGTTAAATCCATCACTAATCATTACCTTCTACCCTGGATATGCAGTACATCCAGATCATGAAGCAACAGCTAGAGCTGTTATAGAAGCAGTACGTCGTATGGAAAAAGAGAAACGCCCTCGTATTTATGCTGTTGCATTTGCAAATAATACAATGGCTAAACTTGGGGTTCCACCTATTGTCCATGATGTAAGTAGTGTAAAAGAAGATAAAGTAGCTGCTCTTCGTGCTCACCATTCTCAAACAGCTTGGATGATGGCAGAAACAAATCATCGTGCAGAAGAAGGCAAACCAATGAGCGACAGTTGGTTTAATGTAGAATCATATTATTTATATACTTTTGATGATTAGTAATTGAGACATTGGGTGGGGTTATGCCATGATTTCCACCCTTCTCAATTTACTTAGCGTATTATTATTCATCACAACCCGTTATTAACCACTAGATGTATCATCCCTTTAAACCTTTTTAATAGCAGTATTTTCCTCTATTTCTTACCTAAAATATCAGAAAATTACTTCTTTTTAATTACACATAGACAAATGAATATTAAGCCTTTATAGTGTATAAACATTCAATACAATTCAATACATTAAACGAGGGAAAGAACATGACAACAAAATTCACACCATATACATGGTTTTTATTTATTGTTTTATCTGTAATAGGTATTTTCCTATTCATCACGCCAATCGATTTAGGCGAAGGGCTTAAAGTTCCAATTGCGATATTGGCAAATACTTTATCTGCAAGTGTCGTTTCAGTTATTCACTGGTTTGCGTTTTTCGTATTTATCGTTGCAGCAGTTGGATCCGTCATTATGCATTTTATTCCAACAAAAAACGAGCGTACACTATTGGACTCTCTATTCCGTGTACACTGGTTCTGGACAATAGTGCGTATCGTAGCTGTTATTTGTGCTGGGATGTTCTTATTCCAAATTGGGCCTGAAGCATTCACAAGTGAGTATACTTCCGGGTTGCTACTTGCCCCGGATGGCGGATTAGTTACAATGATGTTTTCATTATTCTTATTCGCAGGTTTGCTATTACCACTACTTACTGACTTTGGTTTACTCGAGTTTTTCGGGTCGATGATGGTGAAAATCATGCGTCCTTTATTTAAAATTCCTGGTCGCTCAGCAATAGACAGTTTAGCTTCATTTGTTGGAGATGGAACAATCGGGGTACTACTAACAAACAAACAGTACGAAGACGGCAACTATACTGCACGAGAGGCAGCAACAATTGCTACAACGTTCTCAGTCGTTTCAATTACATTCTGTTTTGTTGTATTAGAAACTATTGATATGAGTAATTACTTCATACAATTCTATGGATCGGTTATTTTAGTAAGTATTATTCTATCATTAATTATGCCACGTATTTTCCCATTAAGTAGCATTGCTGATGTAAACTTTGATGGTTCAAAACCAGCAGAAAACCGTGAAGATATTCCAGAGGGATATAATGTATTCTCTTTAGGTTTAGAAAATGCTTTATCAAAAGCTGACAGCAATAAAAATTTAGGAAAAGTTCTAGGTTCTGGTCTTAAAAACGTACTGGAAATGTGGTTTGCCATAACGCCAATTATCATGGCTTTTGGTACGATTGCATTAGTACTTGCAGAATATACAAGCTTCTTTAAAATTTTAGGAATGCCGTTTGAGCCAATCTTAGCTCTTCTTCAAATTCCAGAAGCTGGTGCTGCAGCACAAACAATGATCGTAGGATTTGCTGATATGTTATTACCAGCTGTTCTAGGAGCAGGCATTGAATCAGAATTAACACGTTTCTTTATTGCTACTGTTTCAGTTACGCAATTAATCTACATGTCAGAAGTTGGTGGTTTAATTTTAGGAACAAAACTTCCATTAAATATTTGGAAATTATTTGTTATCTTCTTAATCCGTACAATCATCTCTATTCCAATTGTTGCGTTAATTGCACATTTATTATTCTAATTCATCGTGAAGCTAGCTATTGCTAGCTTCTTTTTCAATTTTAGGAGTCCTTGGTTTAGACAATTTCATGTAAGTTATTTAATTTTCCATAAAAACGTTTTCATTTTGAAAATTATGAAAAAAAGAGATGTTTATATGTTAAAATTACTTAATGTTTAAACAATACGGAGGTTAAGAAAGATGGAATTTGCTGGTACCAAAACATTTGCAGTAGAAGATATTATAAAAGCACATCATCTACTAAAAGATGTAGTTCTACATACCCCTCTTCAAAAAAATGAGTATTTATCGGAAAAGTACGATGCAAACATTTATATTAAACGTGAAGACTTACAATCTGTACGTTCTTTCAAATTGCGTGGTGCTTACTTTAAAATAAAAAAAATCGAAAATGAAGCACGTCAAACTGGTGTCGTTTGTGCGAGCGCTGGTAACCACGCTCAAGGTGTTGCATATGCATGTGCACATTTAGGTATTAAAGGTACAATTTTCATGCCGCTAACAACACCTAAGCAAAAAGTTAACCAAGTTCGCATGTTTGGTCGCGATCAAATTGAAATCATTTTAGCGGGAGATACTTTTGATGATTCAGCAGCTGCTGCTCAAGAATATTGCGAGGACCATGAAATGATCTTCATTCACCCGTTTGATGATTTAGACATCATTGCTGGTCAAGGTTCTGTTGCTGTCGAAGTTTTAAATGACATTGAAGAACCATTAGATTTCATATTTGGTGCTATCGGCGGCGGTGGTCTTATGTCAGGTATCTCTGCTTATGTAAAAAATATATCACCTAATAGTAAAGTAATTGGTGTGGAGCCGGCTGGTGCTGCAAGTATGAAAGCAGCATTTGATAATAACGGCCCTTTACATCTTGCAAAAATTGATAAATTCTGTGATGGTACTGCGGTACAGTTAGTGGGAAATCAAACATATGAGATTTGTAGGCAATATCTAGATGATATCGTTGTGGTACCTGAAGGAAAAGTGAGTACGACTATCCTTGATTTATATAATAAACATGCGATTGTAGCTGAGCCTTCTGGGGCACTACCTGTTGCAGCTCTTGATCTATATGCAGATGAAATTAAGGGGAAAACTGTGGTAGTTGTCATTACTGGTGGTAACAACGACATTGCTCGTATGGCGGAGATTAAAGAGAAATCTTTATTATATGAAGGATTGTTGTATTACTTTATCGTCAACTTCCCTCAACGCGCAGGCGCACTACGCCAGTTCTTAACTGTCGTTCTTGGTCCAAATGACGACATTACACGTTTTGA
>JAPSJC010000047.1 GCA_031178355.1 Ureibacillus sp.
TATTCCAACATTATAATCTCGTTTCTCGACTAACTGTATTTGAAAATGTATTACATGGTCGTTTTGGTTACAAATCAACAATACAAGGCGTATTTAGTATCTTCACCGAGGAAGAAAAGAAGTTAGCACTAGATATCTTAGAAAAACTGGGAATGAAAGAATATGCCTATAAACGTTGTGATCAACTTAGTGGGGGGCAAAAGCAACGTGTCGGTATTGCGCGTGCCTTAGTACAACAACCGAAATTACTACTTTGTGATGAACCGATTGCATCTCTAGATCCTAATTCATCGAAAATTATTATGGATCACTTGAAAGAAATATGCGAGACAATGGGAATTACAGTATTAGTAAATCTGCACCAGGTAGATGTTGCAGTTAAATATTCAGACCGAATTATTGGATTAAATAAGGGGCAAGTGGTGTTCGAAGGTCTTCCAAAAGAATTATCAAACTTTGCAATTCGTGATGTTTATGGTACCGAATTGGAAGATTTGATTGTTGAATAGGAGGTGCAATTAAATGAACACTCAAATAGATGTGATCAAGAAAAAAAGAATTCAGATGACCGTCATATTGTTAGTGATGCTCCTTATCGTCTTTGGTGCCAAGGTAGTAACTGATTTTAGCTTTCTAGAAGGTTTCGCTTCAATTCCAGGTACCATTGTTTGGATGGCTTCAAATTTAATACCAACTACAGAAGCAATGGAGAATTTCCCAAAAGTAATGGAGAAATTATGGGAGACAATCGTGCTTTCTATATTAGCCACAACAACAGCTAGTGTTGTAGCGTTATTCTTTGCTTTATTTGGTTCAAAGACAACAAAGGTAAATGGACCACTGGCAATATTTTCACGCTTGATTGCATCGGTATTCCGTAATATCCCTGTAGTAGCATGGGCATTGGTACTAGTAATATCATTTGGACATAATGTTGTAACTGGTTATCTTGCTTTATTCTTTACAACATTTGGATTTTTAGTTCGTGCATTTATGGAGACAATTGATGAGGCGAGTACGGATTCTGTGGAAGCTTTAAACGCTACCGGTGCAACTTATTTCCAAATGGTATTCAGGGGAGTTATACCGGATAGTTTACCACAGATGTTAAGTTGGGTATTTTTCATGATCGACACAAATATTCGAAGTGCTACACTTGTTGGGTTATTAACTGGTACAGGAATTGGTTATATTTTTGATTTGTATTATAAACGTTTGGATTACCCAACGGTTGGATTAATCACGCTCTCGATTATTGTTGTAGTAATCGTCATTGAACTCATTTCAAATAGAGTAAGGAGGTTGATTTTATAATGCAAATTTCTGAAGTAAGTACTTCCGCAAATAAAATTAAAGTCAGGAACGGAAAGATACAAATTAAAACGTTTAGTAGGTCAAACTTTATTCTTCAGTTAACTTTAGCAATTTTAATTATCTTTACGGTTGTTGCGCCTTTCTTTTTAGATTATAAGTCAATCGATTTACAGACAGCTATTTTTTATACGTTTGATAATTTAAAAATGATGTTTTTACAACCCGCTTTACATCAAGTGACTTTAGGTGTTGCTTTATACCAAATTTTAATTACCCTAGCGCTTGCATTTTTATCGACTGTAATTGGTGCGGTTATTTCCTTTTTCTTAAGCATTTTAACTGCAAAAAATTTAGCTCCCTCTTGGATTTCAAATATTATTATTACATTTAATTCATTCATACGCGCGGTTCCTACTGTACTATGGGTATTGATTTTTGCTATAGTTGCAGGTCTTGGTAGTGTTGCCGCAATCTTGGGTATGACTCTTCATACGATTGCTTACTTAACTAAAGCATACGCTGAATCTTTTGAAGAAATTGATGGTGGTATGATTGAGGCGTTACGTGCGACTGGGGCAAAATGGTGGCACATCATTGTACATGTCGTATTACCTCAAACATCATCTTATATGATTTCATGGACATTTTTACGATTTGAAACAAACTATGGTGTAGCGATTGCTATGGGTGCAGCCGCAGCTGCTGGAGGTATCGGTTTCGAACTATTTATGTCATCTAGCTTCTATTATGATTTACATGAAGTAGGTGCGATTACTTATTTTGCGTTAATCATTGCCCTTATTTTAGAATTGATTTCTGTTCGCATTAAAAATCAATTAATCGGTAATAAATAATTCTTTAATCTGCTAGTTAGCCAACAGCCTTAATTTGACTTAAGTGTCGAATTAAGGCCCTTTTTTATGAGTTTATACGGAATATATGTAATGTAATAAGATAATGTATTACTAAGATGTTTCTGCACTAAATTCAGAATAGTCTTGTAATTTTAAAATATATTGGTTAAAATAATAGAAATTCAAACGATGAAGGTGATGATAAATGAATCTACAGTTATCAAAGTTTGAAACTTATTTGTTGGATGAGGAACAAAGATTAGATAATGAAGATGTGAATGACTCTGTACAACAAGATTCTGAATTCAGTTTGAATGTTGAGTTTCCACTAGGTTTTTTCACAAGCTTATGATAGCGACAAATCCATCCATTTGGTTTTGTCGTTTTTTTGATATGAATAGGGTATAGGCATATGCAGTTAATAATGATATTAATTAACTGTATAATAGAGAAAATGAAAAATTGATTAGGAGTGCTATATATGGGTCAAGTTCAAACACATGAGGACGTCATCTTTGGTTGGTTCGATCATTTTCACGAAAATCCAGAAATTAGCTGGAGAGAGATAGAAACCACAAAGAAAATTGCTTCGATATTAAATGAATTAAAAATACCTTATAAAACCTTTTCAGATGTAACTGGATTAGTAGCAGAAATTGGTCAAGGAGAAGAAGTCATTGCTGTACGTGCAGATATTGACGCATTATGGCAAGAAGTTGATGGAGTCATGAAAGCGAATCATTCATGCGGACATGATGCAAATATGTCAATGGTATTAGGTGCTTTACTGAAGTTAAAAGATGAGAAATTGAAAAAACGGATACGATTTATCTTCCAACCGGCAGAAGAAACTGGTGGAGGAGCGATTGAAATGGTCAAACAGGGTGTAATAAATGAAGAAGTAACACATTTATTCGGTGTTCATTTAAGACCAATTGAAGAATTGCCTTATGGCAAGGTAACCCCTGCTATTCACCATGGAGCTGCACTGTTTTTAAAAGGTTCAATACATGGAATTGATGCCCACGGAGCTAGACCACATCAAGGAAAGAATGCAATTGATATAGCATTTGCGATTCAACAAATGCTTAAAAGTATCTATATCGATCCCTTCGAAGTTTTTAGTGCGAAGTTAACAAAAATAGTTGCAGATGGTGGGAGTACGAATATTATTCCTGGTAACGCAACGTTTTCAATTGATGTAAGAGCTCAAAAAAACTCTGTATTGGATATCCTTCAAAAGCGAATTGATGAAGGATTAAAACAAGTTAGTCAAATGTATGGAACAGAGATTGAATGGTCTTGGGAAGAGAAAACTCCAGGTGCAGAAGTATCGGAAGAGGCAACTAAAATTGCATGGGATTCTATTAAAGATGCACTAGGAGAAGCTTATTTAGCAAGGCCGATAGTAACTCCTGGTAGTGATGATTTCCATTACTATACTGTGTTAAAACCTCATTTGAAAGCTGCGATGCTAGGAATAGGTGCGGATTTATCACCTGGGTTACATCATCCTAAAATGACGTTTAAGAAAGAAGCAATACTAGTTGGTGTAACCGCTTTAACAGCAACACTTCGCAACGCTGCAAATTTATAATTCAGTCAGCTAAGTTATAGAAGGAAGTAATAAGATGAAAATAAAAACAATAGAAGTCTTTGCAATTCATTTACCATTAATTAAACCTTTTATTATTAGTTATGCAACATACCCACATATCTCATCGATAATTGTAAAACTTACAACAGAATGCGGACTAGTCGGTTGGGGAGAAAGTGTTCCTGATGAGCATATTACAGGAGAAACACCTGAATCTACGTATGCATTAATTAAAAATACGTTGGCGCCAATAATGATTGGTCAAAATCCTATGGAATTTGAGAAAATACACGAATTAATGGATCAAACAGTAAAGCCTGCACCAGCGGCTAAAGCGGCAATTGATATAGCTTGTTTCGATGTAGTGGGGAAAAAATTAGGGGTTCCTGTATATCAGTTAATTGGTGGACGTTATCATGGGAAATTCCCAGTAACACATGTACTAAGTATAGGTGAGCCTGAAGCGATGGCAACTGAAGCTGAGGAAATGGTGAAGTTAGGGTATACTTCATTTAAAATGAAGGTCGGAGTTAATATAATCGAAGATGTGAAACGAATTCAGGCAGTGCGTAAACGTATCGGAGACGACATTGCAATTCGCGTTGATGTAAACCAAGGTTGGGAAAATAGTGCTAACACATTGAACGCTTTACGTCATTTAGAAGATTTAGGAATTGACTGGTTAGAGCAACCTGTTCATCAAAATGATATTGATAGTATGGTTGAGATTAAATCAAAAACTGCAATTCCACAAATGATTGATGAAGGTTTAAAAGATATGTACGACATGCGTCAAATTATTGCAAAACGTGCGGCGGATAAAGTGAACATCAAACTTATGAAGTGTGGCGGAATCTATCCCGCGATGAAGTTAGCAAGTATGGCAGAAATGGCAGGAATCGAATGTCAAGTTGGTTCTATGGTAGAATCATCTATAGGTTCTGCTGCTGGATTCCATGTAGCCTTTTCAAAGAAAATTATTAAAAGTGTCGAATTAACTGGACCGTTAAAATTTGCAAAAGATATTGGTGATTTAAAAGAGAGCTATATCATACCATTTATCCAGTTAAACGAACGTCCAGGGCTTGGAGTAAACATAAATGAATCAGTACTTGCTGAATTAACACAGAAGTCAAACATTATAGAATAGGTGAGTATATTGTGAAAGAAGTAATCCATAAAGGATTATTAGGAGAAACATCCTACGAAGTAATAAAATTATCAACAACCGAATTACCTGAAATACTTGTACTGCAAGAAGTTGTGATGGAAACACTACCTGATAAAGATATACTGCAGCCATTATCTAAAGAAGAGTTTTTATATATGCTTAATGGAAATGGTTTACTAATTGGCGCTTATGTAGATGGGAAACTAATTGCATTTCGTGCTGTCGTTGTTCCCAAAATTAATGAAGAACATCTGGGATATGATCTTGGTCTTGAAGACGAATCCGAATTAAAGCGTATTCTGTATCAAGAAATTTCAAATGTACATCCTCTTTACCGTGGGCATGGCTTACAAAAAATATTAGCAAACGTGATTATGCAACAAATTGATACATCAAAGTTTGATTACTTATGTTCGACAGTAATGCCATATAATATTGCTAGTTTAAAGGATAAATTTGTACAAGGCTTTTACATAATAGCAATTAAACAGATTTATGGTGGGAAGCTTCGTTATGTATTTGCATTAAATTTGCAAAAGAAACCGCAGTACGATGACAGTGAAACGATAGAAATCTCCATGGGTGATATAGAGGGACAAGAACACCTACTAAAGCAAGGGTTTGTCGGGGTTGTAATGAAGTCAGTTGGACAAGATTGGTTTGTTGAATATAAAAAACCAATGTAATTGATATTAAGAAACTAAGGCGATACCTTCCAAAAGAGGTATCGTTTTTTTCTTATGAACCGGAAAACTAAATGCATGTTTTTCAAATAAGCACAAATCCTATTCGTACTAGAAATATTTAAAGGTGGTGGTACGATGATGGAATTTAAAGAGTTTGGAGACATCCGAAACCCTAAAATCATGCTAATTCACGGTATGGCGACGACATGGGACACTTGTTATAAAGCTACTATTAATGAATTAAAAAATGATTTTTATATTATTGTACCTATATTAGACGGACATAATCCTGATGAACAGTCAGAATTTTGTTCTATTCAAGAGGTAGCGCAAAAAATCGAGCAATATGTATTGGAAAACTATAATGGAAAACTTCACGCAGCAAGTGGTTTTTCAATGGGTGGCACAATTCTAATCGAAATCTTAGCTAATCAGAAGTTACAAGTTAATCGAGTGATTTTAGATGCAGCTTATTGTGCCCCGTTAGGTATATTTTCCAAAATTTGTACAAAGTTCTTAGCAACTCAGATTGCAAAAATTAAAGAAAATAAACCATTTCATATTGCGTTACGGAAGGTAATGGAATATGGAAAATTTGATGAAGTAGCCCTAAGGAAGGCTTTTTATTCAAGTATATCTCATAAGACGATTTTGAACTGTTTTGCCCAACTATTGAATTACCAAATACCAAAAAACTTACGCTCTGTAAAAGCTGATATCACCTATTGGTATGGAAGTAATGAATCATATGCTGCCAAGTCTGCTAGAAATTTAAAGAAGGTTTTACCTAATTTAAGTATTCGTTCTTTTCATCGCTATGGCCATGGGGAATTAATCACAAAATACCCAAAACATTGTGTGGCAGAAATGAAACGGTTAATTTTATAGGGAATGTGGATGTCAGGGATAATCTACTCCATTTATGTATAGTAAAATCGCTATCCAACATTTGTAGGTAGCGATTTTTTGTAATATATATTACTTATTTTATTGGACAAAATTCACACGCTATTAGACCAGGGATATCTTTAGAAAAACAGCAACTTTTTCTTATTGGCTTTCCAACCAGATCTACTGGACTTTTACCACCTGTGTACTGATAAAACAAAGATTTATTTGAAAAGCTTGCCCATACTTTTGTACCTTCTAGTATTTCTAAATCTTCGAAAGCACGATCCGCGAGTAATGGGTTTTCAAGTAATTCGTAATAATTCCAAAGCATGTATCCAAAAATATTCTCCCATAAAGTAAGAGGGGAAATGGATGTGGTTTTTCGAAGTTGAATAATGGTTTGATGAATTTGAAATAGGAGGCTAGTAATTACACGTTCACGCTCTTGATCTTCAACGAAACGGAAATCAGTAACAGTAATAAATGTCCCAAGAGTGTTAACACCATATTCATGGATTAGACTATACCGAACATCTCTTTTATGTCCATCCCATATTTCATCATAAGCTGCCAGCATATAGAACTGCATTGCCATAAACATTCCATAACGTCTACCATAGTGAGAAACGGCAGCAGCTTCTGTTCCAGCTTGGGTAATCCCCATCATTAAATTGCGAAAATCTTTGATAAAAAAGTCTTTATGTAAATTCTCTAATGTAAAAAGCGGTTTATCCGGATCTTCAGTAAAGATACCGTATGAATTAAGCATTCTTAACTGATCGTATGTTAATGCAGGCATATTCACCAATCCTTTCATCAATACTATATCAATTTTTTAATAGAAATTCATTCATTTAAGTGTACAAATAGATGTGCTTAGTATAAAATATATAAAACCTATGAGAAAGGTTGGTATTAAAATGGTACAATCAATACCACGTCCCTTAGTAAGAGCGAACCAATGGACGATATTTCTTTCCGTTATTTTAACATGGATTACAGGTCAAGAATGGATTCTAGCTATACCTTTATTAGCGAACCTATTGGGTATAATTTTTAATTTTAATCCAATTATGAAGCTAGCAAGATTTTTTTTGGTAAAAAAAGGGAAAAAGTATATTCCTGAAGATATAATACAGCAGAAATTTAATGCGTGTATTGCAACTATCTGTCTTGCTGGAGGGTTAGTAAGCTTCTTGTTAGGGTGGGAAATTGTAGGATACGTATTTACTATATTGGTTGCTACTGCGTCATTGATAGCAATTTTAGGCTTCTGTATTGGTTGCTTCATTTTCTACCAAATGAAGCAGTTTCAATATCGAAGATCATTAAAACAATTGCCATAAATAAATAGCAGAATTTAAGAACTCTAAATGGGGAGTTCTTTTTTTATAACCACATGTGTACTTTTAAAAAAATCCCCATCATTGTTTTATGTACAACAAAGATGGGGTTATCTTCGTTAATTAACATCTACATATATGTGTTCAACCGGGATATTTGTAGAGTTAGAAACAATTTGTTTAATTGCAGTATGAATATCATTTACAAGTTTATTTCTTGATGTTATTCGAATCATTGTATAAACCTCTTCTTCATTAACACACCAAAGCTTTACGTCTTCAACAGTAATTTCTTTGCGGTCTTTCTGGATGATTTGTCTGATAGTATCTACAGAATAGCCTTTTGGTGTACCTTCCATAAGAATGTTGAATGACTCTTTTGTAATTTTCATACCACCACGAATAATAATAATCGACGTAATTATACTTCCAATTGGGTCTAACCAATTTAATCCATAGAACATTATAGCAAGTGACACTATGACGGCACTCAAACTTGTGATTAAGTCTGCAAAAACGTGTAGGATAGCACTTCTCATATTTAAATTGGATTGCCCTTTAGAAAGTACATATCCGACAATGGCATTGATCACTAAACCAATTATACCTACAACAAACATTTGAACGGGGTTTATATTAATCGGTGTAATCATTCGATTTATCGCTTCAATAATAATATAAATTGGTACTATTATAAGCGTTAGGCCATTTATAAATGCGGCAATCGGTTCAAACCGTTTGTACCCAAAAGTTTTCTGACTTGTTGATGCTCTGGTTGCAACTACAGCTGCAATTAGTGAAAGTATGAGAGAGAATGCATCTGAACTCATATGAATACCGTCACCAATAATCATTAGTGAACCGGAAATAACACCATAAATAATCTCTAGAAATGCAAAAAATAAAGTTAAGGAAGCCGCAACGATTAATAACCTCTTATTATTCGGTTTATTTACTGTACTCGTGCTCATAAAATCAGCTCCAATTTAGAATTATTATAATTAGTATATACCTAGATTGAAAGGGATGCAAATATAATTGAGAATAAATATTTGTAAATGAGAATGATAATTATATTCAGTTGTTTATGTATAGAGGCTTTCGTTTAAATGATAATGGTTATTAATTAGAATTAATTTAAATAAAGAGACTTTTGTAAAAGAAAAAGCTATCCAAAGTGGATAGCTTTATAGTTGAGATTTCTTTGCTAATTGAACAGTGTGGAAACTATGGAAAAGCATACCAATTATAATAATTGCAATACCAATTAACGCAAAAGTATCTGGAAGCGGTATGCTTAGTAATATCATTTCACCGATAATAACAAATAAAACTTCAGTAGATTGTGTTGCTTCGACAGCAGCAAGTTTTCCTTGGTCTTCTCGAACTCGATCAGTTGCAATGAAAAACAGGACAGTTGCTATGACGCCTGAGCTTAAAGCGACAATTAATGACTGTATTGTTTGGCTCATAGATGGTAGACCTACTGTAAAGAGAGCGTAGATGGCTAACAGAATCCATGCGGGAAGTGATGCGATGGTCATTCCTAATACTCTTTGATATGTATCAAGTCGTCCTCCAACAACATCCATCATCTTCCGGTTACCTAGTGGATATGCGAAGGCGGCAAGGATAACTGGTAATATACCTAGAAGCAAAGTTTCAATGGTTACGGATTGAGCATGTGGTACATGAATTAAAACGATGCCAAGCAAGATTACACAGGAAATGAAAAGAGATAATAACGGTATTTTTTGACGAATGGTTTGATTACCAATTTTAATAACGAATAAAGGTGCTAGTAAGACACCTGCAATAATCGTAAATTGCCATGTACCAGAAATTAACCAACCTGGCCCGTAAGAGGCTGCAAAGGTTAGGGGGGCATAAAATAATACGAACCCAACAAAACTCCAAAGTATCCATCTGGATGGTTGGCTTTTCATTTCATGAGCTAATGGTTTCCAACCTTTTCTCCAATAGACGATTAGGATTAAGAAAGGAAGCATAAAGAAGTATCTCAGAGAAGCACTCCAGAGCCAACTACCGCCGTCCAGATCCATGGAACGATTAAGAATAAATGTAACAGCAAAAAATAGAGCTGCTAATATCCCAAGTGCGATTTCTTTCATGTTATTAACCTACTTTCTATACCAAAGTTTATAGAGTATGATTTTATAAGTAGATAGATATTTAAATATTCTGATAAGGGTAGTGCTAAATTTAGCGAAGCAAGCAAATATGCTCACTTCGCCAATTATAGTTCTTAATTTTGAGCTTCAAATAATTGAACAATTTCTAAAATTACTTTTGTAGCTTGTTCCATTGTTTCAGCAGATACATATTCATACTTACCATGCATGTTTTCTCCACCTGCAAAAATGTTTGGCGTAGGTAGACCCATGTATGATAATTGTGATCCATCTGTACCGCCACGAACTGGCTCAATAATTGGTTTGATATTTAAATTCTCCATTGCTTTTTTAGCAATATCTACAATCTCCATGACCGGTTCAATTTTTTCACGCATATTGTAATATTGATCTTCAATTTCAACTGTAATTGCATCTTCGCCATACTCTTCTTTAATTTTCTTTTCAACTGATAAGAAATGCGCTTTTTTAGTTTCGAACTTTTCACGATCGTGATCACGGATAATATATGAAAGTTTTGCTTCTTCAATATGACCATTAAAGCTCATTAAATGAATGAAACCTTCATAACCCTCTGTTTTTTCAGGAACCTCTTCTTGAGGCATTTCATTTTGGAATTTAATAGCCATCGTAATCGCATTAACCATTTTATCCTTGGCAGAACCAGGGTGCACACTTGTCCCGCGAGTAGTAACTTTTACACCTGCAGCATTAAAGCTCTCGTATTGTAACTCTCCAAGTGGACCGCCATCCATTGTATAAGCAAAGTCAGCCCCGAACTTTTCAACATCAAACTTATGAGGGCCACGTCCGATTTCTTCATCTGGTGTGAAGGCTACTCGAATTTTCCCGTGCTTAATTTCTGGATGTTGGATTAAGTATTCCATAGCTGTCACTATTTCAGCAATACCGGCTTTATCATCTGCACCTAAAAGAGTAGTACCGTCAGTGGTAATTAGTGTTTGGCCTACATAGTTTTTTAAGTTTGGGAAATAACTTGGTGACATTACAAGCCCATTTTTCAACTGAATATCTCCACCATCGTAATTGTCAATTCTTTGGGGATTTACATTTGTACCAGAGAAATCAGAAGTAGTATCAACATGAGCTAAAAAACCTAGTGTTGGCACTTGCTTCTCGGTATTAGACGGTAATGTTGCGAATAGGTAACCGTTTTCGTCTAATGTAATCTCAGTCAATCCGATTGTTTCTAGCTCTTCCTTTAACAGATTTAATAAATCAAACTGTTTTTGCGTTGAAGGAGTAGTAGAGCTTTCTGCATCAGATTGTGTATCAACTTTTGCATAACGTACTAATCGGTTAATAACTTGTTCTTTCACTGGTAGTTCCTCCTCAATATGGTAAATAGAATATTTCTATTGTATCACCTTTATTTTAAATGCTGAATATTTCAATATACTTAAGCAAGGAAAATTTTTACATGGTTATTTACGATGATAACATGAGATTTATAGTCCATAAATGTATTTACATTTATATGTATAAGAACATATGATTCAATACAAAGTGCTATTCCGTATACTATGTGAAATTAAAAAACCAGATACCACTTATGAGGTATCTGGTTATTATTGAGAAGCGATATATTTAAGCATCTTTTGTTTTCGTAATTCAATATGCTCATTTTTAAATGCTTCCAATGCTCTAAACTTCTCTTTTAGTTCAATCAATTCGGCTCTTTCGCATCTAAAATGTTCGGTAGACTCCTGTTGGAAAATATAGTCCAAATGGAAAATTTGAAGCATTGCTACTTCGGGATTTTCTAAATTAGAAACAAATTTGACATTCCAAACAGAAGTATAAGAGATAAACTGATTTATATATTCTGTTACTAAGTGGTAGCTCTCTTTTTCAATTTTATGTTCAATGCTTTTGTGAAGATTTGCAAGTTCTTCGTTAATGTCAGCAATTAAACTGTAGAACTGTCGAACATTCTTAATATGAAGTTGCTCCAAAGACTTTTCTAGATATTTGTCAGTATTCATAACTATATATCCCTTCAAATGCGGATTCGTTTTTCTTAATTGTAACGAAAAGATCCGTATTCTTTTGTACTAATTTACAAAATAGTACAATTGAAGGAGGTCAAGTTAATTTATTTCCAGTTGAAACCTCTTGAAGCGAGGAATTCCTTAATATGTGGTCTTTGTTGATTCATTAAGTAGTCAGCCATTTGTTTTGTCCAATTGGCCATCTTTTGATTTGAGCTACGGCTACCGTAGTAATCTTCCATTATTCGATCGTACTCATCAAGAAGTGCATCATATTTTTCTACGTTGTATGTGTTTTCGTGTAGAACTGCATCTACTGGAACTCTAGGCTTAGTTTCATTGCGTTTTGTTGGTGTTCCAATTGTCATAGCAAATAGTGGGTAAACATACTCTGGCAATCCAAACAATTCACTGATTTCTGTAGGGTTATTACGAGCCCCACCAATATAACAAATACCGTAACCAAGTGACTCAGCTGCAATTACAAAATTTTGTGCAAAAATGGCCACGTCAGCAGTCCCAACAAGTACGTTTTCAGCAGTATCCACGGTAATGTCAACACCTTGTTTTTTACCCGCCATTTGAAGACGTTTAAAATCTACACAAAACAAAAATGAAGCTCCAGCAGTTTTAAATTGAAACTCATTTTTTGAGAGTTCCCCAAGCTTGGCTTTCTTTTCTTCATCCGTTACCCAAATAACGCTATATGCTTGTACAAAGTGAGAACTCGGCGCCATTTGGGCAGTTTTGACTAACTCCACAACCGTTTCCTTCGAAATCTGTTCTCCCGTATATTTTCGAACAGATGTATGACTTTGTAATTGCTTCATTACTTCGTTCATAATCTTCTCCCCCTTATGTAGATTGACCCTGTGTTGGAAGCTTAAAAAGATGCTCCTACAAATAATAGTAGTATATTTTAATTATAATGACAAAATTGACGCGAGTTAATAACTTAGCTAGATATTCGACTGAGGAATACATCCCATTAAGTAACCGACTATCAAAACGCATAATAATGCGATTACCATACAATGTACCCCTTTCAACTAATCTTAGAATATTATACTAAATTCATATAAAAAAGTTTCAGAAAAATCCAAATATATAGTTGACATAGTGGTTTACTATGGATTATAGTGGATTTAACGATGGAACATGAATCAAATACTCTTATCCAGAGAGGCGGAGGGACTAGGCCCTGCGATGCCCAGCAACCAGCGTGATTTTACGCAAAGGTGCTAATTCCTACAGATTCATCGGGATCTGAAAGATAAGGGGAGGAAAACTTTGCTTCTTAGCAGCCCTCTTCTTAAAAGAAGGGGGCTTTTGTTTTTCCAGAAATCCTCCTCATACTCACCGATTATCCATCGAAAATAATAAGGGGGAAGAAACATGTCAAAATTACGTCCGGAAACATTATTACTACACGGTGGTCAAAAGCCAGATCCTGTAACAGGAGCAATTGCTGTCCCAATTTATCGTACAACGGCATATGCGTTCGAAAACACAGAACACGCTCGTTCATTATTCGCATTACAAACATCAGGAAACATTTACTCTCGAATTATGAATCCAACTGTTGATGCATTTGAACAACGAGTGGCATTGCTAGAAGGAGGCACAGCAGCAGTAGCAGTATCATCAGGTATGGCTGCTATCGCATTCTCTATTCTAAACATTGCAGGAGCTGGCGATGAAATCGTAGCAGCTGGTTCTTTGTACGGAGGAACATACAACCTATTTGCGAATACACTTCCTCGTTATGGTATTTCAACTAAATTTGTTGATGAAAGAGACCCTGAAAACTTCAGAGCAGCAATTACAGATAATACAAAAGCAATTTACGCAGAAACAATTGGAAATCCAAGTTTAAATGTGTTAGATATCGAAGCAGTTGCTGCGATTGCCCATGAAAATGGTATACCATTAATCATTGATAATACATTCCCATCACCATATGGATCTAATCCAATTGAATTTGGTGCAGATGTTGTCATTCATTCTGCAACAAAGTGGATTGGTGGCCATGGTACTACAATTGGTGGTATTGTAGTTGATGCTGGTAAATTCGATTGGACTCAAGGACGTTTCCCAGGATTCACTGAGCCAGATGAAAGCTATCACGGCTTGCGTTATGGTATAGATACGGCTGTTGCAGCATTTGCAACGAAATTCCGAGTTCAATTATTACGTGACTTCGGTCCAACACTAAGTGCGGATTCAGCATTTAACTTCCTACAAGGTTTAGAAACGCTTCATTTGCGTTATACAAAACACGGAGAAAACACATTGAAAGTTGCGGAGTTCCTAGAAAACCACCCATACGTGGAATATGTTAATTATCCAGGAAAAGCAGACTTCCCAACTCATGACCTTGCGAAGAAATATTTAAAAAATGGCTTTGGCTCTATTCTTACTTTCGGCATTAAAGGCGGCCGTGTGGCAGGTAGCATTGTAATTGATAACGTTCAATTATTCTCACATGTTGCTAACGTAGGCGATGCAAAATCATTAATTATCCACCCGGCTTCTACAACTCACCAACAGCTATCTGCTGAAGAGTTGAAAATTGCAGGTGTTAGTGAAGAACTAATTCGTTTATCAGTTGGTTTGGAAGCTGTTGAGGATATCATCGCTGATTTAGACCAAGCATTAACAAAAGCTGTAACTGAAAGTGTTGCAAATACAACTGTTTAAAAATCTTAATATAATAATTCGCATCATTTCGCGAAAAGGGAAATACTTCATCTAATTAGCCATTCATTGGGCAAACATTTTTATTAGGTGAAAATCGGCTGTTCATTTGGCCATAGGTTTACTTGCCATTCATTCGGCACATAAAAAAATAATATAGTTGCGACAGGAAATAATGCTATCCATTTGGCATAAGTTAATTAAATAGCCGTTCATTAGGTAAACTCAAAGCTGTCCAATGTGACAGCTTTTTTCATTAAACAATCATAGTGACAGTTTGGTTTACAGAACAAACTAATGGCGATACTAAGAATGCTTTTTTTGTGTCCAAATTGACCTTCTTAAAAAAACAAATGTCCTTCTTGGGTAGATTTATCTTGAGTTCCTTTATAATATAGGATAAAATTTCTATATTGAATTTTCTAATAATTAATATATAAATAGAATTTCGTATAATAAAGATGGAGGCGGAAAAAATGGCAACAATTAAGGCGGCCATCTTAGGATTTGGCACAGTAGGTCAGGGAATCTACCATATCTTAAATGAAAAAAAAGAAGAACTAAGAAATAAATTAGGTTTAGAACTAGAAGTTGCGAAAATTTTAGTACGTGATACATCTAAAGAACGTGTACCAGGAACTGCGCATTTATTAACAGATAGTATTGACGATGTCCTATCAGTTAAAGGGTTACAAGTGGTATTTGAAGCAATAGTAAATGAAGAGCCAGCTTTTACATACTTACGACGTGCTGTAGAACATAAATGCCACGTTGTAACGGCTAACAAAGTGATGTTTGCAAAAAGAGGCCTTGAATTGCAGGAGCTGGCGAAGAAAAATGGTGTTTTTGTTGGATATGAGGCAACAACTGCTGGTGGTGTGCCCGTTATCAAAACTATGAAAAACATCCTTCTTGTTAATGATGTAAGCCGAATCCAAGGTGTTTTAAATGGGACATCGAACTTTATTTTAACAAAGATGCGAGCTGAAGGATGTACTTTTGATGAGGCATTAGAAGAGGCGCAACAACTTGGTTATGCGGAAGCCGATCCTTATAACGATATTTCAGGTCAGGATGCATTTAAAAAGTTGATGGTTCTTTCAGCGTTAGCGTTTGGGGAACAACCAAATTGGGCGGATGTTGAAGTGATAGGAATTGATGGAATATCATCTGAGCAAGTAAAGGAAGCGACAGATCAAGGTCTTCGTTATCGCCATGTTGCGGAAGTGGAGAAATTCCCGGACGGCACTATTTTTGCGAAAGTCGGTCCAATGTTGGTAGATAAAGAACATCCACTATATCCAATTGACGATGTGTTCAATGCTGTAACAATGGAAACAAATTATATTGGCACTTTAACACTTGTCGGCCCTGGTGCAGGAATGTATCCAACTGCAAGTGTAATGGTTGAAGATTACGCGGAAATAATCGGCAAACGAGCAGGCTTTGTCGTATCAATTTAAAAAAACTTCTTGGAGCAAGTTGACTAGACCTGACTGCTTCAAGAAGTTTTTTGTTTTACGGTAAGTTACGTGCTCAAACCGGACATTTACGTAGGAATACCCACTACTTAGGTGCGGAATCGCAATTTTTATGCGCGAATATAAACACTTCCATGTTAAGGGCGAACATATCTCCGGGATCCTCAATCCTCATCCTTCACATCTGGATCTTCAGGAATGGGTGTATTACGCCAGATTTCGATTTCTTCTTTTATTCGTTCTAATTGTTCGTAATAAGTTGTAAATTGAGTGCTATTGATGAGAAACTGCTTGCCGTCATAGACAGCTTTGATGCGGCCTTCATAAATGTAGCGTAGCACTTGTTCCTCAGGCATAGATATGTCTTTTGCCGTATCAGCAACAGTTTTATACATAAATGATGACCTCCTATTTTTTTAAGGCTGATTGCCTAAATAAGTTAAATGGAATCCGCAAAATAATCAAAGACAGACACACCCTAGAAGTTCGGGTTGTTTATCTTTATTATATTGAAATCTTGCTTTTTTCACTAGAGATTGTATTTGTGACTTATATAATTGCTAACTTTATATGGTATGGTAGCATTACAATATAAGATGAAATTATTAATTTTGGGGGTAGGATGTTGAATATTTTACCATACATATTTGTACTTTTGGCTGCGATGTTATGGGGGACAGTTGGAACGACACAAACATATTTGGGAGAAGGTGTTTCATCTATTGCAGTTGCGGCCACACGCTCTCTGATTGGTGGAGGCGTGTTGTTAATGGCAGCACTAGCAATGCGGAAAATCAATTTTAAAAAGTGGTCATGGAAATGGACTATTTTAGCTGCACTAACAATTGCCTTATTCCAATGTTTATTCTTCACATCGGTACGATTTACAGGTGTTGCGGTGGGGACAGTAATAACAATTGGAAGCTCACCTGTTTTTTCAGGAATTATAGAATGGTTTTTTTGGAAGAGAAGGCCGAATAGAGTATGGGGCATGGCAACATTACTAGCTATCATCGGTTGCATGTTATTATTTATCAATAAGGGCGAAGCTACCGTTGATCCATTTGGCATACTACTTGCTTTAAGCGCGGGTGTTATGTTTGCTCTTTATACAAATTGTAGTAAACAATTAACAGAATATGAGGAGACATTACCTGCTGTAGCAATGACATTTACATTATGTGCCGTTATGTTGTTGCCATTTTCACAACAAGGGGTCACATGGGTGTTTGAAGGCGGTAACTTGTTGCCGATGTTATTCATGGCCCTAGCCGCAACAAGTTTAGCTTATATATTTTACTTAGCGGGGTTAGAAAAAATTAGTTCATCATCTGCAGTGACCTTATCGTTAGCAGAGCCACTTACAGCCTCCTTATTAGGTGTCTTTTTACTAGGCGAATATCTTAGCCCAACATCATGGATTGGTGTAGCGATGTTGCTCGGAGGAATAGTTGTGTTGACACTAGGAGGAAGGAAAGGCCTTGGAGAGGGTGAAGGTGCTGAGCTTGGTGTTTCTGGTACGACTGGTGGACTAAATAATTAAGAATAAAACTAAGAAACGCTCTCATGAAGTAGAGTGTTTTTTTTATGTGGAAAGATTGAATATAGAGGACCAATAAGGTGTATATCAAACAGCGGCCACATGGGTCAAAGAAAGTGTGAAGAACCGTATGTAAGCGCACAAAAGGACAATATGGAGAGGTTAGGTTGTAGAAATGTCCTTTATAGCGGTTCTAAAAGACAAAAAGGGAAGAGAAGCTGTCGGAAATGTCTTTTATAGGGGGGATAAAAGACAAAAAGGGGAGATAAGCTGTCGGAAATGTCTTTTATAAGGGCTCTAAAAGACAAAAAGGGAAGATAAGCTGGCAGAAATGTCTTTTATAAGGGTTCTAAAAGACAAAAAGGG
>JAPSJC010000127.1 GCA_031178355.1 Ureibacillus sp.
TTTGTTCGAAATAAATGACAAAACCTGGTTTTGAGCCGTTTGGTTTTTTTACTTGGCGTATTTCTGTGTAGTCTACAGGGACTGAAGAAGATTCTCTTGCTTTACTAAAATAAGCACTTAAAGTAGCTGCCTCAAATAAAGTTGTTTCATCTGGTTCGTTGGAATGAATAACAACGTGCGATCCTGGAATATCTTTTGTATGGAGCCAAATTTCCGTTTTCTTAGCAATTTTAAATGTTAAATAATCATTTTGTTTATTATTTTTGCCGACTGAGATATCAATTCCAGTTGAAGAAACGAATTTTTCTGGCTCAGGTTTTGACACCTTCTTCTTTTTCTTGGATGCTCGCATTCGTAAATAGCCTTGCTCAGCAAGTTCTTCACGAATTTCCTCAATATCAGAAGGAGCTGCCTGCTCTACTTGAGATTTCAACATCTCAAAGTAATCTACTTCATGTATCGTTTTTTCGATTTGTTCTTGTACCATGACAAGGGCATTTTTTGCTTTATTATATTTTGTATAATAACTTTGTGCGTTTTCAATTGGCGTTTTTCTTTCACTTAAAGGAATGGTAATTTGTTCTTCATCTTCACTGTAATAATTTGTTACAGTTATTTCTTTTAATCCTTTTTCAAAGTTATAAATATTCGCCATTAACAATTCGCCATATAATTGAAATTTGTCTAATTTAGAAGCGTTGTCTAGATCCTTTTGGAGTTTCTTCAATTTTAGTTTTAATTTACTAATTTCATTTTGAAGCCAACGTTCCAAATCACCAGCTTGTTGTTTTACTCTGTCTCTCTCAGCTCGAGCATAAAATACTCGGTCTAGAAGTTCACTTAAGTTATTATAAGTTGTGCCCTGATCGGATAGATGCGTCAACTTTGTCGGTGAAAAATAGGTTTTTCCATTCCATTCTAAATAAGTAGGGTTAGAGCTATTAATGATTTCGTCCATAAACGTATGGAAACCATCTATTACATTCCCGTTCTGAATGCGATGAAGTAACTCATTAGCATGGGTAATAGAAAAGCCTTTAAAATAATCTACTAGTTCCTTCGCTGTTTTCTCCGTTTTAAAAAATGATAAAAGCTCGTCATCGGAAACACTAGATGGATTAACTTTGTCTTGCGCTGGTGGCAAGATATAAGGTTGTCCTGGCAAAACAGTACGATAACTGTTCACAGAAGGAGGCAAATGTTTTAAACTATCTATAATTTTCTCTGTTTCGCTGTCTAATAAGATTAAATTACTGTGGCGGCCCATAATTTCAATCGTTAGCTTTCGATAGACAGTATCACCAATTTCGTTTTTACTTTCTATTCCAAAAGAGATTACCCTCTCAAAGGCATCAGTTTGAATAGTTTGTATAAACCCGCCTTCTATATGTTTACGTAATAACATACAAAACATTGGAGGTTCACTCGGATTGTCAATTGGTTGATCGGTTAGATGTACACGCGCATAAGAAGGATGAATGGAAAATAATAATTTATGATTTCCTCCTCCTGCACGAATATGTAGCACTACTTCAAGTGCGTTTGGTTGGTGTATTTTCGTTATACGTCCTGATAGAAGTTTGTTTAGCTGTTTGGATAATGCAAATGTAAACAATCCATCAAATGCCATGATAGATTCCCCGTTTCTCTATATAATCAAATTTCATTATATTATTTATAATGATTTTGCGCATTACAATTCATTATTTAAGTAATTAGGCAAGTATAAAAAGTTTAGCTTATATGATGAAGAAAAGATATTAATGAGACTATTTTTTCATCTTGTTGTGTTTTCAATATTTCTTAAGTTATAATCTTCATTACATGTGTTATAATTGGAATATTATACAGAAAGGTGTGACCTACCTTGGTTCGTAGTATGACTGGTTTTGGCAGGGGTGTCACAACAACGGATGATTTCCAACTGACCGTTGAATTACGCTCAGTCAATCATCGTTTTCTAGAAATCCATTCAAAATTCCCAAAAGAATGGAATGAAATTGAATTAATAGCTAAAAAACAATTATCTCAAAATGTTAGTCGAGGTAAATTAGATATTAACATTCATGTGAAGATGGTGGAACAATCTTCTTTTAATGTTCAAGTGAATTGGTCACTTATTGAAGCATACAAGGAAGTTAAAGAACAGCTTAGTCATATTGTACCTATAAAAGACAAATGGTCAATGCAAGAAATACTAAGCATTGAAAATGCGATTCTTTACGAAAAGAACGAAATTCCAACTGAACAATTATTATTGGCCGTTGAAAAAGCATTAAAAGAAGCTACCGATCATTTAATTCAAATGAGAGAACGTGAAGGTGAACAATTAAAAACATTTTTGTTACAATATAAAGATGAATTATTGGAACAAATTAATGTCATACGAAAAAACTCACCGAATGCGGTAGAAAAATATCGGTTAAAATTAATCGAAAGAATGCAACAAATTACCGATTCGAATGTGTTTGATGATCGAATACTTGCAGAAGTGGCTTTATTTGCGGAAAGAGTTGATATTTCTGAGGAATTAGATCGACTGGAAAGTCATTTTAAGCAATTAGTTGATACATTGAATGAGCCTAATTCGATTGGACGAAAACTAGATTTCTTGATGCAAGAAATGTTTAGAGAAATCAATACAATCGGCTCCAAAAATCAGTCAACAGAATGTTCTGCCGCAGTGGTACAATCTAAAACAATTTTAGAAAAAATGCGAGAACAAGTACAAAATATTGAGTAACAATCAAAGTATTATTGTAGTTATGAGGAGGGAGAATGAAACATATGAGAAAAGAACGCGGATTATTAATTGTTCTATCTGGCCCTTCTGGAGTTGGTAAAGGCACAGTACGTAAAGAACTGTTTTCGCAACCTGATACAAATTATGAGTATTCGGTATCTATGACAACGCGTAAACCTCGCGAAGGAGAAATAGATGGCGTTGATTATTTCTTTAAAAGTCGAGAAGAATTTGAGGCGTTAATTGAATCTGGTGGCTTATTAGAGCATGCTGAGTTTGTTGGCAACTATTACGGGACACCGATTGAATATGTAAATGAAACATTAGATGCAGGAAGGGATGTCTTTTTAGAAATTGAAGTGCAAGGTGCAGCTCAAATAAGAGAAAAAGCCCCTAATGCTTTATTTATCTTCCTTGCACCACCTAGTTTTACTGAACTTCAAAATCGTCTTATTACCCGAGGTACAGAAACGGAAGAAATCATTCAAAAACGTATTGCAACGGCGAAAGAAGAATTAGAAATGATGAGCTTATACGATTACGTAGTAGAAAATGATGAAATTCAAAAAGCTTGTGATAAAATTAATTCGATAATCGTTGCAGAGCATTGTCGAAGAGAACGTGTTGAAAAACTATATTTGTCTATGTTGAGAGGAGAATAATACCATGTTATACCCATCAATCGATGCACTAAAAAGTAAAATTGATTCAAAATATTCACTTGTAAGTTTAGCTTCAAAAAGAGCTCGCCAAATGCAAGAAGAAGGTCATGAAAAATTAAGTAATTATGTTTCTTACAAAACAGTTGGTAAAGCATTAGAAGAAATAGCAGCAGGCGCATTGACTAAAGAAAAACAAGATGCAGCTACTATTTATGATGATGAAATTTAATTTTTAGATACCAATTCATTATTTTTGTATCTTTATAAAAAATTTGTAGCTCCCGGAGAACTTTCTTTGGGAGCTTATCATTTGAAAGGGTGGAAATGTATATGAACAAAAATCCAAATGTTTTACTTTGTGTTTCAGGTGGAATTGCCGTTTATAAAGCTGTGGCCCTCGTTAGTAAACTAACACAAGCAGGGTGCAACGTAAAAGTGATCATGACAGAATCTGCAAGAAAATTCGTTACACCACTAAGCTTTCAAGTGATGTCTAAAAATGACGTCTATTATGATACGTTTGATGAAAAAGAATCCAGTAAAATAGCACATATTGATTTAGCAGATTGGGCGGATCTAGTTATCATAGCACCAGCAACTGCGAATGTTATTGGTAAGATGGCAAATGGAATTGCTGATGACATGGTAACCACTACATATTTTGCAACAACAAGTCCAGTCTGGGTTGCTCCAGCTATGAATGTTCATATGTATGACCATCCTGCTATTAAAAGAAATATAGCACGCTTAGCAGAAGACGGATGTTTGTTTATAGAACCTTCTGAAGGGTATTTGGCTTGTGGGTATGTTGGAAAAGGACGATTAGAAGAACCCGAGAAAATTACTAAATTAGTAGTAGAGCATTTTGAAAGAGATGCGAAACAATAATGAGTAACTTCATTGCGGAAGTAATCGTCGATGTGGCAGCCTATCCTGTTGATCGACCTTTTGATTATTTAATACCAACGAATATGCAAGCTCTCATTGAAAGTGGTAGCCGTGTAAAGGTGCCATTTGGTCCTAGAAATGTACTAGGGTTTGTCGTCTCTTTAAAAAATGAAACGGATATTGAAATCGATAAAATTAAACCCATTTCAGAGCTTCTAGATATAGAACCTGTTCTCACAAATGAAATGCTTACTCTTGCTAAGTGGGTAAAGCATGAAACAATTTGTTACGAGATTGATGCACTACAAGCGATGTTACCATCGGCTTTACGAGCAAAATATGATAAGTTCGTTACGCTGCAAGTAAACGTAGAGCAATTATCCTTCCTTTTGCAACCATATTTTAAACAAACAAAAAAAGTGAATTATAAAGTATTTGAAAAAGAGAATTTACTACATGATTTAAAAACTGCTAT
>JAPSJC010000048.1 GCA_031178355.1 Ureibacillus sp.
AAGAACGATTAGAGGAATAGGCATCTACTAATTGATTTCTCTTCCCATCCATCATCATTTCTTCATAGTGGTCATCAATAACAAATACACTATCCAATTTATGTTTTTCTAATTCGTTAATCGCCTCTAAATAATCCAATAGCATAACATTTAAGTAAGGGACATCTTGCAACTTTTTTATAAGTTGACTTGAAAGTTGTGATTTGTCCTCAACAACTAAACCAATAGGAATCTTTGATTCTTCACCCCAAAAATCTATAACTTTTGTAGCAAGGATTGTTAAAGAGAAAGGTAAGATAAGCAAAAAAATGAGGCTCTTCCAATCTTTTTTTATTCTTAAAACTCTGGCATATAAGCTTCCCTTCAATTCACCCACCTCTCTCTTACTATTGTTGAAATCCATAACACAAAAAACCCGATAATTACCATAATCGTTAATCGATTGAACTCGGCATAATTCCTGCCCTCAAGAGCAATATCTGTCACCCAATTAAAGATTTCATTTGAAAAGATAAAAGGTAAATATTCTTGTAACGGTAACGGTAAGTAAATAGAAGGAATAATCGAACCACTTGTCATAATCAAGAAGAATAAAAGTAATGTTTGAATTAAAATTGCAATTTTCTCAGACTGAATCCATACATCAATAAATGAAATACCGATCAACAGCAGTAAACCATATAATATAGCAAACTGTAGTAGTCTTAAATAGTCTATAACATATAGATTTAATGAAAAATACTTTGAGATAGCTACAAAAGTTACACAGGCTAAAATGATACTACTATTAATTGAAACAATAATCCGGGAGAGAACATTTTGCCAAATGGTTACACCAAATAGTTTTACTCTAGTACTTAATGAAGGAGATTCATCTTTTCTTAATAATTCATAGAAACCGAATAACCATATAGAAAAGGCAAGGAACCACCCAGAAAGTGTAAAGAACTGAATAGGGGATGAGGTTGCCGTATTTGTAATCATTTTCTCCTTCACTAATTGGTCTTTGGCTAGAGTAAAGAGCGTAATTTCGATAAACTTTTCGTACCGGTAGGAATTATATTCCGCGTCAGACATGTCGGTTTTTCTAGCATAATCATAAACGGTTAAGATATTTGCTTGTGCAGATTCTATGTATCTTGTAAAACTTTCTACTAATTCTTTTATTATAAAACTATTAGCTTTTTGAAGTGGATTCCCTACGATTGGTATTGTAAGAGATTTTCCACTGTACATACTGTCAGTAAATTGTTTAGGAATTACTATATAAGCGCTTATTCTGTTTTCTTCCATTCGTCCTTTTGCATTGTCTTCACTCATTATTTTCATATCAATTGCACCATCTTGAGTAAAGCTTGTTTGTAGAAAGCTACGAATTATTTTCGTTTCCTCAGTATCGTCTTGATCAACTAGAGCGACTCCAATGGGAGCATTTGCTGGAGGATTTAGTAATGAAGTAATCAAGATCGTAACCATTGATATGATCAATAACGGAAATACAAAAAGCAGAAGAAGTGATTTCCACTTCTTCTGTAGTTGTTTCACATATTGATTCATAAAGAAAACAATATTTTTTATATTTTTCAAGGTGTGTTCACCCATTCATTAGTAAAGTCCAAGTTCAAAGTATAGATCCATAAACCAGCTTTGAGCTTCGAAGAGGAATTCTTCTTCCATATATGCTTGGATTTCATCTTCACTCATTGAACCTATATCTACAATATTATCCGTTGGAATTTTTACATTTTTAATAAATTTCCCCACTTCGTCAAATGAGATTTCAATATCGAATTCATATGTTCCTATTCCTATTGTATGTGTCCCCTCCATGGAATCTCCGTCATATGAAGTATCACCAATCCAGTACAATTCAAAATCATCATATCCATCTGTGAAATATAGTGAGCGTTCGAATGTACGTTCTCCATCCACTAATTCTTCAGAACCTTCATAAGTAAAGCCAGTTTCATAATCATCTATCAATGTAACTTCATCTTCAAATTCACCGTCTTTAGAAGATAAATCACCTGTGAAGTATACCTTTTCACCTTCAACTTCAACGACATAATCCCATTGTTGTTTATCATTAGTAAATTGTCGAGTTCCTTCTACTTTAAACTCATCACCAATCTCAAATTCACTTTGGACAACAGTATCTGAATTTACCCATACAGTGTATTTAATACCATTAGGAATATCAGTGTCTTTTAATTCTTCAATTGCGCTTTCTAAACCTTCGTTAATATCAAGGTTTAAATCCTCTTCAATTGTACCTGCTGCACCCATAATATTTGTCACAGTTTCCATAATAATTGCCTCAAATTTAGGATCGTCTTTAGCCTTTTCAAGTACTTTTAATAAACTATCTTTAATTTGGTCACCACTTAATTCCATTGAAATTTTAGTAGCTTTTAAGTTTTCACCAAAGACTTCAATATCTTCTGAAGACTCTTTAAATGCTTCTGTTGGAAGTGAGTTATAGAAGAATAATAAGTATTCTTTCACTAAATATTCTTTATTCTCTTCAGAGAACATGTTTTTACCCATCCAATCAGAAAGTCCAAGTGAATCTGACCCTTCATAGTAAGGGTCCAGTGTTCTCATAAAGTCTCCAAAGTCGCCGTCTTTCACTTGTAGGATATCATCACTGAAAGGGAATCCTACCATGACTTCTTCCGTTGTAATATAAGCTGAAAGTTGATCAATCGTTACACCGTTGATGTCCGCTTCCATATCAGCCTTCATCAATTGTTTATTGGGATCAGTTTGAACATTTAAAGAAAGCGTAGAATTACCTAGAATTTCCGCAAACATCATTTCTTCATAACTATAAAAGTCACCATTCACATAAGCGCCAATATCGTAAGTATATTCTGTAGGTGTTGTTTCTGCCTTTTTAGCCCATTCAATCTCAGGTTTATAACGATTTTCAAATGCATCACTAAGTTGGTTCCATGAGTTTAATTCAGCTAGTAAAAGTTGATCTTTTGGTGTTTTTTGCATATTAAAGAATGCAAACACACCTCCACCTACTATTAAAAGTGCAAAAATAGCACTAATAATTGAAACTACAAATTTCTTCGATTTTGGTTTTTTCGGAGTAGAGTTTTGGTTACCATATGGTGTTTGTTGGTTTCCATACTGGTTTTGATTTCCGAATTGGTTTTGGTTTAGATTAGCATATTGGTTTTGGTACGGATTAGAATTGGCATTTTGGTTTTGGTTCCAATACTTATCTTGTTCCGTATATTGACCTTGATTTTGGTTTACATACTGATTTTGATTTGGGTCAATATATTGGTTTTGTCCAGAATTTTGGTCTTGGTACTGATTTGAATTACCATACTGATTGGTATTATTATCTCCACCACTATTTAGATTCGACCCTTGATTCTGGTTTTCATTATTCGGATATTGATTATCCTCGTTCATTTGTATCCTCCTTAGTACTTTCTTTTAATACTCTATTAAAATAATAGCCTCTTCTATTATAAATTGGTTTCCAAAATAATGAAATAAGGCTAGGGTAAACAAAATTTAACAACTTAGTAAAAGTTTAATATATTAAAAGTTAAGTTTATAGTCATTTTTTAGATAATTTATAAAGTCCCTTTTTCCTCATTTTAATTATTTCGCCCTTCATAACATATATTGCAATGTTGAACATAGGATAGAGGAGGCTACGTTTTGATTATCCATGTCGTGAAGAGTGGCGAGACACTCTGGCAAATTGCAAGGCAATATCGTGTACCTATTGATGCAATTCAACAAGTTAATGAATTACCAAATACAAACCGTTTACTTTTAGGTCAATCCCTTCTAATTTCTGTTCCTGGTTCCCACCACAATATATGGAAAAATAATATACCTTAGAGGAGTCAGTTATTGGGCATTAGGGTATCCATACCCCCAAAATTGGGCTTTATTAAATGAAAACTTTTCAATACGAAAAGTAGGAAATAATTAGGGAGGGATAAAGTGGACGTTTATGTACGAAGAGGCGATTCAGTCTGGTACTATAGCCAAGTTTTTCATGTACCTCTTCAACTAATTATTGATTCTAACCGTGATATAAATTCCCAATCACTTACAATCGGTCAAAGAGTTCGAATTCCTGGATATGTAACAGTACATTATCAAATACAACCAGGAGATTCATTATGGTTTATTGCCCAAAGACGAAATGTTCCTGTAGATTCTCTTTTCCTTGTCAATCCAACGCTTAATCCAAACCGATTACAGATTGGTCAAACTATTTTAGTTCCACAACGAGTGACATGGCGAATAGTGAATGGCAAACAAAACTATGAATATAACATCATGATAAATGATTTAAGAAAACTAGTTTCTATATATCCTTTCATACAAACTTCCTCTATTGGGAAGACGGTACTTGGTAGAAATATTCCTGAAGTTAAATTAGGAAATGGCTCAAAACGTATTCACTATAATGGTTCATTCCATGCAAACGAATGGATTACAACACCTGTTATTATGACCTTTATAAACGATTATCTATTGTCACTTACAAATCAAACCCCAATCCGTGGATTGAATACTTATCCGCTTTTCCAACAATCGATGTTATCCATTGTACCTATGGTTAATCCAGATGGTGTTAACTTAGTTATTAATGGACCAACTGAAGCAGAACCTTATCGAAGCAGAGTGATCGAATGGAATCATGGTAGTATGGACTTCTCAAATTGGAAAGCAAATTTTAATGGAGTCGATCTAAACGACCAGTTCCCAGCTAATTGGGAAGAAGAAAGAGATCGAAATCCAAAGACCCCAGGACCAAGAGATTATGGTGGTGAAGCACCGTTAACAGAACCAGAAGCAATAGCAATGGCCGAATTAACCAGAAGAAGTGACTTTACAAGAGTTTTAGCATTCCATACGCAAGGTGAAGTCATTTATTGGGGGTACAAAAATCTAGAGCCACCCGTAGCAGAAACAATAGTTAATGAATTTGGGAGAGTCAGTGGATATATCCCCCAACAAACAATTGAAAGTTATGCGGGATATAAAGACTGGTTTATTCAAGATTGGCGTCGTCCTGGCTTTACAGTCGAATTAGGAACTGGTATAAACCCTTTACCTTTAAATCAATTTAATGAGATTTATGAAGAAACATTAGGTATTTTCTTAGCCGGACTATATATGTAGACCATTGCTATAAGATTGAAGCATCTCATGATGATGGAATCTAATTGAGATGCTTTTTTATGTATTTGTCGACATATTATGTCATTTTTCGCTTTATGCTTGAATAATATAATCATATGTACCTACTAAAATTCCCGAGTAAATTTCGGGGGAATGGAGTCATATGAAAAAACTTTTAACTTTTCTTTTAGTCCTCTCGTTCACGAGTGTTCTAGCTGCTTGTAATTTTTTCCCTCCCCAGCAAGCGAATGGTCCCATTAATCCTGAACAACCACAAAATAACAATCAGCAAAATAATAATCAAGATGTAAACAACAATAATAACAATATTAATAACAATAATAACAATGGAAACAACAACAACAATAATAATAACGATAACAACAACAATAATAATAATAATAACAACAATAATAATTTCAACAATAACCAAAATGATGACTTAGCTTTAGCATTCCAAACGTATGTTGAGGAAATCATGCTACTTGCAGAAGAAGAAATAAGAATTATTGATGTTTATGGAAGTGTGTCAGGAGAAAACTATGTCAATGATGAAATTATGTATGATGCATTATATTATGATGTAGTACCATCATATTCAGAATTTGTTCAGGCTTTAGAAGGAATACAATCATCTAACCAAGTCATTCAAGATTTACATGCAATCTATGTGGAGGCCGCAACAGTCCAATTAGGAGCCTTTACTGTAATGATTTCTGCATTAGAGGAACAAAGTACCGATTTAGTTCAGTTAGCGAATCAAGGTTTGTCTGACGCAAGTACATTAATTAGTGAATGGCAGGCACAGGTCCAAGTTCTTTCAGTCCAAACAGGAGTTAGTTTTTAATAAAATTTAATTTTTGCAGACCTTAAATTCCTAAGGTCTGCTTCTTATTTTTTACATATAGAAATTAACCTAATTTCGTGGAAATTATTATTATAATCATTTCTCTATCTTGTAGTGATAAAAAACGGATTACTAGCCATATTAAGATTAATTTCATCTGAAAGGAGACTTCAAATGGGTCGAGACGATAGTCAAGGTAAAAGTAATAATACACGATCGTTACCTCAAACACCTAAAAATTTAAAAATAGCACCAAACAAAGTAAATGAAGAGTTTTCACAGGAACTAGACGAACTTGATGAATTAGTGTCAAAAACAAAGAACAATACGAATAGAAATAAATAGGAGGCAATTTCATGGATTATAAACGTGCTGAAGAAATTGTATTATCACCTAAAGAATATGAAGTTTCTTATAATGGTGTATCCGTTTGGATCGACAAACTTCACGATGACGGAAAAACTGCTACCGTCCATTTACGCAAATCACTAGAAGAGCGTTCTGAAGTAAATGTCGAAGAACTTAAAGAAGAATATTTAATCCATTAATTTTCCCCCACGAGATTCTAATCTCGTGGTTTTTTTATTTTGTCCACTTCTTTAAATAAAATCACTAACATACATTATCCTACATGTTCTCATTCTCTTTTCCTTTCCAACTAATTGTATATTACCATCAAACTTGGGAAATAATGGTTTTGTATTCAAATTTTTTAAAAGGACGGTAATATGGGAAATAAGAAGCTTATTTTGACATTTGGAATTCTTATTGCATTATTGAATGTTTTTGACGGTATTGCAACAAATTATGGTTACACATTTAACTTCATTGAAGAAATAAATCCATTTATGAATTATTTATTAACATTAAGTTCCGAACTTTTTCTTTTCTATAAATTCCTCATTTCTTTCTTAATCCTCATAATTTCTTTTGCAATTTACCATAAAAGTAATGAACGATTCCAAAGGCCATACTTATTTTCACTTTATGGAATAAGTATTTTGTATGTAGGGATATCGATTATGCATATTTATTGGTTATCTTACCTTTAATTTACCGTTTACAATGAAAGGACTAAAGAAGGTTAATTCCTTCCTAGTCCTTTACTTTTCTCAATGTGCTCTAATCTAAATGCCAAAATTATTTTTTTACTTCATTTTGAGGATTGAAAAGTTTTATTTGTTCTGGTGATTTTTCTTCGGTTTGAATGTTTTACAACATGTATCACGTGAACTACTTGCCTCTTCTTTAACATGATTGAAGTCAAAATCAGTCGCAAATTCTGTCTGACGATCTTCAGAATGATAATCCATGTCTACTTGAATTGATTCTGCTCCACAAAGATTACCCTCCTTGTGGAAATAACAATTCGCTACAGAACAGCGTACTTCTACATTTGGCATAAAGAGATCCTCCCACCTGAGATTTTATATGAGGTTTAGAAATTCATCATTAACCCTCAATCATTATATTGTGCATTTGGATGCTAATCATGTTGCCCTATCTTTGTCATTCAAAGCGATTAATGTTAAAAACCCTCCAATTTGGCTTGGAGGGTTTTAATTTAAACTATTGTATCGTCATCTTTTCTTTCAGTTTTTCTTCTTTCTGTTTCGTAAAATTCAAACTCATCACCAGCCTCCATCTGCGGCCTTGGCTCAGTGAACACAGCTGGACCATCCATTCGATCTTCTGCAAATCGTTTCGCAAGAATTGGTAACGAAATAAGACCTGCTAATCCAACAATGGAATAAATTAAATTGGATAAGAACGTATCTACACCAAATATTGCATCCACTAGGTTAAAGTCCAATAATCCAACTAGCCCCCAGTTAATAGCACCAATAATAACTAAAGATAGAGCTATTCTATAAATTGTGTTCATTTTTTACACCTCCTTTTTTCTCACTTTTAAAAATTTTCATGTGAGTCCTACTTATTTTTTTCTAAAGGATATTATTTATACGAAGTAAATTAGGGTATAAAAGGGTATACCATTACAAGAAAAAAAGGACTAGTAGAAATACACTACTAGTCCCAAACTCTGGTGATTAGAACAGCTGTCAAATATACCTAATTCCAGGCCGTACGTTCACTTACAGGCCTTTGTTGTTCATTAGGATTGAACTTTCTACTGGTTGTTGGTATTTGGCTTTGCATTTGCAAATTTTCATGAAATTCTTCTGCAAACTCTTCGTTTTTTTTCAAACTGCGGTTCACATGTAATTTTTCTAAACTACAAGAATTTCCATTATGCGTTCCAGTATTGTTCAGATATTCATTTGACATGGCCATCCTCCTCGTTGGTTTCATGGAAAACTATAGAGATCAACTATTTTGATCTTTATACTTTTCACTTATAGTTTGTCCACTGTAAGGAGAAATATTTTCTTTAATATTGGTACATATTTATCAATTTACGAGGTAAATTATAATCGTACCTTTTTATTCATCATCTATCTCACCATCACCGATTTCATCTTCTTCCTCGATTTCTTCAATATTTTCACCTTCCTCAGGCATTTCATCATTACCACAACCAACTAAAAAGATACAGGTTGATAGGAATAGCATAAGTAAGTATTTTTTCATAAGTAAAACCTCCTTTTTTTTAGTTTTACCAATAAACTTGAAAAGTATGAAGAATACTAACTGACCTTTACATTTTTAACTAATGTGATACTTTTATTGATGTCAGTCCTTTGCTATTGTTAGTTTTAAATTTACTTTACAAAGGAGAATAAAAATGCAAAAAGCTCAAAATTATTCAAATACACAAACAAAGACTTTTGATTTAATCATTACTGCTCTTTTAATTGCACTTGTATTTGTTGCAACTGTCTTCTTAAACATTAAACTACCGTTTGGCAATGGAGGATTGGTTCATTTAGGAACAGCTATGCTCTTTATCGCATCTATTTTATTTGGTCCTAAAAAAGGAGCAATTGCTGGTGCAGTGGGAATGGGATTGTTTGATATTTTTAGTGGTTGGACATTATGGGCACCAATGACGATTGTTGCACGAGGTTTACAAGGATTCATCGTTGGTAAAATATCGTGGTTTAATGGACGTAATGGAAATAATATAGGGCAAAACATAATAGCAACCATTATTTCAATTCCAGTTATGATTGCAGTTTACTACATCGGTGAAGGAATACTCTATGCAAACTGGATTGCACCATTAGCATCAGTTACAGGTAACCTAATACAAAATATTATAGGAATCATTATCGCCATTCCTGCTTGTATTGTATTAAAAAAGTTGCCAATTTTTAAGTAAGCAAAAAATTAAAAAGCACCATTACTGGTGCTTTTCTACATTTTATTATTGTAATGCTTTATAAGCGTTTAAGAAGCCATTTCCGAAGTATGCTATATCCGTTCCTTTAATAGTATCTACAGCCACTTTATATAAAAGCTGTTCAAGTTGTGCAGGTGACATTTTACCATATTTATCAATTAGTAATGCAGCAACAGCTGATACTTTTGGAGTAGCCATTGATGTACCTGTAGACCAATAATAGCCACCATCTTCACTAGTACTTAAATTAAACTCTTTTTCATATAAACGTTTAGCTATATATTCATTAAATCTACCTGTATTGTAATAATCGACATACATTCTTGAATCCCCACCTGATGTCGTAATATCAATTACACCTTCCCCATAGTTAGAATAACTTGCAAACTGGTCGTTCGGTCCAGTTGCAGAAACAGTTACTACTCCAGGTAAAGTCGCTGGAACTGCAAAACCTGCACCGTTGAAGTATAGTCCGTCACCTGCATACTCATTATTCAAGAAATTTAATACCTCATTTTTGTTAGAGATATTAATTCCATCGTTCCCTGATGCAGCAACAACTAAGGATCCTTTACTTAATGCATAGTCTACTGCTCGTTTGTACGCTTTGAAATCAGCAACGTCATTACCAAGGTTTATTTTCTCACCTGTCACAGGGTCAACATAAAACGCTTGACCTATAATGTCAAATCCACCAAGACTCATTGAAATAACATCCACACCATCGTTTGCAGCTGCAATCATTGCCGCAAAGATCCATCCAGACTCAGCTGAACTTTTACCAAATACGCGATATGCTTTAATCCCTGTATCTGGTGCAACTCCTAGCATTCCTCCATTTGCTGCAATTGAACCAGCAACATGGCTACCATGTCCATTCAAATCATCAAATGCATCTGGGTTACCAGTTTCCTCTGGTTCAGTTCCTTGGAATCCACCAGCTGGTACAAAGTTTTTAGAACCTGGTAATAAGTTTCCTACTAAATCTGGGTGATCTCGGTCAATACCTGTATCAATAACTCCGACCACTACGTCATGAGAACCCGTACCTAGTTTATAACTTTCGCCATTATTTGTTATACGTTTAATATCCCATTGTAAATCCCAAAGTGCTGCTTTGGCAGGAGTCACTACATCTTCTTTAATTTTTTGAGACTGTGGTAAAGACCAAGTAATTGATGGATTTGCGGCACTTACTCCATTTAATCCTTTTACTTTAGCAAAAGCAGCTTTAGGTGCTTTCACTTGTACATAACCAATCTCTGGTACAGAGTAGACAATTTCTCCACCTAAACTATCTAATTCTCCTTTGAAATCTTGGGGTATACTATTATTTTTAAATAAGATAGAATAGTAATCCTTTTGTGTATTTGCTTCCACCATCAACGTTGACGGAAGGAAAGATAGAATTAATGCTAGCCCTACTACTAGTTTAATAAATTTCTTCATCCCATAACCCCTCCAAAAATTTTTAGAATAATATGATATATTAGCAGAATAAAATAAATATTCTTGAATATGTACAAAATGTTTAAAATATACCTAAAATTCGTTCTATAAACCTAAATTATTTACTAGAATTTAAGCCAAAAGACTATATGATTATACTAATAGTTTTTAATATAGAAAAAATATAGGGCTTGTGAACTTCCACAAGCCCTATATAAACTCTATGTGAAGTATTCTAGTTTAGCGTTAGGGAAAAACTTTTTCATATAGCCATAGAGATGCTCTTTTATATCTTCCTCTTCATCCTTTTGATAAATAAACTTATTAATTCCATACTTACCCCATTTTACTCTTCTTGATTCTTCATCGAGTTCTAATTTAGTCATTGGATAATTTTTTTCAATCACCTTTTTAGCTGGTCGAGTAAACCTATGTTGTATGAATTCAAATGTTATATCATTCCGCACATCTTGTGGTAATTCTTGATCTAATCTTTCAAACATATGATAGTACCCTTCTTCCCAGCCTTCATGGAGATAAATAGGTGCTACAATAAATCCAAGCGGGTACCCAGCTCTAGCAACTTTGCCAGCTGCTTCAATACGTTGTGCTAATGCTGAAGTTCCTGGTTCAAAATGTTTTATAACATAATCGGCATTAATACTAAAACGGAAGCGTGTTTTACCATTATGCTTAGCATCTAGTAGATGATCAACATGATGGAATTTCGTTACAAATCGTAAATGACCTAATTCCGATTGTCCAAAGTGTTCAATGGCTCTTTTTAACGTATGTGTTAAATGGTCGATTCCTACAATATCGGAAGTACAGGATGCCTCAAAACGCGTTATATCTGGTGCTCTTTCTTCCATGTAACGATCAGCAGCTTCTAAAATTTCTTCCACATTCACATAAGTACGAATATAAGGTTTACTCCCCATAGTCGTTTGTAAATAACAATAGTGACAATGACCCATACATCCTGTTGCAAACGGTATTGCGTATTCTGCAGAAGGTTTTGAAGTATCAAATTTGAGGGTTTTCCTAATCCCTACGACAAGAGTTGACTTTGCAATACGATATTTTTGGAAGTCATTATCTCCTGGTAAATCCCTTACTTGATTGTGAGAAGTCGTGTATCGAATCTCGATTCCCATTTTTTCGAATTTCTCTCTCAATTCTATACCTAACGGATAATCTAAGGCTTTCGGTTCAAAATATACTAACTGCGGAGTAAAAGGTTTTCTCATGCGGTATTTTCTCCAAAATAGCTCTCATACGCCTTTTCTGCTTCTTCAAGACTCGAATAAATCGCCATATCTTCTGTTAATGGATAATATGTTTCATACACAAAAACTGCTAATTCTTCTGGTTTTTCAGGGTTTTTTACTACTGCAGCTTCTTGAACATTTGCTACATCTTGTGTATGAGGATTTCTAATAAAAACATACACTACGTCTCCTGCCTCATAATTAAATTCCATAAGTAGATCATCCTCCTTCATACTTTTCTTTAGCTTGTCTAAAATTTTTATTTCTATGAGAGTTATAAAAGTATGAAGAAAATCATAAGGGATATTTTAAACCAAATAAAAAAAGAGTTATCTTGAAATTAAATTTCAAGATAACTCTATAATCATAAGAATTATTTTACTTCTTGTAATTCTTTAGTTTCTTCGTTTACAGTGCTTAATCCAAGTACTTCAGCTGTTTCAGCATGAAGTTTTTTGAATAGTTCAGGGTTTTCAGCTAAAGATATACCATAAGAAGGAATCATTTCTTTAATTTTTGACTCCCATGTTTTCACCTCTTGAGGGAAACATTTATTAATTACTTCTAGCATTACTTGTACAGCAGTTGATGCACCAGGAGAAGCTCCTAATAACGCTGCTACTGAACCATCTTCGGCAGTAATTACTTCTGTACCAAATTGAAGTGTTCCTTTACCTGCATCTGTATCTTTAATTACTTGTACACGTTGACCAGCAATCACGATATCCCAGTCTTCACTCTTCGCATTTGGAATAAATTCACGTAGCTCTTCCATACGTTGTTCTTTTGATAGTAATACTTGTTGGATTAAATATTTTGTTAATGGCATTTCTTTTGCCCCAGCAGCTAATAATGTCAGAATATTATTAGGTCGAATTGAAGCAATTAAATCCATATAAGAACCTGTTTTTAAGAACTTAGGTGAAAAACCTGCAAATGGTCCAAATAATAAGGATCTTTGACCATCGATATATCTTGTATCAAGGTGTGGTACTGACATTGGTGGAGCACCAACTTTTGCTTTTCCGTACACTTTAGCATTGTGTTGATCTACCAATTCAGGGTTTTTACATACCATAAATAATCCGCTTACCGGGAATCCACCAATATGTTTAGACTCTGGAATACCTGTATCTTGTAATAGGTGTAAACTTGCACCACCTGCACCAATAAATACAAATTTTGTATGGATATAATGCATTTTACAGCCTTCAAGGTCATGTACTTTTACTTCCCATCGGCCGTCTTTTGTACGTTTAATACCTTCAACTCTATGTTTATAGTTAATTTCAACATTTTGATTGTTTAAATGTCCCATTAACATACGTGTTAATGCCCCGAAGTTTACATCCGTTCCCGAATCAATTTTTGTTGCTGCAACTGGTTCATCGAATGTTCGGTTTTCCATCATTAATGGAAGCCAATCTTTTAATGTTTTTGGATCTTCTGTATATTCCATTCCTTCGAACAATGGACTTTTTGATAGCGCTTCAAATCGTTTTTTCAAGAAGTTGACATCTTGTTCACCATACACATAGCTCATGTGTGGTAGTGGCATAATGAATTCTTCTGGATTTTTAATTAAGTTGTTTTTTACAAGATAAGACCAGAACTGTCTTGACACTTGGAATTGTTGGTTAATGCTAATTGCTTTTTTAATATCAACTGTGCCATCAGGTTTCTCTGGTGTGTAGTTAAGCTCACAAAGTGCAGCGTGACCTGTTCCAGCATTGTTCCACTCATTTGAACTTTCTTCACCTGGTTTATCAAGTGATTCATAAACTTTAATATCCCAATCAGGTGCTAGTTCTTTAAGTAGAGTACCTAAAGTAGCACTCATAATTCCCGCACCAATTAAAACAACATCTGTTTTTTCAATTCTGTTACTCATAATAACCTTCCTTATCTCCCCTATATTTGCAAAAAAGATGTAGGTCTCGCCTTAGGTGTAACAAAAAGCTAGGTGCGACCTAAGAACACACCTTTTCTGTATCTATAAAACCATATTATAGTATAACACTAATTTTTCTAAATTTAAATCTACTATTATAATATAGTACAAGACTTTTCGAAAGTAGATAAAAGTAAAGTCCGATTCGAATAATTTACAAATATAATTTTTTGGACATTAATAATCTACTCAAACATTACTAACTTCAGCGTTTATTATATCACTTAACATTTGTGAATGATATATTACAAAATTACACTTAAATCCATAATTATACAAATAGTACACAAAATTAAATATTTAGCTTTTTAGTAAACCGATAAAATGTTTTAATATCCTTGCTGTTAAACCCCAAATGGTATAGTTCTCATAATCGTAAAACCATTCTTCAACTGCTCTAGGTCTCCATTGATATTTTTTGCCATTTGCAATTTTATCGTAAGGGAAATTTTCTGATGGCATCAATTGAACGGATACTTTGTGCATATAAGGTTCATAGTTTAATAGCCAATCAACCGGTACCGTAAAGACCTCTTCCACTTCATCTTTATTGTATGAATGAACGATTTGATTATAATCTACAGTTCCAACAATTGGATATACAACGAAGGAAGGCGATGTAATAAAAGGACTTAACTGACCAATAACATGAACTGTTTTAGGATCAACACCTAACTCCTCATAGGTTTCACGCAATGCTGCTTCTATTGGAGATGGGTCATGAATATCTATTCTACCGCCTGGGAAACTTATGTCTCCAGGTTGTTTTCGCATCGTAAACGAACGCACTTCAAAAAGGATATGCCACTTTCCATCCACCTGTACTAATGGAATCAAAATCGCCGAACGATAGGCAGTTTCCTCGCCAATAAATAGGGATTGTTTCTGTTTTAGTTGGTTCTCCAGTTTATCAAGGAACATGGATTTCTCCTCACCTTTAAAATATCTTTCACTTATCGTATCATATTAAAAATTAATATTTAGATAAAAAATTACATAATCCAATATAATCTTCTCCAGATCTATCTTTATAGGTAATTATTTTTGACTGCATAACTAAATTTCCTTAATTTACTTCACAATGATTACTGTTTTTTCTCATTTTCGGTATGAATCAATGAAAGATAAAACTTTGTAACTTATTCATCTCTTATACAATGGATTGATTCCGAAGAATTATAATCTACACATTCTCTTTTAACACAATGATAAAAGTAACAATTGGCTCACTTGCTGGATATATTGCTAAATTGGAGAGTATACGATGAGTAATTTGAATAAACGACGACGAGAAACATATTACTCGTTGCATCGCAATCTTTGGGGTATTTAAGGTGCTTATTTAGGTATTCATTATTAAAATTCACCGTTATGGTGAGTATCGACGATTTATTCCATTTAGTTGAATTATTTTTGGAAAGTCTATAATCCCTTATACTTTCAAGAAAAGGTAGTTTATATTTTTAAAGCTAACTACCTAGCTAGGTTCGGTAGTTAGCTTTTATAATACCTAAGTAGTTTTACACTATCATTTTAGGATTTAGTGTTAAATGGTATTTCCTCTATATTATTTATTTGATTTACATACAACGCCATTGCCCCCGCAATATTTGAAACGATTGCTGTAAATTTAAATAATATATCATCAACTGGGTTTTCCTTATGTACTTGATATAAAGCACGATATACAATTTTTGCTTCATTACGCACACGATGTAAATGGACAGCTGCGATACATCCCTGCGGAATAACAAACTGCTTCATTTTATCACCAACTTTATCACTATAAAAATCGTAACGTTTACTTAACCATTCTATATCTTCATTAGTTAAAGCTAACTTACCTCTGACAGACCCATTTGCATGATAACTAAGTTCTTGTATTTTTAGTAAGTCCTTTTTTACAATTTGCTCCTGCTCATGATGTAAATAAGGTAGCACCATTGCTACACTGACTGTTAAGGTATCAGAAAGTAATTCATAGTCTACTTTAAAACTTTTTTCCTCCATAAATGTGCAACATATAAATCGAAAATCTTCCTTCATAATGGCACTCCTTTATGTAGAATTAATGAATTTGTGTGGGTTACTAACAACATAAGGTGAGACTTATTTTCTGTAAGTTTTGGACTTCGTAATTATCGTTTTTATCCTTGTCATATCACTTTATAAATAACGAAACATCTCTTTTAGAGAATGATCTATATAAGGAATTCCTTCTTCAAAGCCCTCCAGCAAAAGTGAAAAAATATAAGACTTACCACTATTTCCTATTAAATAGCCCGATAGCGTATTAACTTCCCAGATATAACCCGTTTTCGCAATTATTCTGTTTTCATATTCGATTTCTACGAATCTCTCTTTTAATGTCCCCCCAACCCAGCGTTCTGGTTGACCTGCAACAGGCAAAGAATCAAAAAAGGTTTTAAAATAGGGCTCTCCTTGTAACTTGAAAAGCAATGTTGAAATCCCTTCAGATGTCAACCTATTGGAATGTGATAATCCTGATCCATCGGTATACTGCCATTCATCTGCTGGAATTTGTAACTGCTTTAAAAAGGATCGTATACTTTTCAGTCCAGATTCATAATCTCCAGTTCCATGCTCTTCATGGCCAATCATTTTCACAAAAATATCAGCGATACTATTATTACTAAACTTCATAAATGCAGGGAACATTTCTCCCACTGTCGGTGAATAATGGGTATAAATTAGTGTGCCTATTGTCGGAACGGTACTTTGTTTAATTGTGCAATTGGCATAAAACGCTATCCCGTATTGCTCTAATACATGTTTCATAAATTGTAATGTATTAATGGTAGGATTTTGTAAGGACACCCATACTTTTGCGCTTCCTCCTAGCGGTAAATTTCCTGAAATGACAATTTGATTCGTCCCGTTTGTTCGGCGAATTTCTAAAGTAGTTTCCTCGCCCTTTGCAACAGTGACAGCTTCATTTATAATTTCATGCCCACATAAATAAGGAATTACTTGAATGTTCGGATGTTCGCCAATTTGTTTTGGATTAGCTGTTAAAATAATTGTACTCGCATCATAGTCAGAATTTGGCGACATGGAAATCGCTGACACACGCGCCCCCCAATAATGCGTTTCCCCTTCATCATTTACACCTGGTGGCAATGTCTCTCCTGGAAATAATGTATCATCACCTATTATATCCCCATGGATCGCCTGAATTCCAAATTCCTTTAATTTCGTGGCAAACTGTATAAATACTTCCTCATTTAATGTTGGATCTCCGCCACCTTTAATAGATAAGTTACCTTGTAAAACGCCATCATCTATATGGCCATCTATGAAAACTTCTGTCTTAAGTCGGTACGATTCGCCTAAAATCGAAAGTGCAGCCGCGCCGGTAATAAGTTTCATATTAGAAGCTGGTCGCATTAGGTGTTGTCCTCTATGACTAAAGAGCTCATGGCCAGTTTCACGATTTCGTAAAGTGAATGTCACATTCTCTATTCCCAAAATTTTATCGATAGCATGTTGTATTCCATTAATACTTTCTTCACTAAGCTCCGAACACATATTTGAAACAACCTCCATATGAAATTCCACCTCTATATTTAGAATAAACTGATAATTAATTTTAACAAAATTACTTACATATTTATACAAAAATATAAGGTTTAGTATTCAGGTTTATTTTCACTTATGGTAATTATTAAAGATTGTTGTAAGGAAATTAAAATTGTTCCAGAGGGTATGAAAGTAATTACTTTGTCAATTTTATATACGGCCTTAGTAAAAAACTTGCTACTCTCAACGGATTGATCAAATTGGTTTGAAACAGTTTGTTACCAATGGTCCCTTGAAGTGAGTGAACAATTCGATCCAATCCCTTATTGGATAACTTCTCCATTGCCCTACGTAAAACAAGTGAATCACCATAGCTTTGACGCAGGGGCATCATTAACTCTTCATATTTTCCTAAACCACATATATCATAAGCAGCATATATCCCACTTAAAATGGAAGCATATT
>JAPSJC010000049.1 GCA_031178355.1 Ureibacillus sp.
GATAAGAAAAATCTTCTTTAAGCGAAGCACCAAGAGTTGTAATAGCTTTTTTAGAATCTTTTAATTCCTCTGGACCAGCAGCTGCTTTTAATGCTAAGAAATTGCCTCCCTTTTTAACGAGGGGTAGACAAAACTCAGATAAAACAGAAAGTCGAGCTACTGCACGTGCTGTTGCTACATCAAACTTCTCGCGGTATTTTAAATTTTGACCAAACTCTTCAGCTCTAGAATGAACAAATTCAACATGATCTAAATTTAATTGTTCACTTAAGTGGTTTAGAAATGTAATTCTTTTATTTAATGAGTCTACAATCGTTACCTGTAAATGAGGGAAGCAAATTTTAATAGGTATACTTGGAAAGCCTGCTCCTGCTCCGACATCACAAACTGTTGTCACTTTTGAGAAGTCAAAATAGAAACTTGCACTTATAGAATCATAAAAATGTTTTAAATAAACGCCCTCTAAATCTGTAATTGCAGTTAAATTCATTTTTTCATTCCATTCAACAAGCAATTCATAATATGTTTTAAACTGCGCTATTTGTACATTTGTGAGTTCAATTCCCTTTACTTTTAATGCTTCTATAAATTGTTGTTCGTTCATTTTATTCTCCTTTAATTTATAAGAGATTTATTTCTCTCATTATAAGAAAAATAAAGCGTTTGAGTATCTTTTCGAACTCAAACGCTTTATTGCGGATGGTAAGAAAGAGTTTATTGAAAATCCGCATAAAAATTTTCGGGCCACTAGTTGTTCCAAAGCAGTTGCCACAGAGTCTAAAGTTATCACTATATATTACTGGAGTATGTGATGTTATTAGAGAAAGTGACATTTTACGCATTGTTCATTAATTGTATGTTTTAAATGTGTCTTTCAAATTTTTATTCACTGCTTATCTTTGCAATTTTCCCTTGTTCTATATATACAAGTAAAATGGATATATCTGCTGGATTAACGCCAGAAATACGAGATGCTTGTGCAATAGAAAGAGGACGAACTTCTTTTAACTTCTCTCTTGCTTCAGTTGCCAAACTTGAAATATCATCATAGTCAATATTCTCTGGAATTCTCTTTTCTTCCATTTTATGAAGTTTCTCTACTTGAGCTAGTGCTTTTTGGATGTAGCCTTCGTATTTTAATTGAATTTCAATTTGTTCTTGTACTTCGTTACTTAATTCCACATCAGGAGGTGTTAATGAAGAAACTAGTTCATAGTTCATCTCAGTTCGTTTCACTAAGTCTGCCGCTCGAATACCATCTTTTAGTTCTGTTCCACCAACTGAACGAATCACTTCTTGTGTTTTCTCGTTTGGTTTAATAATTACTTCACGAAGACGAGTAATTTCAGCTTCAATATGGTTTTTCTTCTCTATAAATTTAGAGTAACGTTCTTCAGAAATCATTCCTAATTGGTAACCTATCTCCATTAAACGTAAATCCGCATTATCATGGCGCAGTAATAAGCGGTATTCTGCACGTGAAGTTAATAAACGATATGGTTCATTTGTTCCTTTTGTTACTAAATCATCAATTAGTACACCAATATAAGCATCTGATCGTTTTAAAATTACTTCGTCTTGACCTTGAGCTTTACGTGCTGCATTGATTCCAGCCATGATTCCTTGACCAGCAGCTTCTTCATAGCCACTTGTTCCATTAATTTGACCAGCAGTATATAAATTTTTAATAATTTTTGTTTCAAGTGTTGGCCATAATTGAGTTGGGATAACAGCATCATATTCAATTGCATAACCTGCACGCATCATTTCTGCATTTTCTAATCCTGGAATTGTACGTAACATTTCAACTTGCACGTTTTCAGGTAAACTTGTAGACAGACCTTGAACATACACTTCATCTGTTTCACGACCCTCAGGCTCTAAAAAGATCTGGTGACGAGGTTTATCGTTAAAACGAACTACTTTTGTTTCAATAGAAGGACAATAGCGGGGTCCTGGTCCTGTAACTAACCCCGTAAACATTGGCGCCTTATCTAAATTGTTATTAATAATTTCGTGTGTTTCTAAGCTAGTATACGTTAACCAACAAGGTAATTGATCTAATATAAACTCAGTCGTTTCAAAGCTGAAAGCGCGTGGTTCTTCATCTCCTGGTTGAATTTCCGTTTTACTATAATCAATTGATTTACTATTAACACGAGGTGGTGTTCCTGTTTTAAATCTTACTAATTCAAATCCTAAATCAAGTAAGTTGTCTGCAAGTTTTATCGATGGTCGCATATTATTTGGACCACTTGAGTATTTTAAGTCGCCAATAATAATCTCTCCACGAAGATAAGTACCAGTTGTTACAATTACCGTTTTAGCTCGATATATAGCCCCAGTTTGGGTAACAACTCCACGTACTTCCCCATCTTCAACGATTAACTCTTCAACCATTCCTTGGTAAATTGTTAAGTTTTCTTGTTCCTCAAGGATACGCTTCATTTCACGTTGGTAAAGTACTTTATCTGCCTGTGCACGTAAGGCACGTACTGCAGGTCCTTTTCCTGTGTTTAACATACGCATTTGAATATGTGTTTTATCTATAACTTTCCCCATTAGTCCGCCTAATGCATCGATTTCACGTACGACAATTCCTTTTGCAGGTCCTCCAATTGAAGGATTACATGGCATAAAGGCAATCATATCTAAATTTATTGTTAACATGAGTGTTTTGGCACCCATTTTACTAGCTGCATATGCTGCTTCTACACCAGCATGACCAGCACCGATCACTACACAATCAAACGTACCAGCTTCATAAGTAGTCGTTGTCATGCTTATCTTCCTCTCTATTTAAAACTTTAATATTAATTTTCCCAAATTTTTTTTCATAATCATATTGATATGCTTTAGGTTATTACCTATTTCCCTAAACAGAATTGGGAGAACAGCTGGTTAATTAGGCTTTCTTGAACTGTATCCCCAATTATTTCGCCTAATATTTCCCACGTTCTAGTTACGTCAATTTGTACAATGTCAACAGGAACGCCACTATCTGCACCTTCAATTGCATCACTTATTGTATCAAATGCTTGATTTAGCAATGAAATATGGCGTGAATTCGATACATAAGTTAAATCATCTGCTTCAATTTGACCCTCAAAGAATAAGGCTGCAATTGCTTCTTCAAGCTCAATGACTCCTTCTTCTTTTAAAAGTGAAGTTGTCACAATTCTTCTACCATTTGCTAAAGCTTTCACTTGTTCTAAGTCGATTTGTTTTGGTAGATCTGTTTTGTTAACCACTACAATAAAGTCCATGTTTTGAATTGTTTCAAATAATCGTTTATCTTCATCAGATAATTCTTCACCTGCATTTAATACAAGTAAAATTAAATCTGCTTCTTTTAGAACCTGGCGAGATTTTTCTACACCTATTCTTTCAACGATGTCTTCAGTTTCTCGAATGCCTGCTGTATCGACGAGTCTTAATGGTACTCCTCTTACATTGACATATTCCTCTATAATATCACGAGTTGTACCTGCAATATCGGTTACAATCGCTTTATTTTCATGTACTAAACTATTTAATAAGGATGATTTCCCTACGTTTGGTCTTCCTAATATTACAGTAGATAAGCCTTCACGTAAAATTTTCCCTTGTGAAGATGTTTGTAATAATTTTTTAATCTCTTCACGCACCCAAGAACATTTTTCTAACAGTACCGGAACTGTCATTTCTTCAACATCATCATATTCAGGATAATCAATATTTACTTCTACTTGTGCTAACGTCTCGATTAAAGCTTGTCTTAATTCTCCAATCAACCTTGATAATTTCCCATCCATTTGCCCAAGTGCAACATTCATTGCCCGATCTGTTTTAGCACGGATTAAATCCATTACTGCTTCAGCTTGTGACAAATCGATTCGTCCATTTAGAAATGCACGCTTTGTAAATTCACCAGGCTCAGCTAATCTCGCTCCGTTTCTTAATACAAGTTGCAGCACTCTATTTACCGAAACAATACCACCATGACAGTTTATTTCCACTACATCTTCACGAGTAAAAGTTTTCGGCCCTCTCATTAAAGAAACCATTACTTCTTCTACTACATCATTTGTTTTTGGATCGATTAAATGTCCATAATGTATTGTATGTGTTTTCTCATCAGCTAGTTTTTTACCTCTAGGTGAATTAAATATTTTATCTGAAATACTTACCGCTTCATCCCCACTTAAACGAACAATGGCAATGGCTCCTTCTCCCATTGGTGTTGATATCGCAGCAATCGTATCAAAATCCATTTACCGTACCTCCAATATTTCATCCATAATAACTTATACACAATCTATATAAAACGAAATAATTCATTCTTATTAAACTGTTTTTTATCCACATGAGGATAACTTTTAGTAAAACAATTACTAACAACTTAGAGTAACATATTTTTCTTAAATACGGAAGTAATGCAGTAGTCCACATGTGGATATCAAAAAAACTATATCTAAGTTAAACTTCTCACTAAATGCAAATAAAAAAGGCAAAACTAACTTATATTAGTTTTGCCTTTTTACTATTAACTTACGTGTATTACATAATTATTTTAATGGTTCGATTACCAAATATCGATTTGGTTCTGTTCCCTCTGAATATGTCTCGATATCAATTCGATTAGCTAATGTATTATGAATAATTTTTCTTTCATGTGATGGCATTGGTTCAAGCACGACTTTTCTTCCTGTACGAACAGCTTTATCAGCCATACGATCTGCTAAGTGCTCTAATGTAGATTGCCTACGTTCACGGTAGTTTTCTACATCTAATGTCAACGAAATAAATGATTTTGCTGAATTATTAATAACTAATTGCGTTAACTGTTGCAATGCGTTCAACGTAGCGCCATGTTTACCAATTAATAGTGCAGCTTTTTCACTTTCCAGAGTAAGTAATAAACGTTTACCCTCTAACTTTGTTTTAATGTCTAAGTCCTGAATGTCCATTCCTTTAGCAATATCTATTAGATAATTTTTTGCTTTTTCAATTGGATCTTCTTGCTTATCCATTTCAGTTGTTGGGATTTCGTTTAAACCCTCGTTAGTTTTAACTTCAGAGACTTCAATAGTCGTAATCGTTTCTACTTCAGCTTCATTAGTAGTTATACTGTCCTCGAAACCACGATCTAACTGTTCTTCATTTGCAGTAACACTATCTTTCTTTTCTTCTAATACTGTGACACGGATCTCAGCTGGTTTTACACCAAAACCTAAAAATCCTTTTTTACCTTCTTGTAAAACTTCTACATCTACTTGATCGCGAGTAACGCCAAGTTTCTGTAACGCTAAGTGAAGCGCCTTCTCAACGTTTGCACCCATTTGCGTAATTTGTTTCACTATTTCGCTCCTCCTGTAGTAGCAGCTTGTTCTTTCTTTTTATTCCAAGGCTTATAAATCACAACGTTTTGAATTACTGAAATGATATTTCCGATAACCCAATATAATGATAATGCTGCTGGTAACACAATACCGAAACCAACAATCATTAATGGCATGATGTACATCATCATTTTCATTTGAGGATTGTCCATTGCAGGACCAGTCATTAGAACGATATATTGAATAAGACCTGCTAAAACAGCTAACACAATACTTGATTCACCCAGTGGGAAAACAAGGAATGTTCCTAATGGGAATAAATCTGGTGTTGCATTCATTCGACTAATTGCATGGTAAATACCAATTAATATCGGCATTTGAACTAAAACAGGTAAACAACCAGCTAAAGGACTTACACCAGCAGTTTGCATAAGAGTCATCATCTCTTGTTGATACTTTTGTTGAGTGATGGCATCTTTTGAAGCATACTTTTGTTGCAATTCTTTCATTTTTGGTTGAATTTCTTGCATCTTTTTAGAACTTTTAACTTGTTTGATTGTTAATGGAAGTATTGCTAAACGAAGAATAATTGTTACAGCGATAATCCCCAACCCGTAAGAACCTAATAATTCAGCAAAGAATTGGATAACCGACACTAGTGGCCATACAATAAATTCATTCCAAAACCCTTTGCTTTCTGCCGAAATTGGCTGATCAAATTCTGTACATCCAGATAGTAATAACACTACCGATACTAGCGACAGAATTACCCAAAGATTTTTCTTCAACCCTCTTCCTCCTAAAGCACTATTCAATTTTTCATTTAATGATATAAATGTTTATTTTAGCTATTTTACCATGTGAAGAGTAATCACTCTACTATAGATTCTACATTAAAATGGTAAATAACTATTTTTTTAATACTTTTGCTATTTTTAAGACATGTTCTAAGCTCTTTTTTGTTTCGTGAAAATCTAAATTGGCCGCCGGGTTCCTGGCGATAATAACATAATCCATATCTTGTATGAGTTGATCTTTTAATTCTAGAAAAACCTGACGAATGTATCGCTTTACTTGAACACGGGTAACAGCTTTTCCTAACTTTTTGCTTACCGAAAGACCAATTCGAAATTCCGCTTGTCCCTCTTTTGGTAGACAATAAACAACAAATTGTCGATTGGCAAAGGACTTACCCTTTTTAAATACTTTTTGAAAATCCACATTCTTTTTTACTCGCTGACGTTTCTTCATTCTATCACCTAACCTATGGTTTAAGTACAATGGTAACGCTTTCTTTCGCATTAACTGGCAACACAATTCGCCTTTTCATCTTTAGAAAGAAGATGCAGCGAATCATGATGCCAGTTACAGCTCGTTTGGTTGTACTTCAAACAGTTAAATTGGACTGTTTGAAATTCTATATTTCCTATAGTTAAACCACATTAAAGAAAAAAAGACCACTGATGAAGCTCAGTGGACTTATGCTGATAATACTTTTCTTCCTTTACGACGACGAGCAGCTAATACTTTACGACCGTTTTTAGTACTCATACGTGCACGGAAACCATGTACTTTACTGTGTTTACGTTTTTTTGGTTGGTATGTGCGTTTCATATATATTACACCTCCAGATGGTAGTTTTTAAATAAATGCGCCTTGGCGTTATCGCAAGCTTTTGTCATAGTCAAAAAAATTGCTGAAAGAGTTAAATCTCTATTCAACATACAGACTTAGATATTATATATAAAAACTGCCACCAATGTCAATCTTGAATTGTTTATAATTCTTTAACCATTTATCCACAATGTAATGTATAGATTATAAACACACTATGTGAATAAAAGAATTCCTTAATTTTCTTATCCACATCAGTTAATAACAACTTTTTCACATAATCAGTCATTGTGGAAAAATCACGAGTGCATAATTATGCATTGTGTGGATAAGTTACATCAACTATTGAAATGCCTGTACTTTTTTGTTACGATTATTGTGTTTTCTCTTGTGGAGTATTTTATTTATAAATGATTTATCCACAATTGTTAATAACTTGTGGACAAAGTTTTGCACTAGACATGGATAATAGTTATCCACAGTATGTGATTTTGTGTAATATTAATATATTATGATGAATTTATTTATTTTTTAATAAGAGTAAAGGAGACAAAAGCTTGGAACATTTAGAAGAATTATGGAATAATGTCCTGGCTCAAGTTGAACAAAAAATATCAAAACCAAGCTTTGAAACTTGGTTAAAATCAACAAAATTACTTTCTTATAAAGGCTCGAATGTGATTATTGCTGCACCAAATTCATTTGCTCGCGATTGGTTAGAGAACCACTATGTTCATTTAATCGCGGGCATTTTATCTGAATTAACAGGTGAAGATTTGTTGATTAAATTTGTTGTTCAAAAAGATCAGGAAGATGACTTTGAATTACCTGCTCCAATTATCCAAGCAAAAGATACAGAGCACTACGACAGCTCAGCTGGTATGTTAAATCCAAAATATACATTTGATACGTTTGTAATTGGTGCCGGTAATCGATTTGCCCATGCAGCATCACTTGCTGTAGCAGAAGCACCTGCTAAAGCCTATAATCCTTTCTTTATATATGGAGGAGTTGGTTTAGGTAAAACACACTTAATGCACGCTATTGGCCATTATGTATTGGAACATAATCCAAATGCTAAGGTCGTTTATCTGTCATCAGAAAAGTTTACGAATGAATTTATCAATTCGATTCGTGATAACAAAGCAGTAGATTTTCGAAACAAATATCGTAACGTCGATGTCTTACTAATAGATGATATTCAGTTCCTAGCTGGAAAAGAATCAACACAAGAAGAATTTTTCCATACATTCAATACATTACACACGGAATCCAAACAAATTGTCATTTCTAGTGATAGACCACCGAAAGAGATCCCAACATTAGAAGACCGCTTACGTTCTCGTTTTGAATGGGGATTAATTACAGATATTACTCCTCCAGATTTAGAAACAAGGATTGCTATTTTACGTAAAAAAGCTAAAGCTGATGGCCTTGATATTCCTAATGAAGTTATGCATTACATTGCAAATCAGATTGATACAAACATTCGTGAATTAGAAGGGGCTTTAATACGTGTTGTAGCTTACTCATCGCTAGTAAACAAAGATATATCCGCAGAACTAGCTAAAGAAGCATTAAAAGACATTATTCCAAATTCCAAACCGCGCATTATTACAATTCTGGATATTAAACAAGTAGTGGGAGAGCATTATCACATTAAATTAGAGGACTTCGCAGCAAAAAGACGTACAAAACAAATTGCTTTTCCTCGTCAAGTTGCCATGTATCTTTCACGTGAATTGACAGATTTCTCTTTGCCTAAGATTGGAGAGGAATTTGGAGGAAGAGATCATACTACTGTCATCCATGCTCACGAAAAAATTGTGAAACTATTAAAAGATGATCAGCAATTACAACAAGATATTAAACAAATACGTAGTTTGTTGGGAAAATAGCTTGTGGATAATTAGATTAAATTCACACAACATTATTAACAGGTTACTAACATGTGGATAGATTGATTTCAGTAGGGGAAAATTGATTTATCCACAAATCCACAGCGCCTATTACTATATCTATTAAAATCTTTATAAATAATATAATTAATAAGAGAGGTATCATTAATGAAATTTGATATTATGAGAGACCGGTTGTTGGATGGATTAAATGATGTGATGAAAGCGGTCAGTTCGAAAACGACAATTCCAATTTTGACAGGTATTAAAATTGACGTAACTGAAGAGGGAATGCGTTTAACTGGTAGTGATGCAGATATAACAATCCAAACATTCATCCCTATTGAGGAAAACGGAGATCAGTTAATTAACATTAGTGAAACAGGTTCGATTGTATTACAGGCTCGTATGTTCAATGAAATTGTTCGTAAATTGCCAACAAATGATGTGGAAATCGAAGTATCTAATGGTTTCCAAACACATATTCGTTCTGGGAAATCTGATTTCCACCTAATTGGTTTGGATCCATCAGAGTATCCTTTACTACCTGAGATCGCTATAGAAAGACAATTTTCAATTCCAGCTGATTTATTAAAAGCTATTATTCGCGAAACAGTCTTTGCAGTTGCAACATCTGAAAGCCGTCCTGTATTAACGGGGGTTAACTGGCAAATTCAAGGTGAAGAATTAGTTTGTGTAGCTACAGATAGTCACCGATTAGCTCGTAGAAAAACTAAATTAGAACAATTACCAACAGACGTAAGTTCAGTAGTCATCCCTGGTAAGAGCTTAAATGAGTTAAATAAAGTCCTTGGTGACTCAACTGAGCCAGTACAAATTGTTATTACCAATCAACAAGTATTATTCAAGGCTGATAATGTTTTATTCTTCTCTCGTTTGTTAGAAGGTAATTACCCTGACACGACACGTTTAATTCCAGAGGACTTTAAAACAAATATTACAATCAATGGAAAGTCATTGTTACAAGCAATTGATCGTGCTTCGCTTTTAGCACGTGAAGATCGTAATAATGTTGTCCGATTTGAAACACTTGAAGGAAATGTTGTTGAAATTTCTTCTAATTCACCAGAAATTGGGAAAGTAGAAGAACAAATTCAAGTAGAATCATTTGAAGGGGAAAGTTTGAAAATTTCCTTTAGTGCGAAATACATGATGGAAGCATTAAAAGCGATAGATGGGCAAGATGTAATCATTCAATTTACAGGTGCTATGCGTCCATTTATCCTTCGTTCTGTTCATGATGATGCTATTTTGCAGTTGATATTACCTGTAAGAACATATTAATTATTATTATTTTTTGATAGTCAACTCTGGTTGGCTATCTTTTTTTAATTTATAATAATAACTTTACGGATTGTTTTGTCTTATCTTGGCGAAAACCTTAAAAATTAGGTATCATATATAGATAGATGCAAAATCGGAGGATGAATTACCTTGAATGAAATTGTAATTGATACTGAATTTATCACGCTTGGTCAAGCTCTAAAATTAACGGATTCAATTAGTTCAGGTGGTATGGCCAAATGGTTCCTACATGAATATGACGTATATGTGAACGGCGAAGTTGATCAGCGCCGTGGTCGCAAACTATATCACGGAGACGTTGTAAATATCCCTGGTAACGGAAGATACGTAATTGTAAACAAGAACGGGGATAAGTAATGATTATCGAACGTTTGCAACTTACGAACTACCGTAATTACGAATCGTTAAAATTAGAATTTTCACCTAAAATTAATGTCTTTATCGGAGAAAATGCACAAGGGAAAACGAATGTGATGGAATCTATATATGTTTTAGCGATGGCTAAATCACATCGAACAAGTAATGATAAAGAATTGGTACGTTGGGAATCAGATTATGGTAAAATAGAAGGTGACGTGCAAAATCGTTACGGCAGTTTTCCAATGGAATTATCTATTACCAAGAAAGGCAAAAAAGGTAAGGTAAACCATTTAGAACAGCCGAAGCTTAGTAACTATATTGGGCAAATGAACGTTGTAATGTTTGCTCCAGAGGACTTAAATTTAGTAAAAGGAAGTCCCCAAGTTAGAAGACGATTTATCGACATGGAGATTGGCCAAATCTCACCTGTCTATTTACATGATCTTTTAACTTTTCAAAAAATATTAAAACAAAGAAATCATTTATTAAAAATTAACCAAGGTAAGTTAAATATCAATGACGTGCTTTTTGATATCTATACTGAGCAATATATTCAGTCGGCTGTCCAAATTATTCGTAAAAGATTCCAATTTGTTGAACTTTTACAAGAATGGGCTGAACCAATTCATTCTGGAATTTCACGCGGACTTGAAAAATTGATTATTAAATATCGTTCTATTTCAGGGTTAGATTCAAATTGGAATGCTGATGAGATGGCAACATATTTGAAAGATAAATTGTCAGAAGTAAAACAAAAGGAAATTGATAGGGGCGTAACGCTAATTGGACCACACCGTGATGATTTGCAATTTTTTGTAAACGATTATGATGTTCAAATTTATGGTTCACAAGGACAACAACGCACAACTGCACTTTCGTTAAAACTTGCTGAAATTGAATTAATAAAACAAGAAACAAAAGAAGCCCCCATTTTACTTTTGGACGATGTATTATCTGAATTGGATGATTATAGACAATCACATTTATTAAATACAATGCAGGGTGAAGTTCAAACATTTGTTACGACAACAAGTGTAGATGGGATTCACCATGAAACAATTCAACATGCAAAGATGTTTCATGTGAAACAAGGTACTGTTGATTAATTTTAAACAGTAAATTTAGAAAGTTTTTGATATTTTGAAAAAGCTTTGTAAATTTTACACATACTAAGTTTGAAAGAGTAGGTGAACGTGGTGGCTTTAGAAGAAGAGAAAGTTCAACATGCTTATGATGCTGAACAGATACAAGTTTTAGAAGGCTTAGAAGCAGTTCGTAAGCGTCCAGGTATGTATATTGGATCAACAAGCTCTAAAGGTTTACACCATTTAGTTTGGGAAATTGTTGACAATAGTATTGACGAAGCATTAGCAGGCTATTGTTCTGAAATTATCGTTGCCATTGAAAAAGATAATTGGATACGCGTAGAAGACAATGGACGTGGTATCCCTGTAAGTATACAAGAAAAAATGGGTATGCCTGCTGTAGAAGTAATTATGACCGTATTACATGCTGGTGGTAAATTTGGTGGTGGAGGATACAAAGTTTCTGGGGGACTTCATGGTGTAGGTGCATCAGTAGTAAATGCATTATCAAGTACAACAGAAGTCTACGTTAAACGTGATGGCCACATTCACTCCATTATTTTTGAACGAGGTCAAACGGTTCAACCATTAAAAGTAGTTGGTGATTCTGATGAAACAGGAACAACAACACGCTTTAAAGCTGACCCTGAAATATTTAAAGAAACGACTGTTTACGAGTATGATATTTTAGCAACTCGTATTCGTGAGCTTGCTTATTTAAATCGTGGAATACGTATTATAATCATGGATGAACGTGAAGAAGAGGTTCGTTCAGAATCATTCTACTTTGAGGGCGGTATTAGAGAATACGTTGAACACTTGAACGATGGAAAAGAACCAATTCATGATCCAATTGATATTATGGGCGAAAAAGATGGCATATCTATAGAAATCGCTATGCAATATAACGAAGGTTACTCTTCAAATATTTATTCATTTGCCAATAATATCAATACTTACGAAGGTGGTACACATGAATCTGGTTTTAAAACAGCTTTAACACGTGTTATTAATGATTATGGGCGTAAAGCTGGTTTATTAAAAGATAGCGAATCGAATCTATCAGGTGAAGATGTGCGAGAAGGTTTAACTGCCATCGTTTCGGTTAAACATCCAGACCCACAATTTGAAGGACAAACAAAAACAAAGTTAGGGAATTCAGAAGTCAGCCAAATAACAAACTCTTTGTTCTCTGACGGTTTTGAACGGTTCTTATTAGAGAATCCCTCAACTGCTCGAAAAATTATAGAAAAAGGTATGATGGCTTCACGTGCACGCTTGGCAGCGAAAAAAGCACGTGAATTTACACGTCGTAAATCTGCATTAGAAGTTTCTAGTCTACCGGGTAAATTAGCAGACTGTACTTCAACTATTCCTGCAGAATCAGAAATCTATATTGTTGAAGGTGACTCTGCGGGTGGTTCGGCTAAGTCAGGCCGTGATCGTTATTTCCAAGCGATTTTGCCACTGCGCGGGAAAATATTAAACGTAGAAAAAGCTAATCTAAATCGTATTTTATCTAATGCTGAAATTCGTGCAATGATTACTGCATTTGGAACAGGTATTGGTGAAGAATTCGATTTAGAAAAAGCTCGTTATCATAAAATTGTTATTATGACTGATGCCGACGTTGATGGCGCACACATTCGTATTTTATTACTAACATTTTTCTTCCGCTTTATGCGTCCATTAATTGAAGCTGGGTATATCTATGCAGCTCAACCACCTTTATATCAAATTAAACAAGGTAAACATGTGGAGTACTGCTATTCTGATGAAGAACTTCAAGAAATTTTAAGTCGTTTACCGCAAAACCCAAAACCGGTTGTTCAACGATACAAAGGTCTTGGGGAAATGAATGCGGAACAGTTATGGGAAACAACAATGGATCCTGAACATCGTACTCTACTACAAGTAGAACTAGACGATGCAATGAGAGCAGATAAAATTTTCCAAGAACTAATGGGTGATGAGGTAGAACCTCGTAGAAACTTTATTGAAGAAAATGCAGTTTATGTTCAAAATTTAGATATTTAAGTTTCTTTTGAAGGGAGGTACTTTAATTGGCAGAAAATGAACATTTAGGTGTTAAGGGTATAAAAATTAGTGATGAAGTACAAACATCATTTTTGAATTATGCAATGAGTGTAATTGTATCCCGTGCACTTCCAGATGTAAGAGATGGATTAAAACCAGTACATCGTCGTATTTTATACGGAATGCATGAACTAGGAAATTATTCAGATAAACCATATAAAAAGAGTGCGCGTATCGTTGGTGACGTAATGGGGAAATATCACCCTCATGGTGACTCCTCGATATATGACGCAATGGTCCGTATGGCACAACCATTCAGTTATCGTTATATGTTGGTTGATGGTCATGGTAACTTTGGTTCTGTAGACGGTGATGGTGCCGCTGCCATGCGTTATACAGAATCTCGTATGTCCAAAATTACAATGGAAATGTTACGCGATATCAATAAAGATACGATTGATTATACAGATAACTATGATGGTAATGAAAAAGAGCCGGTTGTATTACCTGCCCGTATTCCAAATCTATTATTAAACGGTGCATCTGGTATAGCAGTTGGTATGGCGACAAATATACCACCACACCAATTAGGTGAAACAATCGATGCGGTAATAGCATTATCCGAAAACCCAGATATTACAACCGAAGAATTAATGGAAATTATTCCAGGTCCTGATTTCCCTACAGGTGGCGTAATTATGGGACGTAGTGGGATTCGTCGTGCTTATGAAACTGGCCGTGGTTCGATTACTGTTCGTGCTAAAGTTGAAATTGAATTGCAATCAAATGGCAAAGAAATGATCATTGTTAATGAAATCCCTTATCAAGTGAATAAAGCAAGATTAATTGAAAAAATTGCTGAATTAGTTCGGGATAAAAGAATTGATGGAATTACTGCACTAAGAGATGAGTCTGATCGTCGCGGTATGCGTATCGTAATGGAAGTACGAAAGGATGCAAATGCAAACGTAATAGTAAACAATTTATATAAACATACTGCAATGCAATCCAACTTCGGTGTTAACATGCTGGCATTAGTTGACGGTCAACCAAAAATATTAAGTCTTAAAGAAGTCTTATATCATTACTTAGAACATCAAAAGGTTGTAGTAACTAGACGTACTAAATTTGAGTTAAGAAAAGCAGAAGATCGCGCACATATTTTAGAGGGGTTACGAATTGCCCTTGACCATATAGATGAAATTATTAGTATTATTCGTTCTTCAAGAAGTGGTGAGGAAGCGAAACCTGTACTAATGGAACGCTTCAATCTAACAGAACGCCAAGCACAGGCCATTCTTGATATGCGCTTAGTACGTTTAAGTGGATTAGAACGTGAGAAAATAGAAAATGAGTATAATGAACTTCAAGTCTTAATCGGAGAATTAAAAGAGATATTATCTGACGAAGGTAAATTAATTCAAATTATCCGTGAAGAGATTACTGAAATTAAAGAAAAGTATAATGATACACGTCGTACACAAATCACAGCTGGCGGCTTTGAAATGCTTGAAGATGAAGATCTAATACCACGTGAAGATTCAGTTGTAACATTAACGCATAATGGTTACATAAAGCGATTAGCTTCTAATACGTATAGAAGTCAAAAACGTGGTGGACGTGGTATACAGGGAATGGGAACGAACGAAGATGACTTTGTAGAACATCTACTTTTCACTTCAACCCATGATGCTATTCTATTCTTTACATCTAAAGGTAAAGTATTCTTAACTAAAGGGTATGAAATACCTGAATATAGCCGTACTGCAAAAGGTTTACCTATTGTGAACCTGTTAAATTTAGATAAAGGAGAAAAAGTTACTGCTATGATTCGATCAGAATCATATCAAGAAGATGCTTTCTTTATCTTTACAACAAAATTAGGTATTACTAAACGTACTCCTTTATCTCAATTCGCTAACATTCGTAAAAATGGTTTAATTGCGGTTGGCTTACATGATGAAGATGAGTTAATTTCTGTACGTTTAACTGATGGTACAAAAGATATCATTATCGGTACAAAAGATGGTATGCTTATTCGCTTTAAAGAAGAGGATATTCGTTCAATGGGTCGTACAGCAGCTGGCGTAAGAGGTATTAAATTACGTAGGGACGACTTCGTTGTAGGAATGGAAATTGTAGAACCAGGTCAAGAAATATTAGTTGTAACTGAAAAAGGATATGGTAAAAGAACTCCTGAATCCGAATATCGACTGCAAAATCGTGGTGGTGTCGGTATAAAAACAATTCAAATCACAGATAAAAATGGACCAATGTGTGCAGTGAAGACAGTTGATGGATCAGAGGATATTATGATTATTACAATCAACGGAATCATCATTCGTATGGATGTAAATGATATCTCTGTTATTGGAAGATCTACACAAGGAGTTCGTTTAATTCGTTTAGGTGATGAAGAACTTGTTGCAACCGTAGCACGAGTTAAAAAAGATGATCCAGAAGAAGAAACTGGTGAAGATGAAGAATCACAATTAATAACTAGTATAGAATCAGAAGTTGAAGTTAAAGAAAGTAATCAAGATGCTGATGATTCCAATCTAGAAGAATAAAAATATCATATTAAAAGACTATAGAATTGATTTAGTATTTCAATTTCTATAGTCTTTTTCATTTAAAATATTTATTTTACCTTATTTCCACTTTCGATACGTTTCATGAGGTACATTATTTAATTTGGAATATATAGTATAATTTCAATATAGTGGAATGCGTTATTTATTGTGAAGGAGGTATTATTAATTGGAAGCTTCGAATAACAACATTGATGAGAATTATATAGGTAAAATAGTAGCGCAAGATATATATGCTAATACACAAACACCTATTATTAAGAAAAATACAGTGATATCTTCTGAACTGTTACATGTATTAAAAGTTTTTCAAATTTCTAAGGTACCTGTTCTGAAAGAATATGAAGTTAGTAAAGAAAAAGATAATCAAAATAGTACTAATAGAAGTGAAGTAATTACAATTGAAGAGGTAAACAACACATTTGAAGTTCGTTATCAGGAGTCGGTTAATCTTTATAAAAAGGAATTTTTGAAATGGCAATCTTTCGTAAAAGTAGACATTGTAAAAATTCGTAGCATTATTTTACCTTTAGTAGATGAAATATTGAGTGACCGTACAATTTTATTTAATTTGAATAGTTATTCCAATCCTAATAATTATATATATCATCATAATATTGCAACTGGTTTAATTTGCGCGGTACTAGCACAAAAGCTTGGTTATAATAAAGGAGATATTTTACAAATTGCAATTGCAGGCGTATTAGCCGATTCTGGCATGTCTAGAATCCCAGCTTCAATTCGTGAAAAAAAAGGCGCTCTTAACCAACAAGAGTTTATAGAGATTCGTAAACACCCTATTTATAGCTACCAAATGGTTAAAGATCTACCAGCTCTTAAGGAAACGATGAAACGTGCAATATTAGAACATCATGAGCGATTAGATGGAAGTGGTTATCCTCAAGGTTTAAAAATTGATAGTATATCACCATTTCCTCAAATTATAGCTGTAGCTGATACATTCCATGCAATGACAAGTGAGCGGATATATCGACCGAAAGAATCACCATTTAAAGTGGTTGAACAGATTAAGGAACATGACTTCGGCAAATTTGATATAAAAGTTGTCCAAGCTTTAATGAACATAGTAGTAGACTTACCAATTGGAATGAAGGTTGAACTATCTAATTTCGACAAAGGGGAAGTTATGTTTATTAATAAATTTTCACCTACACGTCCAGTTATTAAATTACTTAAATCAGGAGAAATTGTTGACCTATCCAAAGTCCGAAGTTTATATATTATAAGGATAATAACAAATTAATATAGTATATTGACAATGATAACTTTATATTATAGAATTAAAAGCCCAACGAGATAGTATAAACTAACTACTGGGCTTATAAAAATTATCATAACTTTATATTAGTAAAACTAAATTATATTTTTTAAAGAAAATATGTTGACATTCTAATGTGAAGTTGGTATGATAATTAAGTCGCCAAGAGGTGACGCGTTAATATGAACCTTGAAAACTGAACAACAAAACGTTAATGATTTAAACGTTTCTATATAGAAACACAATTTTGGACATCAAGTTTGATGCCAGCAAAAATTTGAGCTTAACTCAGATTCTACATTTTATGGAGAGTTTGATCCTGGCTCAGGACGAACGCTGGCGGCGTGCCTAATACATGC
>JAPSJC010000128.1 GCA_031178355.1 Ureibacillus sp.
TTGCTTGAGTCGATTTTTTATAAACCTTTATTTCCTCTCCGTTGAAAAGAAAGGCATTATTTAAATGAATCCATCCATATTTTTCGTAATATCCATCTATATCGGTACAAAGATATAAGTTTTCGTAGCCTTTTTTGCGAGTTTCTTGAATGGCATGTTCTAGAATTACTTCACCTAGTTTTTGACCTCTTAACTCTGGGACAACATATAAGCATGCAAACCAAGGAGTTAAATCTTGACGACTGATTAAATCGTTCCTTAACAGAGCATATGAGCCAATAATTGTTTCGTTTTGTAATACTATATAAAATTTAGGTAAATCACTGTTGGTCGTACAAGAATGCTTCATGCAATCTTGGTAAAAGTTGAAATTCCGTTCATTTCCCCAATATCCCCAAATGAAATCAACAGCCTGTTCAAATAAGTCCGCTCTATTCTTTATGTCGATTATTTCAATCATGTTGTTCTCCTTCTCATCTATAAACTCATAATAATACTTCTTAATAGATTCAATAAAAAATGCACTTTTCCTTCAAGAAGAAATACGTCACATTTTAAGTAACATTCGGATGTATGTACAACTCCTAATGCACTTGATTTTTTGAGCAACTATCCAAAGCTTATGAGTAACGCCAACCATCCTTAGAGCAACTCAAGCGCACAAAAAAAATCAACCCCCGCCTAAAGGAGCTGATTTCTTGGCTATATTTTATTCTGCTACTGGCTCCGCCACATTGATCGCAAGCAGTTCGTTTAAGTAGTTGTCTAATTGTTCATGGTAATCTTCAAGTCCAAAGAGACCAAAATGTCCTGCAATACTTTTAATAACTTTTAATTCACTATTTGGTATTAGTTTTTGCTCTGCTTCACAGTCTCTTACCGGGAAGAACATATCTTCATCAATTGGCATCACAAATACTTTTGCTTTGATACTTCCAAGCGCTTCTTGCAAGTTACCACCTGTATTACGGCTAACATCTCCACGTTGCCATTTCCAAGCCATACATAATAGCGAATTCGGATCGAAACTTTGGAATAGTGGTTGTAGGAAACCTTCTGTAAATTGTTCAACAGTTTCTACTCCAAATAACTTCCATTTTTCTTGCTTATAAAACTCTGTGCTTAACCCCATAACTGCCCAAATATCTGCATGTCTTTTTAATCCTTCTGCCACTTCTAAGTGCGAAGAATAATTTCCACCATTCCAACCTGGATCCGATGTAATTGCATCCATTAACGTTTTCGTAAAAAGGAAGTCATGCACTGTGTTTTTAGCAGTACCTGCGATTGGTGCAGCACGTTTTACCATGTCTGGGTAACGAACTGCCCACTCGTAGGTTTGTTGAGCACCCATGGATCCACCAACAACTAATGCGATTTCTTCAATGCCAAACTTTTCTGTTATGAATTTATGTTGCGCACGTACATCGTCACCAATACGTACATTAGGGAAATTTGCCATCGCAATTGGCTCTGGACTATTATGTGGAGAGCTTGATACACCATTACCAATTTGATTAATCACTATGATAAAGTACTTATCGGGATTTAACGCTCGATCTACCCCAATATAAGGTTCGTAGTTTTTACTTGTACCTGAGAACCAAGTAGGAACAACAATAACATTATCTTTTGCATCATTTAATATACCATGAGTGGCATAAGCCAGCTTCAAATCAGGAATAACCCCACCATCTTCTAACTTAAAATCTCCTAAATTATAAATTTCAAAAGGCCCTACATTGTCTTGTGAATAAAAATCGTTTTTAATCATGAACTTTCCGCCCTTCTGTTAAATTTATATGAAGATGACTAATAGCAAACTGTAATTCTACCTTAATGATAGAATTATCAGAATATTAAGTCCATGACTAATACTGTCGAAATATACAGCATTTCTTACTTTCACTTTTATCTGTATTGTATAGGATTAACTTTGTATAGTTTAATTTTTTATAGATTCCAAGAATATTTAAGTGAATTTTTAGAAATTAAAGAATATTGATGTTAAACTATCTATATTCTAATAGAATTGGAGTGTTGTAGATGGTTCAATTTGAAAAGCCAGATGTAGAACAATTTTTTCAAACTCTATCAGTTCAAAACTTTACTGTAAGTCCAGATGAAAAACAGCTTGTAATCAGTACAAACTTAAACGGGCATTATAATCTTTGGGCATTAGACTTACCGAATCAGTTTCCATATCCATTAACATTTAATAACCAAGTTGCTAATGTCCTTTCATATTCTAAGAATGGGGAGTTCATTGTCACGGGATTTGATCGTGATGGAGATGAAAATACACAGCTTTATGCCCTTCCACCCCAAGGGGGCAAACTCGTTCCACTACGAATTCAAGAAGGAGAACGTCATGGCTTTGCATACTTAACTGAAGATGGGAAACGACTTTATTATTTTAGTACTAACGGAAACAAGACCTACTTCAATAACTATGTCTATGATTTAGAGACTGATACGGAAGAGCTACTTTTAGAGGGTAGTGAAGCACCAACTATTATTGTATCTGTTAGTCCAAAAGAGGATTCTTTTGTGTCCAAGAAACAATTCGGTAATACGAACTCTCTAGCTTACGTCCATATGGATGGTGAAAGTTATTTAATAACGCCCAAAACAGATGAACAACATACAGTTACTGATATAGTTTATACTTCTAATACTAAAATTTACTTTTTAACAAATTACGATTCCGATTTAACTTATCTGGCTAAATATGATTTAGAGACGAAATCTTTCGAGGTAGTTTTACAGTTAGAAAAAGAAGATTTTGCAAGTTTATCCTTCTGTAAAAAAGACCAATTACTCTATATTGTCGGTTCCTACGGAGTAGAAGACCGTTTATATCAATATATTCTAGACTCTGGCGAACTAAATACTATTAATAAACCAGCCAGTATTATTGAAAAACTCGTTGTTGCTAAAAGTGGAAATCTTTATGCTCAAGGGCGTTCATCGACAAGACCTGGTAACGTCTTCGTCTCAAGAGATAAAGGTCAGTCATGGGATGAGTTAACTCGTTTCCGTGTACCAGGTGTACGTGATGAGGATTTGGTTGAACCCGAAGTAGTCAACTATGCTTCCTTTGATGGTCTTGAAATTGAAGCATTATTCTTTAAAGCAAAAGAAGAATCTTCAAACGGCCATGTTATTCTTTGGCCACATGGTGGACCACAATCATTAGAACGTAAATGGTACCGAACTATGTTCCAATTCTTACTTAATCGTGGTTATTCTATTTTCGCGCCTAATTTCCGTGGATCTTCTAATTATGGATTGAAGTTCATGAAAATGGTTGAAGGTGACTGGGGGCATGGCCCTCGTTTAGATAATTTAGAAGGAATAGAATGGCTAATTAAAAATGGATATGCTGAGTCAGATAAAGTGTTGCTTCTTGGTGGTAGTTATGGTGGCTATATGGCCCTGTTACTACATGGGCGTCATGCAGATAAATTCAAAGCAGTAGTTGACATATTTGGCCCAAGTAACCTATTCTCCTTCATCGAATCTGTACCTGAATTCTGGAAGCCATTTATGGAACAATGGGTTGGAGACCCTGAAAAAGATCGAGAACGTTTAACAAAGGATTCTCCTATTACGTATTTAGATGGCATGACAAAGCCAATGCTTGTCATCCAAGGTGCAAACGATCCACGTGTAGTGCAGAAGGAATCCGATCAAATCGTTGCTGCTTTAAGAGAACAAGGCCGGGAAGTCGAATATATCGTTCTAGAAGATGAAGGTCATGGTTTCTCCAAAAAGCAAAATGAAATACTCGTTTACAGTAAAATGTTAGAGTTCTTTGAACGTCATGTATTCGTAGAAACTGCTGTAAAGTAAAATATGAGAGGCGCACTTCCACTGGTACTGCGCCTCATTATATTTATGATATAGCTTTAACTTTGTGACTGCATGTAAACTTCTTCATAAGGCTGAACGATTACAAATCCGTCCCCTTCAAATCTCATTTGGATCGACTCACCACTACCTCTTCCAATAAATGTTTTTAGTGATATATCTGTTTGAAATTGAGGTTCAAGATTTCCAGACCAAGCAATCGTTGCATTCGGATCTGTAATAACCGGATTACCTGGTGTTACACGTAATGTAAGTGCTTCATAATGGGCAGTAATTGCAACTAGACCTACACCTGAACATCTAATATTAAATAACCCACCCGACATCATTCCTGCTACTTTTCTCATCATTTTAATTTCATGATGTATTGATGGTGTGAAAGCAAGTAGGTCATTGCCATTTACAGAAATAGACTCGTTGTTTAATTGAAGGATAATGACTTTCTTTCCTCCATCCGCGAGGTATAATCTACCTTGCCCATTGGCTTTCATAAGGGATGCCCCTTCCCCAGAAATCGCCTTTTTAAATAAAGCTCCTATTCCCTGTTCTAAAATACCTTCCCGTTCAAACTTAATATTCCCTTCATACGCAATCATTGAACCTGCTTTCGCCCAAACTTGCCCATTTAAATTTACTTCTAACATACGTGGGGTTTCTAATTCAAAAAACCCTTGTCCTTTATCCGTTTGAACAGAATTCTTAATAAACTCTGATATAGAGTATTTATTCATTCTGATCCCTCCCCTTCAATTTCTAATACGTAGAATAGAGCTAAAGGTAATAATAATTTTTATGACTGTGATGCTGATTCA
>JAPSJC010000129.1 GCA_031178355.1 Ureibacillus sp.
CCAGTTTTTCAACTATTATACATCCGTAAAAATCGTTTTTTATTGAATGAAAAGCAGAAAGATAAAGCTAAAACTGATACTCTACTTAATGTTTTCCATTCTTAATAATTGGAAATTGATAATACTTTAATCCCTTTCTATTGGTTTATTGTCACACAAGATTGCATTTTATCTTGACCAATTATCATTTTGATCTTCCTTCATTTGCACTTTCATCAACTACATCAAAATAAATAATACAATTTTCTTCTCTTCTATGTTTTCTACTGTTTTACTTATCATTCCTTTATATTAAAGGTATAATGAAAGGAAGGACTTTTTTTGAAGTTTAAGTCACTTCGCATTAAATTTTTTGCAAATTGATCTAGTTTAGGAGCGATTAGATGAGTTTATCCGTTTCAACAATCGCGCGAGATTATTCGCCTTTTATATATGAACAAATTGATAAAATTGAACGTTCTTTTCATCCATCAGTAACGGAGGATGAAGAGTTAGTCCGTCGTGCACTTTTTGCGGTGCGCAATAAGTCGGTTGTGTTTCAAAGATTTATCCCAACAAATCAAAGATTATACATATCTGTTCAAGATGTGCGTCCTACTGATGTCACAATTGATTTCTATCATAAGTTGATATCCTGTAGTTGCCCACAAGAAGGATTATGCCGGCATAAAGTGAGTGTCATGTTATCGCTCTATCAATATTTGGAATCGGTGCAAGATTGGGCAACAAAATGGCGTGAGAAAAAAAGTATATCACTACATGTACTAGCAAATGAACGCAGCCCTGAAAGTTGGCAGGCGATGGTTGATGAAGTCATGTCTCATATATTAAGAGGAGACGACCGTGTTGATAGTTACCTTATATCAACAATCGCCGACAACGCAATGACAAAACTAAAAAAACACCTTCCTTTTGAACGTGAATGGCAACCACTATTTAACATATTCATGGAACTTTCTGTATTAAATACTTTATGGAAGCATTTATCCAAAACAGGATCACAGCATCAAACCGATTATTTTGAATACTTCTTTGACCGCCGATTTGATTCGATACAAAATAATATTCATGAAATCACAGCCAGATCACGATTATTTGCGATGGATCCCTTCTATAATGTTCTTCAACAAATGGTTCGACAAATGTTAATTGAATGTACGGGGCATATTAACCGAAGAATGAATCTTTATTTATTATTCTGGGATACAATGTTTATTGAACGAAGTCGTGCTGAAGAAGAACTCACTTATTTTGAACAATCAACGGATTTACCAGAAGACTTACCTGCAGAAGTAATTAAAAATATTTTTTATATTCTTTTAAAGCGCCACGATAAGATGAAAGAAAACTTAAACACAGTTTATGAGGAACATTTAGTCCTTTATTTTGGATTAGCTAATTTTGCTGTTTCAAGACAAGATCAAGTTGCTAGTGATTTATTATTAAGAGCTATTTTGCCTTATTTACACAAGTTTCTAAATCACTACTTACAACCGGCATTCAGGCAAATGTACGTTAAGAAAGTTAATAAATTATATGAGAATATATCACTCAATGAATTAGAAGAGCAGACTTTATATTCCGCATTTGGTGTTTATGGCATACAACCTTTTTCAATGTACTTATTAAGAAACAAACGCTATGAAGAATGGGCAGCCTTACATCTACTTTACCCTTCTTCGATTTCCTATTTAGAGTCGTGTGGATTACGTGAGGTAATAGAGGAATCACCAGTTTCAACACTTCCGTTATATCACTATTATGCAATGGAAGAAGTTCAGCAAAAATCACGTTTGAATTATAAACAAGCAGTTCGTATTTGGAAGATGATGAAAACAGCCGCTAAAAAGAGCGGAAAAGTTAACTTTTGGACAGATTATATTCAATCCGTAAGCGATCAATATAAACGGTTACGTGCTCTTCAGGAAGAGTTAGAGAAAGGAAATTTACTGATATGATGCAAAATGGTCAAATCACTTCCCCCTTTACAAAAGCTATACAGTTACAAATTGAAGAACGCGAACCAGGTTACTTTACAGTAAAGGCTATAACAGATGCGTTAACAACCAGTTTAAACAGTAGGTGGACTCATCTCTTGTTTTACCGATATGAACCTAACTTATATGGACTGAACTCCAATATTGAAAATGATATTGTTTTTCTAACAGCTAGTGAATTAATGGATTTAATGTCACCAAAGAATGTTCATCCATTTGTAAAATTTGAGGGAGCTGACAGGGATTCAGATAAACTACTGCATACAGTTAGTGCTGTTCAACAGCTTTGGAATAGCCCTTTGTTATGGGATTATGCAATTTTTAATGAGAACGTTCTGACCTTTATGCTTCCTGAAGCTTTTGTACAAGACGAGCACGTTGTTCATGCATTTCATCCATTTGAAGCGGACCTATCACAATGTGTTGAAATTCTAAATCAAGCGACGAAACAAAAACTTGCCTATGCTGGTCTTACTTCAGAAGATATTCCACCACTTCTACCTTTCTTTAAAGAGGGCGGTTGGCCGTTAAATAATGAACGTACAGTTGGAGATATTCGCATAGCACTCCGATTAAGTGAACCCATTGAGGATTCTGAGGAATGGTATCTTGAAACAGTTATTAGTTCTATTAAGACAGGGAAATTATGGACTCCTCCTGCACGTAAACGTCATTTACCCATTAAGAAAGTCCTGCTAGAAAAATGGGCCCCTTATGCTGAGGAAATTATTTCTCTACAAAAACAAATGCTAGATTTGATTCATATAGAGGAACCTGGAATGACTGAGGATGTCTTTATCTATTTGGAATTACAAGATACACAAGTACGGGAACTTTTGCGCAAAGACTTTGCAAAGTTACAAGCGCTTGGGTTTGATGTAATCTTACCTGCTTGGTTAAAAGAACTAAAACAATCGAGAATGAGAGTTCGTGTAAGTGCTACGAGTCAAACTACACGTAAAGTAGCGGGACTAGATGATATCTTAACGTTTAAGTGGAATCTTTCTATGGGTGGTTCTGAAATTTCAGAAGAACAATTCCGCCAAATTGTGAATGAAAAACGAGAATTTATTCGTGTTGGTACAGAGTGGTTCCGTTTAGACGCCGAATGGATGAATGAGATACGCGAACTTATGGAAAAAGCTGAAAATGAAAATTGGACGGTTCGGGAATTATTATTCCGTGAATTACCCGATGAATTAATCGCACCAAAGGAAGAAGAAGATTTAGAAGACGAAGAACGTGATAGTCCTCTTTTTGCATTTGAAATTCAACGCTCCTTAAAAACATATGTCGATCAATTGCAAGATAAAAAGGGATTACCTCATGTTGATGTACCAAACGCTTTAGAAGCAACATTAAGACCGTATCAACAAGAAGGTTTTGAATGGCTTGTCTTTATGCGTGAACAGCAGTTCGGAGCTGTGTTAGCAGATGACATGGGACTTGGAAAAACCATTCAGTTAATTAGTTATGTTTTGCATATAGTTGATACACTTGGTGAGACTGCACCAACCATAATTGTTAGTCCAACATCTGTACTAGGAAATTGGCAAAAAGAATTAGCTCGATTTGCTCCTAACCTTCGTGTCCATACACACTATAGTAGCGCGAGGTTAAAGGACGATACATTTGCAGACTATGTAAAAAATGAAAGGCCTCATATCGTGCTAACGACTTATGGAACTGTTTCTCAAGATGTTGACTTTTTAGAGAAGCTCCATTGGTCTTCCATAGTATTAGATGAAGCTCAAAATATTAAGAATATGCAAACACTTCAATCAAAAGCTATTCGTAAACTGAAAGGCTCACACCATATTGCATTAACTGGTACACCAATTGAAAACCGTTTGTCAGAATTATGGGCGATTTTTGATTTTGTCCATAAAGGCTATTTAGGTAGCTTTGGAAAATTCCAAGAACAGTTTATCTTACCAATTGAACGGGATGAATCGGAACGCCATAAAGAAATTTTACGGGCAAAAATCAAACCGTTCTTGTTACGTAGAACAAAAAATGATCCAGACTTACAGCTAAACTTACCTGATAAATTAGAAACGAAAAAGTTCTGCCCATTAACGAGTGAACAAGCTGCATTATATGAAGGCTATATACAAGATACTTTAACTCAAATCGAAAATATGAATGGATTTGAGAAAAAGGGTCGTATTTTGCAAATGCTAAGTAAACTTAAACAACTTTGTAATCATCCAGCCCTCTACCTCAAGGAACCTTTCGATGATGCAAACTCTATGTTAGAACGATCTGTTAAATTAAAAAGTATTGTTGAACTTGCTGGTGAGATTGTTGAAAGTGGCGAACAATGTTTAATCTTTACTCAATACATTGGTATGGGCCACTTGTTACAGCATTGCTTTAGCGAATTGCTAGACGTAGATGTGCCTTTCTTAACAGGAAGTATGCCAAAAAGCCAACGTGACTCTTTAGTTGAAGGATTCCAGGCCGGAGAATTTCCAATATTCCTCTTATCATTAAAAGCAGGAGGTACTGGACTAAATCTTACTGCAGCAACACATGTATTACACGCAGATCGTTGGTGGAACCCTGCTGTCGAAAATCAAGCAACTGATCGCGCATATCGTATCGGCCAAACTCAATTTGTTCAAGTGCATAAATTTATTACCATTGGTACGATTGAAGAAAAAATTGACAAAATGAT
>JAPSJC010000130.1 GCA_031178355.1 Ureibacillus sp.
GATCTTGTGATATTTTTTATTGGTCCATATTGTGTGCTAGAAATACCGCTTGTAATTTTATTTGATATAATTCTTTGAATATAATCGTAGCTCCAAGATGTGGCAGAAACATCTCTGAAAACAGGACCACCCAGATTTTTTAAATTATATGCCTTCACTAAAATGACAGCCATTTCTTGACGTGTTAGCTCACCATTCGGATTGAATTTACCACCTGGATAGCCTGTTAAGTAACCGGCATTAACAGCTGCAACCACTTCATTATAATAATAGCTACTTGGTTCAACATCACTAAATGGATTTACACTACTAATATTTTCTGTATCTAACCCTTTAGCAAGTGCAATCATTATTGCCGCATCTCTACGTTTAATTGTATCATTTATACCAAATTTACCAGTTGGAAGACCAGTTACAATCTGATTTTGATGTAAATAATCGATTGCTTCTTCTGCCCAATGTCCCCTTGCGTCTGGGAAAGTTGACTGAGCACTTGTTTGTTCATTCGTTGTGGAAACTGCTAATAAGACAAAAGCTAAAAATAAAACGATAAACTTTTTATGCAAAGGTACTCCTCCAAATCTAGTAGACTTTCCCTTCTATAATAGCATAATAGTTTTATTAGAAAAGTAATATACTTTTCCAATGAGTCCAAATTTATCATGTGTATTATACTTCCCTCAATAATTTTTAGGGAAATATTGTATATTTAAATAATACAAAAAAGGATATTTGTCCCATCAAAGAACATAATATCCTCTCGTGTTTCAGTAATTATTCTTTTATAAACGTTTCTTTTTCTAATTGTTCATCTACATGATCAAATGTTAGTTTACCTAGAAGTTGATCTCGGATATCACGGATAATGAGCTCCGCCACTTTATCATAATCAATTTCTCCACCAGGGCCATACACACGGCGTAATTTCCCAATATGATCAAAGGTTTCAACTAAATCTTCCGACACTGAAGTAATGCCATAACGTTCTTCCATTCGATTAGGGTAATGAATCGATAAAAATCGTAATCCATATACCGCTATTTCTTCCTTATTCGTTACAGCGTCTTTTATAGCACCTGTAATAGCTAATTTCAGCCCTACTTCTTGATCCTCAAATTTTGGCCATAGAATACCTGGTGTATCTAATAATTCAATTTCTTTCCCTACTTTAATCCATTGTTGTGCTTTGGTTACACCCGGCATATTCCCTGTTTTCGCAATATTCTTTTTCGCTAAGCGATTGATTAATGTAGATTTTCCTACATTCGGAATTCCAACAATCATTGCACGGATTGCTCTGGGCTTCATGCCTTTAGATCTCATGCGTTCCCATTTTTCGGCTAATATTTCTTTCGCAGCCCTGTTCACACTTTGTAAACCTTTACCTTCAAACGAATTAATCGCTACAGCTATATGCCCTTTATTTGCAAAATATTGGACCCATTTACGTGTCTCTGACTCATCCGCCATATCAACCTTATTTAAAATTAATAATCGTGGTTTTTGATTAATTACTTCATCTATCATAGGGTTTCGTGAAGATAAGGGTAATCTTGCATCTATTAGTTCAAATACAATATCAACAAGCTTTAATTTTTCTTGAACTTCTCTTCTGGCTTTGGCCATATGCCCAGGAAACCATTGAACTGTCATTTATCTTACCTCGTTTCAATTAAACATCACTCAATCTATTTAGATTGAGAAAAATATATCTGTATTATCAAAAAACATTTCGATCGCTCAAAAAAGAAAAAGGAGATTTCTATGAACCTCCTTCCTCAACATAAGTTGGTCACAAGGGCTATACCACCTACAAGGTACACTTAGCCTTTGTTCATATTATTTCACAAATTTAAATTCATTAAGCGGCCAAAAGATTAAATTAGTACTTCCAATAATTTCATCAATGTCGACAAGTCCAATATGACGACTGTCTTTACTACCTCTACGATTATCGCCCATTACAAAAACATAACCTTCAGGAATAACTTCCACATCCGGATTCACACCAGGTACATCTTGCAAAGTAAAATCCTGCGTTAAATTCCCTTTTGGTAGTTGTGCTTTGAATTGGTCTAAATAAGGTTCCTCAATTGGTTCACCATTTATATATAGAACATCATCTCTATATTCTATATGTTCCCCTGGGAGTCCAATCACCCGTTTTATATAATCTTTTCCTTCTGGGGCATGAAATACGACTATATCAAAACGATTTGGCTCACCTACCATGTAGCCCAATTTATAGACGATCATTCGGTCCCCATTTTCAAGAGTTGGCGTCATAGAGTCGCCATCTACCACAATCGGTGTGAATAGAAAATATCGAATAATGACTGCAATTAGAAAAGCAATAATTAAAGCTTTCGTCCATTCCCAAAGCTCATTTTTTTTCTTTTTAGTTCTCTTTTCATTCAATTCCATAGAAGTATCTTCCACGAGAGACGTCCCCCCATCTATCATCATTTTATTGCAATGTTGCTATAAATTACAAGTAATAGTGAATAATAACACCACTGAAAATGGCCGAGTTGTTATATCTTTATGTAGATTAACTGAACTTTTGAACTAATTTTTATAAAAAGAAAGGAGGCTTTCGGAAAAAGCCCCCATTCTAAAATGTTATTATCGAATTTCTTTAATACGAGCTGCTTTACCACGTAGGTTACGTAGGTAGTAAAGTTTAGCACGACGAACTTTACCGCGGCGAACTATTTCTAATCTTTCGATTTTTGGAGTGTGTACAGGGAATGTACGTTCAACACCAACACCGTAAGAAATTTTACGAACAGTAAATGTTTCGCTAATTCCGCCACCACGACGTTTAATTACAACACCTTCAAATAACTGAACACGTTCACGAGTACCTTCAACGATTCTTACGTGAACTTTTACAGTATCTCCAGGACGGAATGAAGGTAGATCAGTGCGAAGTTGACCTTTTGTAATTTCTGCAATAATGTTTGACATAATTTTTTCTCTCCTCGAACAGATGCTCTTATAGTATAATTCACTACAGCGGAACACCGTAATTTAAGTGCTTTTCTTAGAAGCACAGAATGTATCATATCATAAATTTGCTTACTTCTGCAACATAAATCCTATTTACTTTCCTTTTTTAAGCCTTCAAGAAAAGTCTTTTGCTTTTCAGTTAACTCAATATGGTCGAATAGATCAGAACGTCTTTCAAATGTACGTCTGAGAGACTCCTCTTCACGCCATTGTTCTATTTTTGCATGGTTTCCAGATAATAAGACATCAGGCACTGTCATACCTCTAAAATCGGCAGGACGTGTGTAATGTGGATGTTCTAATAAACCAGTGGAAAACGAATCATGAATATGAGAATCCTCTTGTCCTAATACACCAGGTAGCAAACGCACAACAGCATCAATTACAGTCATTGCTGGTAACTCTCCACCAGTTAAAACGAAATCCCCAATGGAAATTTCATCTGTTACAAGAAATTCTCTTATACGTTCATCGTATCCTTCATAATGACCACATAGAAAAATTAGCTCTTCCTCTTTTGCTAATTCCTCTGCTTTCCTTTGTGTAAAGCGTTCTCCTTGCGGACACATTAAAATTATACGTGGTTTCTTTTGAAGACCCTCTGTTAGCGTCTCAACAGCTTGGAACATTGGTTCAGGTTTTAATACCATACCTGCTCCTCCACCATACGGATAGTCGTCAACTTGCTTATGTTTGTTATCACTATATTCTCGAATATCTGTAACAGCTAAAGAGACGGCACCTTTTTCTTGTGCTTTTTTTAAAATAGATGAACCAAATACTCCTGTAAACATGTCTGGAAATAAACTAAGTACATGTATATTCATTTAAAATAGTCCTTCCATGACATGAATAATAATTTTCTTTTCATCTATAATAATTTCCTTCACAACATCCTCAATATAAGGGATATAATGTTTCTTACCATTAGAATCTTTTATTTCCCAAACATCGTTTGCACCAGTTTCTAAAATTTCTGTAATGACGCCTAATCGCTCTCCTTCTTCAGAAAACACGTCACAACCGATAATTTCAAAATAATAGTATTCGTTTTCTTCTAGTTCATCTTCTTCGAGCTGATCTTTTGTTACTTTTAATATACCCTCTTTAAATTGTTCTACAAGGTTAATATTATAAAGCCCTTCAAATGTAAGTAAGATAAAATTTTTATGACGGCGTGCGCTTTCTACCGTAACCCATGTTGGTTTTTTATCTTCCTTTTTAAATACAGCTAAACGGCTACCAGGAGCAAAACGGACGTCTTCAAAGTCTGTAGAAGAGATGACCCTTACCTCTCCTTTAATCCCATGTGTATTAACAATTTTTCCAACATTAAACCATTCCATGACATGCTCACCTCGATTTAGTTTGTTCGCAAATGTCTAATATGAGTATAGTAAAAAGAAGGGAAACCATGTATCGGCTCCCTTCTTTTTTGTCTAGCTTTAGGCACTAGCTCTCTCGGTCACTTCAACTTTCTCCTGCGTGTACAAGCACACTTGTTGAAAGTATCCAGTGCCGTTAAGAGTTGAACGAGCGCCTTTCGCTTTTCTATTAATCCAATATATCGACGTAAGTCTTTTTCTTTTGGTGACCGCTAGCTACTGAATAAACAATTGTACGAATCGCCTTTGCGACACGACCTTGTTT
>JAPSJC010000131.1 GCA_031178355.1 Ureibacillus sp.
ACGATGAAATATCTAGATGATTTAGTCCTTGTAAGTGAAGATGAAATTCGCCAAGCTTTCAGTTTTGTTTTAGAACGTACGAAGCAACTCATTGAACCATCTAGTGCAACAACAATCGCAGCAGCGATGTTCAATAAACTAAATATCCAAGGTAAAAACATCGTTTCTGTCATATCAGGCGGAAACGTGGACATAGACAAAGTTCAACAGTTTATTGTCAATACTCCAGAGTGAGCTTGCCAAATGATTTAAATAAACAAGGGCGTACTGCTAAAGCGCGTCCTTGTCTCCATATACTAATGAAATTACCTTTCCAACTCAATTTCAACAAATTCTTGTCTACACCAGATCTTTTCATATGCAACTTCTCTTACACTTTTATTGAAGCCACGTTATCATCGTGACATTCAGCAACAACTTTTGCTACATTGTCATGTGAAAACGCCCATGCGATAAGTCTACTAACTGCCTCAGTAGCATAGCCATTACCTTGCGAGGAAATTGAAAGAAATGTTGCTAGACAAAAAAAAAAGAACTTTAAACGGAAATAATCCGGTTATCCTAGAAAATCCCTATATTTTTTCGAAAATAACGGGATTTTTTCCGGTTATCCAATCCAAATATTTAAATTTTGCCCAAATTAAAGCATTTAATCGGAATTTCTCCGCTTATCTCCGCTTCATTTGCCCCCGCTATTTACATTAGACGGAGTTTCTCCGTCTATTTTATTTGCTGCTCTTGACTCTATTTAATTATTGAAGCAAGTTTTGTCCAGCCTTTTTTGCATTGTATATCATGGTTTTCTGTAATCCTTAATATTTGATTATTAATAGATGAAACATAATCTTCCAAATAGATTAATACTCTAGAATATAATGATCTGCTATAAATAACTCCGTCTTAGGATTTATCACCACAAGAAGAAATGTAAAGCATGGCAGAGAAAGTATAAGGGGGAACTATATGAGATCCTATTCGGAGTTTTCTTTACCGAATTCCGTTTTTTATGGTCAAAATTCTTTATCTCAGCTTGGAGAACAAGTGACAGCTTATGGCAAGAAAGTACTTATCATTAGTGATCGTATTATTGAAAAAATAGGTCATGTGCAAACATGTAAGGACACGCTAGAGGATTTGAATATTTCTTACGCCTCCTACCTAAATGTGAACACTGAGCCAACAGATGTACATGTGAACGAAGCTCTGGAACTTTGTTTAAAAGAGAAATGCGACGTAATTGTGGCCATTGGTGGAGGAAGTTGTATTGATGCTGCTAAGGCGGTAGCTGTATTAGCAACGAACGGTGGTACTATTGGGGATTATATGGGTGGGAAAACATCAATTGAAAAGAACCCTATACCACTGATTGCTATTCCAACCACGGCAGGAACTGGCTCGGAAGTGACAAACGTTACCGTCATTATAAATACTACTGAAGATATAAAAATGATGATTAAACATCCAGCCTTTTTGCCAAAAGTGGCCATTGTGGATTCAATGCTTACAACTTCGACTCCACCATCCGTTACAGCAGCAACTGGACTTGATGCACTGTGTCATGCAATAGAAGCTTATCTATCACGCCGATCACAACCACTAACAGATACGCTTGCTCTTTCAGCGATTGAATCCATCTTAAAACATCTGAAGGTTGTGTATGAAGACGGAGGAAATACAGAAGCAAGAGAAAAAATGGCGATTGCTTCTATGCAGGCTGGAATCGCTTTTAGTAATGCTTCCGTTACCTTAATTCACGGAATGTCCCGTCCGATTGGAGCGTTATTCCATGTACCACACGGGATTTCAAATGCGATGTTGCTTCCTGCAGTGCTTGAATATACAAAAGAATCCGCTATTGAAGAACTAGCAACAATTGGACGTATGATTTCACCAGAATCAACCGCTTTACCTGAAACTGAATTAGCCAATATCGCTATTAATGGAATTAAACAGCTTTGCAGTGATTTAAATATTCCGAATTTAAAGACTTGGGGAATTGATGAACAAAAATTTCAACAGGTACTTGAAAAAATGGCTACCGATGCAATTGCGAGTGGTAGCCCTGCAAACAATCCGAAAGTGCCGACAAAACAAGAAATAGTGGACCTATACAACTATTGTTATCATTATGATTTCTCGGGAAGTACAAGCTCGCTTACATCTTAGCAATCTACTAAATACTGAATAAAAGGAGAATGTAAAATGGCAAGCACAACGAATACAAAGTTAATTAAAAATTATATCGCTGGAGAATGGGTGAATTCATCTACAAGTCGAACAGAGCCGGTCTATAACCCTGCGACAGGAGAAGTAATAGCAGAAGTTCCTTTATCAACAAAAGAAGATGTTGATAGAGCGGTCCAAGCTGCGAATGAAGCATTTAAGGATTGGTCCAAAACAGCAGTCCCACAACGTGCTCGTATCCTGTTTAAGTACCAACAATTACTGGTCGATCATTGGGATGAACTAGCACAATTAGTAACAATTGAAAACGGAAAAAACTTAACTGAAGCTTATGGGGAAGTGCAGCGCGGAATTGAATGCGTTGAATTTGCAGCAGGTGCTCCTACTTTAATGATGGGTAAACAACTTCCCGACATTGCTACAGGTATTGAGTCGGGTATGTACCGTTATCCAATAGGCGTCGTTGGGGGGATTACACCTTTCAATTTCCCAATGATGGTGCCATGCTGGATGTTCCCTTTAGCTATCGCTTGCGGTAATACATTTGTTCTGAAACCATCTGAACGAACGCCACTTTTAGCTGCAAGATTAGTAGAGTTATTTGAAGAGGCTGGTTTGCCAAAAGGGGTATTAAATATTGTCAATGGTGCACACGATGTCGTAAACGGACTACTTGAGCACAAACTTGTAAAAGCGATTTCGTTTGTTGGCTCGCAGCCAGTAGCGGAGTACGTATATAAAAAAGGAACAGAAAACTTAAAACGCGTACAAGCATTAGCGGGTGCTAAAAATCATTCCATTGTGTTAAATGATGCGGATTTAGACATCGCAACAAAACAAATTACTGGGGCGGCATTTGGTTCAGCTGGTGAGCGTTGTATGGCTGCTTCTGTTTTGACTGTACAAGAGGAAATTGCAGATGAACTGATTGAGCGCTTAGTAGAAGAAGCGAACAACATCGTCATTGGTAACGGATTAGATGAGAACGTCTTCTTAGGACCTGTCATTCGTGAAAGCAACAAAGTACGGACGCTTCGCTACATCGAATTGGGTGTAGAAGAGGGAGCGCGATTAGTTCGTGATGGACGTCAAGATGAAAAGGTAAAAGGTAATGGTTACTTTGTAGGACCTACAATTTTTGACAATGTCACGCAAGAAATGAAAATTTGGCAAGATGAAATTTTCGCACCTGTACTATGTATTATCCGTGTGAAAACGTTGGCTGAAGCAATTACTATCGCAAACAGTTCTCGCTTCGCAAATGGTGCATGTATCTATACAGATAGTAGTTCGAGTGTGCGTGAATTCCGTGAAACGATTGATTCGGGAATGTTAGGAGTAAACCTAGGAGTGCCAGCCCCAATGGCGTTTTTCCCATTCTCTGGCTGGAAAGACTCTTTCTATGGAGATCTTCATGCAAATGGACCAGATGGGGTAGAGTTCTATACAAGAAAGAAAATGGTCACAGCTCGTTACTAAATTGATTCTTTTAAATTATAAAGCCCAAAATCTCATTTTGAGAGATTGGGCTTTTTCTTCGGTGAACTAATTTATTTTTACGAAGTTCTTTATGGATTTTGCGAAGTGCTTTTTTCGAGCCACGTTCAATGTCATGATTTAACATGTTGCCAGATAACTTATTTTGGCATAGATAAAACCCATATAAAATCATCTTCGGGCAAGATTTGTATGTCGAAGCCAAACCTAATTAACTGCTCAGCTTTTAATTGTTTCGTACTTTTCCCACGATGTTTCTTGCCCAAAATAACAAAATCAGTCTCCTTTGTAACAGCCCCTTGTAAAATCCCTCCAAAAGCACGGACTTTCTTTGCAGCTTCTGAACGAGTCATAGTAGAAAGTGCTCCTGTAAAGACGATTCGTTTATTAAAAAAAGGATGGACTAGATTTTGTGATGGATCAGAAAGTATGATTTCTGTATTATCATTACTTTGGTTCATATAAATTCACCTTATATATATTGAGAGATTTTATTTTCATATGTAACTACAACCTTAAGAATTATTATTTAAAAACAGTGACTAATTGATTATACAAAAGTATAAGAGTGACTTGAAGAGAAAAGGCCATTAATCGAAAAGGGATTAGGTCCTTCATTGAGTTTTTAAAATAGGGAAATGATTCCATTTGGAAGCGTAAATGAATCAATTAGTTAAAAAGGCTTACTACATTCTGCAACGTTTGGAATTATGGCATTTTGCTTGTTCAACTTTAAGGGGGTGTTGATCCTTGAGGGATTACTTTTATAATGTAGTATAATAATTGTATTCGTAAAAAGGAGGATTTTACTTTTGAATATTTTGATTTTAGGTGCAACTGGACGAGTTGGAAGCCATATCGTTAATTATGCCCTTGCGGACAGACATCATGTTACTGCTCTCGTTCGTACTCCAGAGAAGATTCAACTAAATAAAGAAAATTTAACGATAATTCGAGGTAATGTTTTAAATAA
>JAPSJC010000050.1 GCA_031178355.1 Ureibacillus sp.
AGATACAACCAGTAGATATGTTCCCACAAACGACGCATTGCGAAGCGGTGGCTTGGTTGGAACTAGCATAGTGATATACGAACAGATTCCGATTATTATAACTAGCATCAAATAGTTGAAAGGTGAAATTGAGTGTACTCAAATTCACCTTTTTTTGTTTTTGTTAAGATGGAACCCTATTTTGTAATGAAATTATCAGTACAAAAAAGGGTAATTGATATTCAGATGATACTAATTTTACAACATTGTGATATCCACTATCTTTTCGAATTGCTTATTTATACGAGTGGTTACATGGATACCTTTACTATGTTAATACTTGCGTATTCAGTAATTTTGAAGCATTTAAATAACCATGACCTTGAGCATAATTTGATTCTCCAATATTTTCGCACGCCCGAATTAGCCGTGATTTGACAATGTCTGGTGAAAGATTGGGTTCTTTTTGAAGTAACTGTGCAACTACCCCTGCGCATATTGGTGTAGCCATTGAAGTCCCTGATAAGGAGAAATAGTTTGTATCAACACGTGAAGAAGCGTTTATTTTATCAAGAAATGAATTTGGAGAACGTAATGAAATAATATTTACACCAGGTGTTATAAGGTCGGGTTTCATTAAACCATCAATCGTTGGACCACGGCTCGAGAAATCTGCAACTCTATCATCGGAGCGTTCTTCAGTATTATAATCGTTAATTGCACCAACGGTAATAATTTTCGGACTTATACCTGGGCTTGCAATCGTTTGTTGTGACGAACCAGAATTACCTGCTGCTACACAAACAACCATACCCTGATCCCATGCTTTATCAACAGCTTTCACAACTGGGTCATCTTGTGCAGACTGAACAGCGTCACTTCCTAGCGACAATGATAGAACCTTTATATTAAATTGTGTTTGATTTTGAATACACCATTCAATTCCTGAAATTACGGTAGAAAGGGAACCAGATCCCATTTTATCTAGTACTTTTACACCTACTAAATTTGCCTCAGGTGCTGGTCCCCTATATTTCCCACCTGACAATGCTCCGTTACCAGCTGCATCTCCTGCACAATGGGTACCGTGTCCATTATCATCATATGGCGCAGTTCTATTATTGATAAAATCTTTAAATCCCTTGATACGATCCCTGATATCTGCGTGTGGATAGATCCCTGTATCGATTACTGCAATGGTTACATCTTTACCAGTAAGCCCATTTTGGTGTAGTTGGTCAGAGTGAATAGAAGGTGTAGCTTTATCAAGCAGGGCTGTGACTTTTCGATCGTAGTAGACTTTTTTGATGTGATTGCAATTATTAAGTAGATGTTCTATTTTTTCTACAGATAATGTAGTTGAGCAACAAGAAATAGAAGGATACTGGTTGAGTGTTCGGCATTTTGTATTCTTAACATCCTGCACTCCCTTCTCGAAACTATTTTCCTCAAACTCAATGACTAAAGGGTATCTTTTTATCTTTTTACGAAAAAATTCTATTGGCCTATGCAAAAAACATGGAATATTACGAAATGGATGATATAGTCCAACTAATTCCTTTTTCATAGTTTTATCGAGCCTAAGTCCATTACGTCGAACTAATTGAATAATAGAAAATCCCAACAATAACATTCATTCCTCTCTTAAAATATTTGGATTGAACTATCATACGCAAATATTTAATAGGGAAGTGAGTAAAACGTGGAAACTTGCTGAAAGAAAGTGAAATGAACTATTGAACCTAAGGATCATCCATGAACATTAGGGGGAATTTAATAGTATCCGACTCAGTTCTAGATATGAAATTATTAGAGGAATTCGTTCTTTTCTATTGAATGTATGTTACAGAGGCTGTAGTAAATATAAAGAAATCAAGCTTGAGATGATCGAATTGTTATAAAGGCTAAACAACATTTTAAAAACTAAAAAAAAATCATAGCAAAATTAAAAGTAAAACGTATCATGATTTTTATAAGCAGTGAAAGTGCAATTTGGAAGGTGATAAGTTGAGTAATATGTATTTTACATATGGAGAAACGGAAAAAGAATATCTAAAAAGCAAAGATAAGAAACTCGGAGAAGTAATCGATAAAATAGGGCATATCAACCGTGAAGTTGATTCAGACCTATTCTCAGCAATTGTTAACACTATTATCGGGCAACAAATATCTACTAAAGCTCACATAACAATTTGGAAGCGAATGATCAGTGAACTGGGAGAAATAACTGCAAACACTATTTTAAATGCTGGTGTTGAAAAGATTCAACAGTTTGGTACCTCATTTCGTAAAGCAAATTATATCGTGGATTTTGCAAAGAGGGTAAAAAACGATGAATTTGACCTTGTTGGTATAAGTGAAAAGACAGATGATGAGGTTATAGCGGAGCTTTCCTCACTCAAAGGGATTGGCGTGTGGACTGCAGAAATGATCATGCTTTTCTGTCTGCAACGACCAAATGTGTTTAGTTTCGGCGACTTAGCTATATTAAGAGGGATGCGGATGGTTTATCACCATAAGGATATTGATAAAGAACGATTTGAGAGATACCGTAAACGCTTCAGTCCATATTGCAGTGTAGCAAGCCTTTATTTCTGGGCAGTAGCTGGTGGTGCAATTGAAGGAATGAAAGATTATAAAATAAAGAAAACATGATATTAGAGGAGGAGAAAATGTACTACTCTACACATTATAAGTCTCCTGTTGGGGATATATTGCTTGCAAGCGACGAAAATAACATTATAGGTCTGTGGATTGGCGAGCAGAAGTATATTGGAAACACAATGCCAAAAGATATCACTGAAAAAGAAGATATTCCAATATTTCAAGAAGGAAAAGCATGGTTAGATGATTATTTTGCCGGTAAGGAACCGAAATTATCAAGGCTGCCTCTTGCTCCAATAGGTGGCGAGTTCAAACAGCATGTGTGGAAAATACTCACTGAAATACCATATGGTGAACTGACAACATACGGTAGCATTGCAAAAGAAGTTGCAAGACGTATGGGAAAAGATAGAATGTCTGCACAAGCTGTAGGTGGTGCTGTCGGACACAATCCGATATCGATTATTATACCTTGCCACCGTGTGGTAGGAACGAACGGAAGTCTGACCGGTTATGCAGGAGGGATTGATAAAAAGGTAAAGTTGCTAAAGCACGAAGGTGCAAATATGACCGGATTATATGTACCAGTAAAAGGGACTGCCCTTTAGAACGCAAAGTTATTCTATTAAATTAGTAATTATAATAAGAAGAAACCTAATCATTAATTAAATGATTTTATTTAAAATGATTAAAATTGAAAAACCATCAGGCACCTACGTGTTGCCATCTAATCCGCACATTGAGAAGCTGTGGCGCGGTATATTAAATGAACGAATCTTCATGGAGGATTCGTTCTTTTTGTTCTGTAGTCTGTTAATAATAGTGTGTCTGCATCTTATTTTAAATGAAGGCAACGACAGAAATAAATGTTTTTGAGGTGAAGTACAAGCTGTTGTAGGTTTTTTGTAATGTAAACGATATCCTTAGAGGGGGGTTTTAGCATTTATTTTAAAAGAAATTAATTGTTCCCTTTACCATTAATTTCTTGAATTGTCGAATTGTATAGTAGATTTTGTGGATGATATTGTAAACTAAGGTTAGTAAGAATATAATCTATATCGAAAGACTTATTTAATATTGTTTCTAGGACTTATAGATTTGTTTTTCTATTATTAGACTTGTGAGGATGGTATGAATGAAATTCAATATGCTTGCTTTTTTAACTGGAACCATCAAAAGGAAGCTTCTGTTTGTCTCAATCTTATTGTTGACGATTCCGTTGCTAATTTTAGGTGCATTTAGTTATGAAAAGAGTAGTAATAGTTTAGATGAACTCGGTCAAACGAATTTAAAAAATAGTGTTGTACATACGATTGAGATGATGAATGCACTAAATGAGCAAGTAGAAAAGGGTAGAATTTCTCTTTTGGATGCCCAAGAAAAAGTAAGAATAGCAATATTAGGAGAAAAGGATGGAGATAATAAACGACCAATTAATAAAACGATTGACTTAGGTGATAATGGCTATATGTTTATTACTGATCGCCAAGGGAATTTTGTTGCTCACCCTGGTAAAGAGGGACAGAACCTTTGGGAAAATAAGGATTCAAATGGTACATACTATGTGCAAGAATATATTGAAAGGGGCATCAATGGTGGAGGATTTACCCATTTTATAGCTCCATTCATAGATAACCCAAATAAATTCGGAGAAAAAGTTGCCTATTCCAAGGAATTCACCGAATGGGGATGGGTAGTAGTAGCAGGTACTTATCTAGTTGATTTTAACGAACCTGCTAGTGAAATACTTACATTAAATGCCATTGTTGCAGGGATAACTGTACTGATTGGGATTGGAATCATTTGGCTATTTGCTAATAGTGTAACGAATCCTATAAAAAAAGTAACAGAACAAATGACTCAAATTGCTGATGGAAAATTAACGATTAGTGAACTGAACATTAAGTCGAAAGATGAAACTGGTCAATTAGCGAATGGTCTTAATCATTTACATACTAATTTAAAAAATATGATACAAAAAATCTCCAATGCCTCTCAGTTGATTTCAGGTCACAGTGAGGAACTTACACAATCTGCAAATGAAGTAAAAGTAGGGACAGAGCAAATCGCCAAAACAATGGAGGAAATTGCATCTGGTACCGAGTCACAAGCAAGTCTTGCCGGAGAACTTTCTACTTCAATGGGAATTTATGTGGAAAAAGTGGAAGAAGCAAATGAACATGGAGAAAGAATTTACCAATCATCAAATGGAGTTTTACACTTGACTGAAGATGGTGCTCAAATGATGCAGCAATCAGTTGAACAAATGACGAATATCGACCGTATCGTCAATGATTCCGTTCAAAAAGTACAACAATTAGATGTACAATCTAATGAAATTTCAAAATTAGTCACTGTTATTAGAGATGTAGCCGAACAAACGAATTTGTTGGCTCTTAATGCGGCGATTGAGGCAGCCCGTGCTGGAGAACATGGTCGAGGATTTGCGGTTGTAGCAGAAGAAGTGAAAAAGCTTGCTGAAGAGGTGTCCAAATCGGTAGCGGATATCACACAAATTGTTAGTAAAATTCAGGGAGATACTTCGGGAGTCGTACAATCATTACAAATGGGGTATACCGAAGTCGAAAAAGGAACAGAACAGCTAAAAACAACAGGCGAGACATTTAGAAAAATTAATGATTCTGTTAAAGAAATGGCAGCCACTATTAGTGTAGTTAGTGATCACTTAACGTTGATTAAATCCACTAGCCAAGAAATGAATTCATCCATAGAGGAGATTGCATCAATTTCGGAAGAATCTGCAGCTGGTGTCGAACAAACCTCTGCCTCTGCTCAGCAAACAAGCAGTTCGATGGAAGAGGTCGCAGCAAGCTCTGAGGAGCTTTCGAAACTAGCAATCGAGTTAAATGACCTGGTGCAGCAGTTTAAGTACTAAGATGACATTGCAAAATCAAATAGACAAACCAAAAGGTGATTGCAATTGTGCAATCACCTTTTGGTTTTAAGAGATTATAAAAATGATAATGTTCAATGCTAACCATTCATAATAACCCTCCAGTAGGAAATACTGTATAAACAGATTGTAAAATGGAGGATAAATTTATGCCTGAATTGCCAGAGATGGAAACCTATAAAACATCACTCGAATCATTAATAGGTGGGTTAAAAATTACAGATGTTGAAATAGGACGGGAAAAGTCTATTAACGTACCCGTTCATAGGTTTACCATGCAAATTTCAAATCAAACGATAACATCGATTAATAGAAGAGCAAAATATTTAATTTTTCAACTACAGGATGGTTCCTGTTTGCTGTTACACCTAATGCTTGGCGGATGGATGTTTTTTGGCAAAGAGGAAGATAAACCAAATAGGACAATCCAAGTAAAGTTATCCTTTGGGGAACAACATTTATATTTTATTGGACTGCGATTAGGCTACCTGCATCTTTTATCACTTGAAGAAGTGAAGGAAGAGTTTGAGAAATTGGGACCAGAAGTGCTTGATCCTGGCTTTACACTAGATATCTTTCACCAGCTAATGCAAAAAAGAAAAGGAGCCATAAAGACAACATTAATCAATCAAGGAGTGTTAGCTGGTATAGGTAATGGTTATTCTGATGAGATTTTGTGGCATGCAGAGATTCGCCCTGATAAAAAAATTAATGACCTTGATTATCAACAATTAACCAGACTGTATCATTCGATACAATTTATCCTTAAAAAAGGAATTGAACAAGGTGGTTATATGGAAAACCCGCTATATAAGGGAGATGGCAAAACAGGAGGCTACCAATTTTATGTTTATGATAGAGAAGGTGAAGAGTGTTCCCGTTGCAAAGCATCTATTATAGAAGATGAAATCTCTTCTCGGAAAACTTATTTTTGCCCCAATTGCCAGCATTAAAGGTCATTTTTGGATAGATATAAGGGCTACCGTGGAGCTAGTGAATAACGAAATTATTAAATGAACACGAAATAACAGAAAAAATGCATGCATTTTTTATAGCTTTGGGATATATACTCATGGACAAAGATAACAAAATGCTAAAAAAGAAAAGAGGAAGAATCCATTTGGACTCTTTCTCTTTTTCATTTCTTATACTTTAAAATTTATGTGGATACTGATTCCATTTATAAAAATCTCTTTTGGTATTAAAAAAAATTAAAACATCTTATAAAAATGTTAAGTTTATGGAAATAATAAAATTATTATTTTACATCAAGTGAAAATATATTGTCAACATTAAATTTGTAATTTGCGAAAAGAAATGTTATAATAGTCTTACAATTGTTTTATTAATCGTATTCCGAGTTCCGCTGTATTGTTTGCAGATAGAATGATGGGTACGTTTTTTTATTATCCTTTTCTATACAAAGTAAAATCTGAACAGTTGTGTGATTTTTAAAGGTAAAGATCGTTGAGTAATTTTAGAAAATTACTATTAAATAGTAAGCAGTTTTTATTTTACGAGGAGGACTAGAATATTGAATTTAATCAATAAGAAAGTTACACATAAGCGCTTTGGTTTGGGGAATATTGTTAAGCATAATGATTCTAGTATTGAAATAACTTTTGCATCGGAAAGTAAAAAGTTTGTTTTCCCTGATGTATTTGAAAAACACTTAATACTACATGATAAAAACGTTGCTAATTCTTTGGAAGAAATTATACAAGAAAAGGAAGTACAACGTAAAGAGGAAGAATGGAAAAAGGAAGAAGAAAAAAAAATACAACGAAAAAACCATGAGCTACGCTTGGAACACGACAAACTGATGAAAAATCATAAACTTCATCTCGAATCACAAATGGTTTTTTGGTGTGACATAGAAGAAAAGGAAAGTATCTTTTCAGAGTGGAAGGTATTTTCAGGTGAAATAAAGAGTGGTAATAATAAGGGAGAGCCAAACAAACCTATACGCTTGCACCAAAATAGCGCTGTTCTTTTAACGGCAATCGATTCAAACAAGCCTGAAAAAGAGAGACGAATCTTGGGTGTTTATATGGTGAATGAAGAGTTCATTGGTAAGCTTTGTGAAGATGGAGTTATTCCTGCTCATTCAAAATTTAGAATTCAACTTTCAGAAGAAGAATCAAATCAGATGCCATTCTGGAAATATTATGTGAATAAAAAGTTCCCTGATAAAATGACATGGAATTCAGGTAAGTATCGTTATTTTGATAATATATGGATGGCTCAAATCTTGCTTGATATCGTTTCTTTGAAAAGCGAACCTAAGGAACGAGAGATGGCACTACAATTTTTTAAACATTTTTGTAAAATGAATAAAATTACAGCTCAAGAATTACCAAAGCCTAGTGGCACATTAATGGATATTTAGAGTACACATAAAAATTTTTAAAAAGGCATCCAATATAGGATGCCTTTTTTACATACATATCCAGTATTACCCAGCTTCATGTGATTCATCATGTTTGAAGAATACGGCTACCTATAGTTTAAAACTATAGATAGAGATATTTTTTATGTATTATCTGTTAACAAGTTTATATTGCTATAATTTCTTTACATTACACCTTAAAGGAGAGTACATAAGTTTATGAAAAATACAACTTTACCATTTCGTTATGATCATGTAGGTAGCCTATTACGCCCTGCAAATTTACTAGAGGCACGCGAACAATATAAATCGGGAAAAATTACACATGACGAATTAATAAATATAGAAGATAAAGAGATTATTCGCCTTATTAAGAAGCAAAAAGAAAATGGCGTTTTAGCAGTTACAGACGGTGAATTCCGTAGAAGCTGGTGGCATTTTGACTTTTTAGGCGGGCTTGATGGCGTAGAATATTACGAAAAAGATGCTGGCTTACAGTTTCATAAAATGGAAACTCGAAAAGAAGGCATTCGCATTACCGGGAAAATCGACTTTTCAACACATCCATTTATAGAACATTTCAAATTTCTAAAACAGCATGTAGGTGAGGCTGTTGCTAAACAGACAATTCCAAGTCCGAATATGCTCGTATATCGTGTTGATATGAATGAAGAAATTTATAATGACAGAGAAACGTTTTTACAAGATACAATTATCGCTTATCAAAAAGCAATTCAAGCATTTTATGATGCTGGTTGCCGTTATTTGCAATTAGATGATACAGCGTGGGCAGACTTATTTTCTGAAGAGGGTCATGCAAAGCTGCGTTCTAAAGGTTTGGACCCAGCTGAAGAGTTAAAAGTAATGCAATCTATGATTAATGGGTCCATTGCTAATAAACCAGAAGATTTAGTAGTGACGATGCATATTTGCCGCGGTAACTATAAATCTAATTATTTTTCAAGTGGTGGTTATGATTATGCTTCAGAGGTGATCTTTGGCGGTTTAGATGTTGATGGTTTATTTTTGGAATTTGACGACGAGCGTTCAGGAAGCTTTGAGTCATTAAAATATGTTAACCGTCAAGATTTAAAAATCGTACTTGGCTTGCTAACTTCTAAGTCTGGTCAATTAGAAGATAAAGAGAAAATTAAAGCACGCATTGAAGAAGCGGCAACTTATGTACCTCTTGAACAACTTTGCTTAAGTCCACAATGTGGCTTTTCATCTACAGAAGAAGGTAACATTTTAACGGAAGAACAACAGTGGAGCAAGCTTTCCTTTGTGAAAGAGATTGCAGACGAAGTTTGGAAATAATATATTTTTTCTCAAACCTCTTGCTAGAAACGTAAGCATAGTAATTTCAAAAGCTATCATCTTTAACTGGACATGCCCTATGTCCTTTTTAACAGATGATAGCTTCCTACTATGAATTAAATTCACTTTGGAGTGATACAATGAAAACAGTCAACCCAACTGAGTTAGTTAATCAGAGTAAATTAAAAGGCTTCCATTACATACTTATTCTATGTTTGTTTTTTATCATGATTTTCGACGGTTATGATGTGGTTATTTATGGTGCCACTATTCCTTTGTTAAAAGCAGACTGGGGAATCTCAGATATAGTAGCAGGGACGATTGGTAGCTACACGACTATTGGTACTGCAATTGGAGCTGTGTTATTTGGGCTGTATGCAGATCGCTTCGGAAAGAAACGTATTATAATATTTACAACTTTCCTATTTAGCTTCTTTACATTATTATCTGGATTTGCAACCTCACCTATCTTCTTCATTTTGTGTCGTATTATTGCAGGATTAGGATTTGGTGGTGTAATGCCAAATATCGCTGCTTTAATATCAGAGTATGCACCAACTAAACATCGTGCTGCCATAATTTCATTCATTTTCTGCGGTTATTCCGTTGGTGCAATGACTGCATCTTTTAGCGGACAAGTATTACTTGAGAAATTTGGCTGGCAACCAGTTTACTGGATTGGTGGGTTACCACTACTTTTATTACCTTTCATGATACGTACCATTCCAGAATCAATTAGTTCATTGATAAAACAAAGGGATACGCAAGGTATTGTTACTGTCCTTAGAAAAATAGAACCCTCGCTTTCAAAAGATATCCAAATAGCATATGACCAGCAAAAACAGCTTCAAAAATCATCGGTTCGTGATCTTTTCAAAAACAAACTTGGGTTTAGTACGTTGATGTTCTGGCTATCTTGCTTTTGTACATTTATTTTAATGTATTCTTTAAATACATGGTTACCAACATTAATGATGAATGTAGGTTATGATTTAAAATCAAGTCTAGTATTTGTTGCAGTACTACAAATTGGTGCAATTATCGGCACAATGGCATTCGGAAATCTTATTCAAATATTAGGATTCAAACGCGTACTAATTCCTCTTTATATCGTAGGGGCTGTATCACTGGTACTGATTGGCTACTCCAAAAATATTTATATTGCTTATTTATTAATCGCTATCATTGGCGCTGCTTCAGTTGGTCTACAAAATATGTCGAATGCATATGTCGCGCAATATTATTCAGTAGATGTACGAGCAGCTGCACTCGGAAGTACAATGGCATTTGGTCGGATTGGGTCCATTATTGCTCCAACGTATATGGGAATTTTATTAACCTTTAATTTCCAACCGCAATTTAACTTTTTTGCAATAGGAATTGCGGCAATTTTTGGTGCATTAGCCATGAGTTTTATTCGTGAAGATCGTGCAGACTATGCAGTTGAGAAACAAATAATTTCTTCTAAAGTCACTATCGCAAAACCATCAATTAAAAGAGTATAAATTTATAGAATTAGCTTATTAGTAGTAATCATACACGGTTCAAAGTGAGTCCGAGTCCAAAAAAACTGATTTGTTTTTCTACATGACTATAAATACTATAAGCTTATTATCTTATTTGATTACTAGACAATTTTCAAAAACGATTAATATCTCCCATTTAGGACGAATATTCGTTAAAATAAACAATGGGATTTTCGCAATAGTTTTCCACAAATTTATAAATGTCCAAAAGGGACTCATGTATTATAATAAATAATTAAGCATAATAAACGTGTCTGAGTAAATGGAACATTTTTTTGTTAAATTTTGTGACGAGAGTATGCGTCGTTTTTATAATGAGAGGATTTGAGTATGATATGATAGATAATTTTTGGCGTGAATTACCGCGACCATTTTTTGTCCTTGCACCTATGGAAGATGTAACGGATGTAGTATTTCGTCATGTTGTGAGTAAAGCAGGGAGACCGGATGTGTTCTTTACAGAGTTTACAAACACGGAAAGTTACTGTCATCCTGACGGGCAGAAAAGTGTGCGCGGACGTTTAATTTTTACAGAAGACGAACAACCAATGGTCGCACATATATGGGGAGATAAGCCCGAATATTTCCGACAAATGAGTATTGGAATGGCGGAGCAAGGATTTAAAGGTATAGATATCAATATGGGTTGCCCTGTACCGAATGTGGCATCGAGAGGAAAAGGAAGTGGCCTAATCCTACGTCCAGAAGTTGCTGCGGAAATTATTCAAGCGGCAAAAGCAGGAGGTCTACCTGTTAGTGTGAAAACAAGACTTGGCTATACGGAAGTAAATGAGTGGCAGGATTGGTTAACACATATATTAAAACAAGATATTGCTAATCTTTCTATTCATTTACGTACAAGAAAAGAGATGAGCCAAGTCGATGCACATTGGGAGCTAATACCTGAAATCAAAAAACTTCGTGACGAGATAGCACCGGATACTCTTCTGACTATCAATGGAGATATTCCGGACCGACAAACTGGCTTGCAACTTGCCCAACAATATGGCGTAGATGGAATTATGATTGGTCGCGGTATTTTTAAAAATCCTTTTGCTTTTGAAAAAGAGCCGAAAGAGCATAGCACTAAGGAATACCTTGATCTTTTAAGATTGCAACTAGACCTACAAGATAAATATTCTGAAGAATTACCACGTTCCATCACAGCGTTGCATCGCTTCTTCAAAATTTATGTTAAAGGATTTCGAGGGGCCAGTGAACTAAGAAATCAATTAATGAGTACAAAATCAACCGATGAAGTGCGTGCATTGATCGATAACTTTGAAAAGGAAAGTTAAGGGGTCAGATACAGTTAACTTGTAACTCTATAAGGTATTAACACGTTACTATTGTTAAGCGGCTACTCGTAATTAGAAGTGTATGTTAAATAGAACTATAAAAACGTTATATTCCATAGTATTTTAATGGAGTATCAGCGTTTTTTTGTTTTTCATTTTGTTCTGTAATTATCTAAGTGTTTAAATGTGAAACAACGATTCGTTTAATTAAAGATATATGTTAAACTATAATTTCATTAAATAATATCATTTTAAATAATGGTGATAATTGATATCTATGAACAGAATCTTTCATATGGTATTATCATAACAGCAATTTGACGATTTTTTTCAGGAGGAAACATTTATGATTTTTATGAAAAATCTCATTGCCTACTCTCAAAAACAGCGGACAAACAGAGGTTTATCTGAAAATCATCTGTTCTTGCATGATGATCAACTACAATCTTTTCTAAAAGAAAAAGGTGGGAATCATGTATCACATCTTATTCTTTTGAAAGATAAAAAACAATTTTGGACAAAAGATCAGAGTGTATTAATTGTATATAAACAAATTTTCAATAAATTCATTGTTCTTGGAGATCCCATTGGAGAAGAATCTAATATTCAATTAGCTATTTGCGAGTTTAATGAATTTTGTAAACATAATAAGGTGAAACCTATCTTTTATCAAGTAAGTCCAAGGTATATGCAGTTTTATCATGATGCAGGCTTTCGATTTATTAAACTGGGGGAAGAGGCAGTTACTAAGCTAGCGGATTTTTCTCTTGTAGGGAAAAAGAGAGGAAAATTACGTACGAGCATAAATAAGCTGTTGGGTAATGGTTTTACTTTTCGTGTTATAGAACCACCACACTGCCCCAAGATACTTGCAGAATTAAAAACAATATCGGATTCTTGGTTAGGTAATGCTAGTGAAAAGGGTTTCTCAGTAGTATCCTTCAGTAAAGACTATGTATCATGCTTCCCGATTGCTCTTCTTCAAGATCCAGAAGAAAATATTGTAGCATTTGCTACATTAGCAACAGATTACAAACAAACATTAAACATTGATCTAATGAGAAAAAGTATACACAGCCCTAATGGAACAATGGATGTTTTATTTGTAAGTATTTTTGAGTGGGCAAGAAATAATGGTTATGAAAATTGTAGTTTAGGGATGGCACCTCTATCAAATGTCGGAAATTCTAAGGACTCCTTCATTAGTGAAAAAGTTATTCGTTTAGTCTATTTATATGGAAATAATAGGTATAATTTTAAAGGTTTAAAGGAGTTTAAAAGTAAATTCGCAACTGATTGGGAACCAAAATATTTAGCTTATAAAAAAACATTTTTACCTATTTTACTCTTACAAATAGTTTTATTAATTAATCGGAAACAACAACCTTTAGAACCTATAATTAAGAAAAGTGTTATTACAGTTAAAAATATATTTAGTAAACTAGATTTCTAGTTTTAAGAGAGAAATTATATTTATAAAAGAGTAGGTAGGATAAGATATTATGTTACAGAGTGAGATGGTCGGAAAGTTTATTAAATATAGTTTTGCCGGTGTTATAAGTATCGGTATATACTTTCTTTCTGTTTATATATTAATAGAAAATTATAAATGGGATCCAGTTGTTGGAGCTGCTGCTGCTTTTATCTTAATGACAATTGTGTCGTTCTTAATAAATGTACGTTTTACGTTTGGGAGTAGCTTTACTCGCCAGAAATTATTTCGGTTTTTATTTGTGTCCTTATTTGGTTTCATATTAAATCTTACATTAATGTTTTTTATCGTTCATATTCTATATTTTCATTATTTAGTTGGCGAGTTTGTTACAATTTTGGTAATTCCTATGGTCAATTTTTTACTTAATTATTATTGGACTTTTCAAACCCAATAATTAGGACGATCTAAATACGGGAATAATTTTTAAAAGCACTCAAATCCGAGTGCTTTTCCTTTTTTACACAGTCACTTTAATGTTACGCAAAATATTAAAAGAATAGATAGTAAAATTATCTGCGCACTGAATATATAGTACTACTCCATATAATATTTTATTAATTATGATCACTATTGCTAGTATTACGGTAAGTTTTTGTTCTAATACTAAGATTCCTAATTGTCCTAAGAAAGTAATTTTATCAGGTGAAACTATTTAAATTATTTTTCGTTATATTTATTAACTTGACAAATAGAGAAATTAGGAATAATATATACAGTCTGTGAAGAATATTATTGCAAAATAATATAATATTAATTAATAAATATATTTCTAATTTTAATTACTATATAAATACTGAGTATTAAATAGATTTAAGTAGAGGTAGATGATAAATGAATAATTTAGTAAGTAAAAAAAATAAACTATTAAACAAGTTTTTTCTTATATATATCATAGCTGTTTTCATGTTATGGATGAAAACATATATTACTCAAGTAACACAGTTTAACTTAGGGGTTGAAGGGTTTCTTCAACAATTCCTATTAGTATTAAATCCTTTAGGATCTGCTATGTTATTTCTTGCATTTTCATTGGTCTTTAAAGGTCGAGGTAAGTATATCTTACTATTTGTTACTTACAGTTTGATGTCCATTTTATTATATGCAAATGTCGTTTATTATCGTTTCTTTAGTGACTTTATTACACTGCCGACAATTTACCAAACGCAAAACTTTGGAGATTTGGGTGGAAGTGTTGTTTCATTAATAAGTCCTTTTGATGTTTTATTCTTTGTGGATGTAGTTTTCTTAATTTATCTATGTTCAACAAAAAAAATACAAAAAGATTATAGTAAATTTGGCTATAAAAAAGCGATTGCATTGGTTGCTTTTATTATAGGGATTTCTGTTGTGAATTTAGGACTTGCTAACGCTGATCGTCCACAATTATTAACTCGAGGTTTTGATAGAAACTATATTGTAAAGTATTTAGGAATGTATAACTATACGATTTACGATGCTTCTGAAACGATAAAAGCATCTTCACAGAGAGCTTTAGCTGATAGCGATGATATAACAGAAGTTATTAACTATACAAAATCAAACTATGCAGAACCTAACTCAGAATATTTTGGGGCTGCAAAAGGTATGAATGTTATTTATATACATTTAGAGTCGATCCAAAACTTTTTAATTGACTATCAATTAAATGGCGAAGAAGTAACACCATTTTTAAATTCTTTAACGAAAGACCCGAATACACTATACTTTGATAACTTTTTCCATCAAACAGCACAAGGTAAAACAGCGGATGCTGAATTTATGCTTGAAAACTCTTTATTTGGGTTGTCGCAAGGGTCTGCTTTTATTACAAAAGGTAACAATACGTATCAAGCAGCTCCTGCAATATTAAATGAGAATGGCTATACATCTGCTGTATTCCACGGTAATAGCGGCAGTTTCTGGAATCGTAATACCATTTATAAGTCATTTGGTTTTGATTATTTCTTTGACGCTAGTTACTATGACACTAGTTTTGATAAAGATATGGCAGAATATGGTTTAATGGATAAGCCATTCTTTGAACAATCAATGCCAATGTTAGAAAGTTTACAACAGCCGTTCTATACGAAATTTATTACCGTTACACACCATTATCCATATAAAATGGACCAGGAGTTAGCAACAATTGGTAAAGCGAGTACTGGTGATGCAAGTGTGGATGATTACTTCCAAACGGCTCGTTATGCCGATGAAGCAATTGAACAGTTCATTACGAATTTAAAAGAATCTGGGTTATATGATAATACGATGTTCGTTTTCTATGGTGACCATTATGGTATTTCAAAAAATCATAATAGAGCGATGAAAGAAATTATTGGAAAAGAAATTACAGATGTTGAAAGTACAAACTTACAACGTGTGCCATTTATTATCCATGTTCCAGGAATGGAAGGTGGAGTGAACCATACGTATGGAGGTCAAATAGATCTTCTTCCAACCGTATTACATTTACTTGGAATTGACTCAAAAGACTATGTTCATTTTGGCAGTGATTTATTATCTGAAGAACATATAGAATTAGTACCATTCAGAAATGGGGATTTTGTCAGTCCAACAGTGTATTCTATAAATAATAAATTTTATGATGCAATGACTGGACTACCATTAGATGAGAGTAAATTAGAAGAAGCGAATCAGTTTAAAGAAGAAGTAGAATATAAGTTACAGTTATCAGATAAGGTAGTTAATGGTGATTTATTGAGATTTTATAATCCAGACGGCTTTACTAAAGTCGACCCATCCCAATACAATTATAATAAAGTTACGATAGAGGAACATGTTAATCCTATTAGTGGCGAATAAGTAGAGAGGGAGCTATCACTAGTTTTAGTGATAGCTCCCTTTATATTAAACAGAGTTGTTTTAGAAGTTGAACTTTTAAAACAACTCTGTATTTATTTTAACTTTTATTAATTATAGAAAAAAGATTTATACAAGAGAAGTAGAATTAACTGATGAGGTAGATTCGGTCATTACTTTATGGGTGAGTCTAGATGAGTGAAAAAAGCGAGATTTGGATATATTAACTCTTGGAAAATAATTAATTGATGAAAATTTCTGACTATTTAAGTAGCCGATCTATTTTTTTAGTGTATAGTTAGAGTAAATTATAAGCTTGAACACGAATAGGAATAAGTGTGTTCATCGCAGGGGGTGCCAAATGGGTAAGATTATCATATCAACTGAAAGCGGAGCGGATTTACCGAAAGATCTGGTTGAAAAACATCATATTCAAGTTGTACCGATGCACGTCATTATGGAAGGAAAAGATTATCTAGATGGGGAACTATCGGTAGAGGAAGTATTTGAATATTATAATCGCACTAAAAAGATACCATCTACTGCAGCGACGAATGTCCATGAATATCATGATTTATTTACGAATATTAGAGAAAAATATCCTGATAGTATCATTATTCATATTGGTTATACATCGAAAGCTTCAGCTTCTTTTCAAAGTGCACTAATTGCAGCGGAAGATTTTGAAGATGTTTTCTTAATTGATGCGCTAAATGTTACAGGTGGTCTTGCTGCAATCGTGATGTATGCGGTCACTTTGCTTGAAGAAGAACCTTCTATCGATCCTGTACACTTAATAGAAAAAATAGAATCTGTAGTACCGAAAACTAGGCTCGCTTTCATTCCTGGTAGTTTAGACTTTCTAAAAGCGGGTGGACGAGTTAGTAACATTGCTTATATCGGAGGAGCTCTATTAAAAATAAAGCCATGTATCGAATTAAAAGATGGGAAGCTCGTTTCAACTAGAAAATATCGTGGACATATGAGTGTAGTTGCGGAGAAATTGATGCATGATTATCTTAGCGAGTACGATATTGATAGAAAACAGCTGTATTTGATTTATTCAATCGGGCTTGATGAAAGTATCATAACACGAATAGGTATGATTGCAGAGGAAGCTGGTTTCGAAAATGTCAGATGGATGCAAGCTGGTGCAATGATTTCTACCCATGCTGGACCGGGTGGATTTGGAGTAGCAGGAATAGAACGCTAAATGAAAGCAGAACGAGCTTCCCTTGAGGGGAGAATCGTTTATCGTTTTGTTTTAATTAACACTAAAGCTACATTCGGAGGTT
>JAPSJC010000132.1 GCA_031178355.1 Ureibacillus sp.
CACTATGAACTCCCAGTTCAGCCGAAAATTTTAGAAAAGTTACACGATGGGATTTTTCCTGATGGATTGTTTTACAGTTCTTATTCGAAAGATCTTTCAAGTGAATTACTTGAAGAAGAAAAAGCTGAAATGAAGTTCGTATCAACTGAACAAACCTATTTAGATTTCAATGCATGCAACGAATATAGTCTAGGTAAAGAACGTGCTTCTACGCTAACGATACCTATAGTAGCAGTATACGGAGAGAATGATCGTATGCTTTTGAAAGACGCACAACAAAAGTTAAGAGAAGCAAATAAGCATACAAAAGTAAAAGTTGTTTCGAATGCAGCCCACTATATTATGCTCGAACAACCAAAAGCTTTAGCTGATATACTAGTAGAATTTAAAAATTCGATTCAGATAAGTTAAGGAAAGGAGGAAAATAGAATGAAGATTGTTGGATTAGTAGGTAGTATTCGTCAAAACTCATACAATCGGCAAGTAGCGGATTATATAAAGGAACGTTATAAGAATACAATGGATATTCAATATGCAGAAATGAAAGAGCTTCCATATTTCGATCAGGATTTAGAAATAGATTCCCCAATCGTTGTAGAGCAATTTAAAGAATCAATAGCAAATGCAGATGCAGTATTAATTGTTACACCAGAATATAATCATTCCGTCCCTGGTATGTTAAAAAATGCGATTGATTGGCTTTCAAGAGGAAAGAAGGTCATGCTTGGCAAGCCAGTGTTAATCGTTGGTGCTACAACTGGAATGCTTGGAACGGTACGGTGCCAAATTCATCTTCGCCAAATATTAGCATCTCCTGGTGTATCTGCAAAGGTATTACCTGGAAATGAAGTATTAATAGGTTTTGTCCACCAAAAGCTTGATGAAAAAGGGCAACTAATTGATGAACCAACTGTTGCTTTTCTAGATTCAGTTATAGAGAATTTTCGTTCATTTGTAAACGAGCTTAATAGTTTACCTAAAGTATAAAAGTCTACTGCTGAAGATTATCTATAGTAGTCAGAAAATTCTAACTAATATATTAAGAAAGATTAGTAATCAATTATTAATGGAAGTAATTGTAATACGATTAACTAATTGCTTCTTATAAATAATGAAATCTCTTATCTCCTGGCAGATAAGTATAATAAAAAACTTGGAGGTCTCGTAACGATGGGAATTAGTATTGTACGTTTTGAAGAAGGTAAATCTCAAAAGTGGGGTGTTTTAAAGGGAGATATTGTTTACCCTGTAAATGGTAGCTACAGATCACTCGCGGATTTTTTAGAAGAAGGAGTTTCTGAGGCGAAAAAAGCATTTAAAGAAGAAACGAATGGTCTAGCCTTTGCAGACTTAAAGCTACTTAGCCCTGTAACTGCACCCGCTCAAGTAATTTGCCAAGGTGCGAATTATAGTGCACACCGTGCAGAAGCTGGTCTTGCGGCTCAAAGGGCACCTTATAATTTAATTTTTACGAAAGCGCCAAGTTCAATTTCTGGTCCAAATGATGAAATCGTAAGTCCTGCACATGTAAAGCTACTAGATTATGAAATTGAATTAGGGCTTGTTATTAAAAAAGAAATTAATTCAGAAGTAGAAGTTACTACAGAAAATATGCATGAATACATTGCAGGGTTTGTCATTGCAAATGATGTATCTGCACGTGACGTTCAGTTTATTGAAAATCAGTGGTTTAAGGGGAAAAGTTATCGAACATTCTGTCCTGTTGGACCAATACTGTATCTAATTGATGAGCATGAAACGTCATACTTGCATGAGCTTGAACTGACATTAACAGTAAATGGTGAAGTGAGACAAACTGCAGTGACTGATCAATTACTTTATAAGCCTGAAGAAACATTAAATGAGTTATCAAATCTATTAAACTTCTATCCTGGTGACTTATGGTTAACAGGGACACCTGGTGGGGTAGCTCTAAAATTAACACCTGATGATTTAGAAAACCTTTGGAATCCATTTGCAAAGTTAGAAGAAAAAATTGCTCGTTTAAATGATAGCCAGGCACAAAATGGGCGTTACTTAAAAGATGGAGATGTCGTGACATGTACGATTAAAAGTCTAGATGGAAAAATCGATTTAGGCGTTCAAACAACACGTGTATCTGTATTAGAAAAAGTACCAGCTGAATAATCAATTTTCAAACGAAGATTCGATGAAAGGCGCCACGTCAAATTAAGTTGGCATCATTTTATACATTTAGGGAACATGGCGCCTCACCCTCAATGAATTAATACACCACAGAGTGTGTGAATGATCTTCACATTTCATCCATCCTAACCTACACGATAAAAAACACACCAGAATAAAAAACGAGTAAACTCCTCCAACATATAAGGAATAGATTTGCAACAATATAGATTTAGAATCAGAAAAGCCGAAGTAAAATAAAAATGGCACGAGGTTTAATAGTTTATAACCTTTCTTACCTTTGCAATTTCTATAGAAAATTACAATGACTAGATCTACTATCTTTCGTTTTAAATAACTTGTTTTTTGTAAGCGTTTTAATTGTATAAGCATTTCACCATTGAGACAAGGAGGTAGGTTTAGTTTGACAGGGGAAATTGTTAAGGTGCCTGTTGTAATTGTTGGCGGTGGGCCAGTTGGGTTAACTGCTTCTATTTTGTTAAGTAAATTAGGAATTCGTCATTTACTTTTTGAAAAACACCAAGGTACAGCTATTCATCCTAAAGCTGTTGGGCTCAATCAAAGAACGATTGAGGTGTTTCGAAGCATTGGAATTGAAGAAGAGGTAATCCAGGAGGCTGCCCCAAAATCCACTTATGAAAGAACTGCCTGGTATACCTCATTTGATGGACCAACAGAGTTACATGGAAGACAAATTGCAATTAGGGATGCATGGGGTGGCGGGAAATATGCAAAAGAGTATGCAGCAGCAAGTCCTTGCCACTATACAATGTTAGCTCAAATAAGACTTGAGCCTTTATTAAGAAAGAAAGCTGAGAATCTGGCGGTTTCTGCAATTCAATTTGGAAAAAATGTAACAGATATACAGCAGGACGAACAAGGTGTCCTTGTCACGGTTAAAGATGAGGACGGCAATAATTTTCAAGTGAAAGCCGAGTATTTAATCGGAGCTGATGGAGGAAGAACGGTTGCTAAAGTATTAGGCATCTCTGAAAATGGACCAACAAATTTAATCGATATGGTATCGGCTCATTTTTCTGCAGATTTAAGCCCCTACTTACCTGATGATAGTTGCTTAATTAATTGGTTTATTAATCCTGATTTTGGTGGTTCGATTGGTAGTGGCTATCTTTACCACCTTGGTCCATATGAAAATAATGTTTCAAAGGAATGGGTTTTTGCATGCGCTTTTGCTTCTGATGATCCAGAACGTTTTGATGAAAAGGAAATGAAAAATAGACTATTTCGTTCCTTAGGAATTGCAAATCTTGAGGTTGAGATTCATTCCATTAGCCATTGGTATATCCAATCTGTTGTAGCAGAAACATTTAAAAAGGGTAGATGTTTTTTAGTAGGGGATGCTGCACATCGTATACCACCATGGGGAGCACTTGGCCTCAATACAGGTATCCAAGATGTTTATAATTTAGTGTGGAAACTGGGGATGGCACTTAACAATAGCAAATTATCGCCTATTTTGGAAACCTATGATTTAGAAAGACACCCGATTGCAATAGCCGTTGCGAATTCTTCACTTTCAAACTTCCAAAATCATGGAGGGATAATCGATACAGCACTTGGCATTTCACCTACAACTCCAAAAGAAGAGGGTTGGGAAGCATTACATGAATTATGGTCTGATACCCCTGGAGGAGAAAAGAAAAGGCATGCATTAAAACAGGCAATCGAAATATTAGATAAGGAATTCCACGCTCATGGGGCAGAACTAGGGTATCATTACAATCTTGGCTCACACATTTCCGATGAGCTTTCTACTAGTCCTAAATCAGATATGTTAATTTATAGGCCTACAACAACACCAGGTTACCATCTCCCACATGCATGGTTAGACGGACCGAATGGTAGAGTTTCAACACTAGATTTACTAAGTTTAGATTGTTTCACTTTACTAGTTGGAGAGAATAAAGACGAATGGCAAACGTTAGTAGATGAGATTGATGCTCCTTATAAAGATTTAATAAAAATTATATCCATCGGAAGAGAATCTATATATACAGATCAAAACAATGAATGGGGAAAATTAAGGGAAGTAGATTCTAGTGGGGCTTTGTTGGTTCGACCAGATAGCATTGTTGCATGGCGTAGTGAATCTTTATTAGAGACTAGTAAGGCATTACAGCGTGTCATGGAATTGATTTTAGTAGAATAACAGGGAAATGATAGATTGGCAGTCGCATCTATTACAAAAGAGTAATTTATTTTTCTATAAATCCTAAAATAAGTTCAGAAAAGAGGGGTATAAATGAGAAAGTTAGTAAAAAACGGTTATGTTCTGACGCTAGATAAAAATATTGGTGATTTTGAAAAGGCAGATATTTTAATAGAAGGAAAGAAAATTGTTGAGATTCGCCCGAATATTGAAGCGGCGGATTGTGAAATCATTGATGCTTCCGATATGATCGTCATGCCAGGTTTTGTAGATAGTCATCGCCATACTTGGGAATC
>JAPSJC010000133.1 GCA_031178355.1 Ureibacillus sp.
GTAGTACAGGCATTTAAACATAAAAAAGCCGTATCAACAAATTGATACGGCTCGTTTCCTATATACAATTAACTTTCTTTTTCTTCATAATCTTTGTCAAACCATAATAGTTCTTTGTCATCCACTTCGCCATTGTAATTGATCAGAATTTCTTCGCCTGCTTTTATGTCTTTATAAGCAAAAAAGTCGAAAGTGTGATTATCAAAATTAATATCGTATGTAGCATTCGGTTCATATGAATGGTTAAATAACATGCCATATCCTAATAGGATTGCCGTGTGATTGATTCCATATTCAAATGCATAGTCAGCGAGTAAGGTTTGCTCAATATGGTGATGCTGATCATTTGGATATGCAATTACAGGTGCCTCATGAATGAGCTCTCCTTTTTTTATATCCCGCGTTGCAAATACCCCTCTATTGAATTCCCCATCACTTAATGTTGATGTTTTAATTTCAATCATGTTTATCTCCTACTCGTGAATAAAATTTCTTTCTAACTGTACCATTAGTTCAAGTATTACGCATGCTTTAGCACTTATACTAAAATAGTTTAGTATTTTTATGTACCTTTATTCATTCAAATTTGTTCTGAGATTTAATAAAATACTTTAGTCGGATGCAAAAGCATATGATTTAGTATAAGGTATGTTAAGAGGTGATGCTATGTTAGAAGGAATACTTGCAAGTTCTTCATCGGAAAATCCCTTTACCTCGTATTCAATGGAACATCTAATTACAATCTTCATTTTCTTTTTAGGGATCTTTTTCTTGTTTGTCTATCGAACAAAGCTAAATGAAAAAATGACAAGCATTGTATTCTTATCTGTCGTACTATTTTTTGAAATTGGTTATCATCTATGGTTAATAAATACATCTACATGGGATGTTTCCCATGCTCTACCGCTCCAACTTTGTTCCATTAGTCTTATACTTTGTATTTTCCTACTAATTACAAAGAATAAAGTTATTTTTGAGATTGTCTATTTTATAGGCATTGCAGGTGCAATCCAAGCAATCTTCACACCAGAGTTGTTTTTTAATTTCCCACACTTGAGATTCTTCCACTTCTTTGTCAATCACAGTTTAATTATTTGGATTATTCTTTTCTTTGTTTGGTCAAAAGGATATACAGTTACATTTAGTTCTGTATTTAAGTCACTTGCATTCTTGCAAGCTGTTGCATTGATTGCTTTTCTTATAAACATAATAACTGGTGGAAATTATATGTTCTTAGCAGGGAAACCAAAAATGGGTTCAGCGTTAGACTACTTAGGAGACTATCCTTGGTATATATTATCTCTAGAAGCAATTGCAATTGTCCTATTTGTGATCTTGTACTTACCGTTTATGAAAACAAAATATAAAACTAGGCGCTAATCTCATTAGAATAGCGCCTTTCCTTATGCAAATAATGATATAAACGTTCGTCCTGATATCTATCTATGGTAAGATACGTGTCTTGAATCTTTGTATGCGCTAATATATAGGCAAATTGCGGTAATGACATGGAATAACCAGCCTATAATAGGGATAAATGCAATGATACTTGTTACAATTCCTAAGATACTAGGAGCAACAGACGTTCGATTAGCAATTGCTATTGCAGCGGTCACAATGTGCAGAACTAATGCGATGGTTAATAATTGCCACGCACTTGAAAGAACCATTAGCCCTCCTAAAAATGGAATAGCTAAAACGGCCTCAAAAGTCCCAGTGATTCCCTTTGCAAAACTAGACAATTTCATTTCTTCACGCTCCTTTTTGGGTAAATCCTTCTACTATTATTTACGAATTACTTCCCAAAAAGATTCGATTAGTACTAAATTACTTTTTTAACAGAATTTTAGGTCATGTAGCTAAAAAATTTATCGGCGGGTTGTTATTGTTTTAAGACATTCTTCAGTTCTGGTGTCGCTTTTAGTGCGCCATATACTTTTAAAGACCTGATTGTTTTTGTCGCTAATTCCACGTCAATATCATCTGCCAAAACGAGCATACCAACCACCTTAATATCCAGTATTTTCTTTTCCTCCAATACTTTTTTAAGCACATCTCTATTGAAATAACTGATTCCCATTACATATGATTTTTCCGCAATAATGGGATCAACTACGTTCGAATAGGTTGATAATTGATTTCGAATTGCTGTTTTTATAAAATCTGTACGATTTGAATAAAACCCCTGTTCAACAATTAAGTCCACTTTGCCTAAATCAACGACATTCATATTAATTGTAATTTTTTCTGTTTCAGCCATTTCCCCATCTCCCCACCATCTATTTGACTTTTCTCAATAATATGAAACCGTTTCCATCCATATACCATCTTGCCGGATGATTTAGAAATTTACTTACAACATAAACCTAATGCTTTAGCTTACTATGTGGTGAAATACGAACTAAAACTTATTTACTACATAAACTAAATATAAAATTCCTAAAGGTGATGAAAACAAAGTGCACTACGTTGAAAGAACGCATAAAATAGGAGTCGTAACAAAGTCATACGCAAAAACAGGTATACCTCAAGAAAATAAAGGTTTACCACATGGCTTTGAAGATGATTGGCTAGACATAGATCGATGGGAAGATGAAGGCGGTAGAAATGCAGGGGCAACGTTAGGTGAATGACTTTAGTGATTTAAATAGTCTTGTGTATAAGCTCACCCTCTTTAGCAAAAACTTTTATTGAGGAGTGATACCATTTGGATAAAAAAGAAAGAGAAAAATATCTTACTACTGCACCCGAAGAACCTAAAATAACAGTAGAAAATGATTCTAGATATCCCAATTTAAAAAGCGTTCCAGGAAATTCAGTGGACGGATATAATGAATTGAAAGAAGCCAATGCTACTTTTGCTCGTGAAGAAATTAAGCAGCAAAATGAAAACTTATAAAATTAAAATCCTCAAATACTGGTTTATAGCTGCTTCATGCTATTCTGGTGTTTGAGTTTTTTGTGTTAGAAAATGTCCCTTGGGTATACATACACAAAATTCACTACGTTTGAATTCACTTAATAAAGTGATACATAAACCTTTATAAATGCACTCATATTAGTTATAAAAGGAGTTGGGACTATGGGAAAAAAGAAACGTAACAAAAGCGCTCTAGACGTCGCGAATGAACAAGTTCAGTATCATCAAGATGAAGAATTTGGTACAACTGTTTTACATCCAGATCGTAACAATTCCAAGAAACTCTCCGCTGAAGATGTAATAAAAAAGATGGATAAGAATCAAGGCGGCATGGCTTGATTCAATTATGTATATTATTCTGCAAATGTAATTACTTATGTATTAACTGTTTTGGAATATTAATTTGAAATTTGCGCACAATATTTCTAACTCTATGTCAAGTTTTGACTTGCGTAAATTGGAGGTGAATTTCAGATGGCAAAGAAAAGTTCAACTACTTTTAGAAAGATGAAAAAGCCTAAGAAAGATGAAAATCATCGTGAGGAATATTCAAAAGAGTTCAATCAGGTGATTCATAACAATCCTCCACTAGAAGTTAGAAAGCATAGAGGCACATAACGAAAAACCTTAGTCCTATTCAAACGAATGAAGGGACTAAGGTTTTTCCATTACAATTTTATTTTTTTCGCTTATTTTCATTATTAATTACAAAGGTTATTCAATATCGGCTAATGTAATGGTATAAACAATTAAAAAAGAGGAACCCTTAGAAAGGATTCCTCTTTTGATTAGCTATTCGTAAAAATTAAAGTTTTACGATGTTTGTAGCTTGTGGTCCACGTTGACCTTGTTCAACTTCAAATTCAACTTTTTGACCTTCGTCTAAAGATTTGAATCCGTCGCCTTGGATTGCTGAGAAGTGAGCGAATACGTCTGCTCCGCCTTCTACTTCGATGAATCCGAAACCTTTTTCTGCGTTAAACCATTTTACTGTACCTTGTGTCATTTAAATGACCTCCATTAAATTAAATTAATATATAAGCTTTTTAAAATAAAAAAATTCACATATTACAAAAAGTACCGAACAACACGATTACTCTTTGTAATAGGTGAATTCAAGATGCTTTCCTATATAGGACCTTATATACTTTATTATATACTATAATTATAGCTATGTCTAATTAATTTTATACATTTACATATTTTCTTTTTTAAAATTATTGAAAGAAGTAGTGCCACATTCTTTTTATAGAAGAAAATGACACTTTCTCGATCATTTAATGTTTAGCGTGAAGCTTTTGGTGGTTGGCAAACATCACACTTACGTTGATGATTATCTTTAAACTTTTTAAAAGTTTTTTCAAAGTTATTCCCACAATCACATTTAAATAACAATTTTTGTGAAAATCCGTGATACTCCGTAGAGAGTAATTTACTCTCCGAATTGTTTTCAACAAATTTTTTAATTTCACCGATTGTCCATCGTTTATTCATTTACTATACCTCCATATATTCGATTAAGCGGAGGCTTATGTTTGCATCCGTTAAGTGATTAAATTATTTTCACAACTGTTAGGTTATTCATTATAACATGTAATTTAACTATATGGTGTGTGTAAATAGTTTTTGCAGTATTGTTGTTTAAAATACCTACTTCTACTGAAACGAACGTAATGATTAGGTAGTGGAAAAATATCTAATTA
>JAPSJC010000051.1 GCA_031178355.1 Ureibacillus sp.
TTGTTTTATGAAAGGATAAAAAATGAGGGAATCTATTTTATGTATTGGAGAATTATTAATAGACTTTTTCTGTACTGATAGAAACGTTAACTTGAAAGACGGGTCAACATTTGTAAAAAAAGCCGGTGGCGCACCGGCTAATGTTTGTGCAACGATTGCAAAATTAGGTGGAAAGGCACGTTTCTTAGGGAAAGTTGGAAATGATCCATTTGGACATTTTCTTGAATCTACATTGGAATCAATTGGTGTTTACACAGATTTATTACTAAAAGATCCATACGCCCCAACAACTCTTGCTTTTGTTTCATTACAAGCAGATGGGCAAAGAGATTTTGTATTTACAAGAGGTGCAGATGCAAATATAACAATGGATGACATACCACTAGAGGTACTGTCTTCTACAAACATTATCCATTTCGGATCTGCTACTGCCCTTTTATCGCAACCATTTCAACAAACATATAAAGACTTTTTACGTTATGCAAAAAGTCAAAATCACTACATATCCTTTGACCCTAATTTTAGAACTGACTTATGGGGAAAAAATGTGGAACTATTTAAAAAACATGTCTTTGAATGTATTCCATATTGTGATTTCGTAAAAGTTAGTGATGAAGAGCTTTTTTTATTAACAAATGAAACCCACATTCAAACAGCTGTTTTAACCTTACACTCTTTAGGTGCAGATTGTATTGCTGTTACTTTAGGAAAAGATGGTACCCTCTTTTCTTTAAAAGGTAAAATCACAATTGTTCCAAGCATCCCTATTACGGCATTAGACACTACTGGGGCTGGAGATGCATTTGTTGGTGCTACTTTATACCAATTAAACAAAGTCGAAAACCCTCAATACCTCACCTTTAAAGAATGGGTGGATATTATACATTTCAGTAATAAAGTAGGAGCAATTGTTTGTGAAAAAATAGGTGCAATTGAATCTCTCCCCACAAGGAAAGAAGTGCTTTCAAGATAAAAAGGTGTTTCTAACTCATTTAAGTTAGAAACACCTTTTTATTATTTTACCTCTACAGGCACAGCCTGTATTGAATCTTCCCTTTTTGTGCCTATCATATTAAACACAATATTTAATAGAATTGCTGTTACAGAACCACATACAATACCATTAGAAGTTAAGATTGAAATCCACTCAGGTAGAACAGCGAAAATATTTGGAACAAACGCCACGCCTGCGCCTAATCCTACAGCAACCGCAGCAATCATTGCATTTTCAGAAGAGCGTACAATTTCAGGAGCTAACATTGTAATTCCCTGTGTTATAACCATGCCGAACATTGCAAGCATCGCGCCACCAAGTACTGCCGTTGGTATAATTTGAGTTAAAGCTGCAATTTTCGGTAAGAAACCTAGTACAACAAGTAGCACACCCGTAATCATAATTACTCGACGAGATTTCACACCTGTCATTTTTACTAATCCTACATTTTGAGAGAAAGTTGTATACGGGAAAGCATTAAAGATTCCCCCGATGATAGATGCTAAACCTTCTGATCGATAACCACGTGCTAAATCCTTTGAATCAATCTTTTCTTTCGTAATATCACTTAATGCATAATAAACACCTGAAGATTCTACTAAAGAAACCATTGCAACTAAAGTCATTGTAATTATAGCTCCAAGATCAAACGTTGGTGTACCAAAATAGAATGGTTGAACCATATGTAACCAATGCGCTTCAATAACTGGAGTAAAGTTAACTTTTCCTAATACAGCTGCCATAACCGTTCCTATAACAAGACCTAATAAGATTGATATTGAACGTAGGAAACCTGTCGTAAATCGGTAGATTAATAGAATTGCAACTAAAGTAACCATTGCTAAAGTTAAATTAAAGGATGAACCGAAATCTTCTGCTCCCTGTCCACCTCCCATATTATTAAGAGCAACAGGAATAAGAGATATACCAATTATTGTCACAACAGATCCAGTCACAACTGGGGGAAAGAACTTTACAAGCTTACCAAAGACACCTGAGATGAGTACGACAATGATTCCAGACGCAATGATTGCACCGTATATCGCACCTACTCCCTTATCAGTACCAATTGCAATAATTGGTGTTACAGCTGTAAACGTACAACCTAATACAACTGGCAATCCAATACCAAAAGCCTTCCCACGGATTACCTGTAGTATTGTGGCAACACCACACATCATAATGTCAATTGCAACTAAATAAGTCATTTGTTCAGTAGTAAACTGTAATGCACCACCAATAATAATTGGAACTAATATTGCACCGGCATACATAGCAAGTAAATGCTGAATACCAAGAGTAAATTCTTTTGCCTTATTCATGATCGTTATCCTCCAATTTAAATTGTTGTTTAATCATAAAATTCAACTTTGCCATTTTCTAATGATTTAATATTCGCTAATGACTCAACTCGAACCCCTTGTTCTCTGAGAAGCTGTCCACCTTTTTGGAAGCCCTTCTCAATTACAATTCCAACACCAATAACTGTCGCACCAGCCTGTTCTGCAATTTCCAATAAACCTTTAACTGCTTCGCCATTGGCTAAAAAGTCATCAATAATTAGCACGTTATCATTTGCTGATAAGAAATCTTTTGAAACGGAAATATCATTCGTTTCATTTTTCGTAAATGAATGCACTTTAGAAGAAAATAAATTTTCAGATAAGGTTAAAGATTTTCTCTTACGTGCAAAAACTACCGGTGCACCAATTGTTAATCCTAACATCGTAGCTGGCGCAATACCTGATGACTCAATTGTTAAGATTTTAGTTATCACCTCATCAGTAAATCGGTTAGCAAACTCTTCTCCTATTTCTTTCATTAATAGAGGATCAATTTGATGATTTAAAAATGAATCTACTTTTAAGACGGTATCTGATAAAACTTTACCCTCTTTTATAATTTGCTCTTTCAATAGTTTCAAAATGAAAGACCGCCCTTCCTTACAAATTCCAAAAATTTAAAAAACCCGAAAGCTTATTTTCTCTCCATGAGTCAATAAGCTTTCGGGTTATAAAATCGAAAGTAAATAGATAACTATCATCTAATTATCTAGTTTATTGATCTCATAGTCGACTTATTAACGGTAAGTCGGTAGAAACTTGCGAGCCATATCCCCGCGATTATATGAGTCTTAATATTAAATTTTTGGTAAAGTGTTTTGTTTGAATGTACCCATTATAATAACGAATAATGTCGAATGCAACAGCAATTTTAAATAATCGGCATAATTATTCGGAATTTGTTTAAAAAAAATGACAATTTTGAATCTATTGTTCGCTTTTTATTTAAGATTTTTTATTGTTTTAGCAAGCTGATCTTTAAACTCAATAAACTTTTGTCCATTTTTACCAAAATGCGACATACTTCGACACGCAAGGATTAGACAGTCATCACCATTTTTTAATCTTAGTTTAGCTATTACTCCACTGCCTTCCAATTCTTGAATAGGTAGGGTAAAATCTTTTTTGATTTTTAAACGCTCTTTGAATTGTTCTTGAAATTCTTTTATGGTTTTTGAACCTTGTAAAATAATTACTGATGGTGCAAATTCCTCAATCACTTCTTTAAATATACGAGCCCCCTTGACTATTAAAGGACTGTTAAGTTTCTTTAATTGTTTATACACCGTCTCTTCTTTTGCTACATAACAGTTAACACTTGTTAGGACAACATCTCTTTTATACGTTTCCTTCATCCAATTCGTAAAATTTAGAGTTCCCTTGTATTCACGTGAAGAGTTTTGCAACTCATCTTCATTCATTTGATTAAATAGTTTTTGATCAACTAATGAATTAGCGTAAGCTTGCGTGTCATTAGCTCCATTAATAGCCAAAGGTTCTGGATATGAATTAATAATAAAAATCTTGGATTTATATGGATTACCATCTACTTGAAAAGGTCGATAGCAAATTTCTCCTGAATATTCATCGATTAACCAGTTTTTTATTTTGTTATAAAGCCCTATGGATACTGTCATTGTTTTTCATCCCTTACTAATTTCTATTTTAATTATAATCATTGTTCACCATTAACCAACTGATTTTGTTAATAAAATTTATTACGAGATATGTGGTTACAATTGTGAATTACAAAATCAACTTATTATAGTAAAATGACCTTTATTACCAGTTGTTTCTAAATATTATATAATTTCTACTTTTTAATGTGCATTTCGCTTCATTAAAGTTGATAAGACTGGAGGTAGGAGTCACAATGAACAGCATTTTTAAATCCACTAAGAAAATTCAAATTACAAAAGCTACTATACTATTTGTATTAGCCATTGTCTTTTTTGCTACTACTTTACGGACTCCTATTACAGGAGTAGGACCTATTATTTCTTACATTCGAGACGGATTAGGAATTTCAAATGTACTTGCTGGATCATTAACAACTATTCCACTACTTGCATTCGCGGTAATTTCTCCATTCGCACCTAAAATAGCCCGAAAATTCGGTATTGAAGTTACTCTATTTGCTTCTGTAGTCTTAATTACGTTAGGCATTATTATACGCTCACTCGGAAATACACCATCACTACTTTTTGGTACCATTTTTATCGGAATCGGAATTGCATTTGGGAATGTTTTAATTCCCAGCTTTTTCAAATTGAAGTATCCATTACATATAGGTTTACTTACTGCAATTTATACGGTTTCGATGAACATTTCAGCTGGTATATCAATTGGTATTAGTCAACCAATAACTGAAAATACACCTTTTGGTTGGCAAGGAGCGTTAGCAGTCCCCATTGTGTTAACGATTATTACATTATTAGTTTGGGTTTGTCTTTTACGTGGAGAAAAATTGAATAGTGGAACAATGAATCGAACTGGAGCAAAAAATAGTGATATAAATCTATGGAAATCTCCGTTAGCATGGGCAATTACACTTGCTATGGGCCTACAGTCGATTATTTTCTATTGTTCTACTGCTTGGTTACCAGAAATATTAATATCTCAAGGATTCTCTGCTGAAAGTGCAGGTTGGATGACAGCACTTATGCAATATTCTCAAATACCAATGACGTTTTTAACGCCAATACTAGCAGAAAAATTTGCACAAAGGCCACTTGTCTTTGTTTTCACATTTTTCTATTTAGTAGGATTCTCAGGATTATTAAATGAATGGACAAATTACGTAGCGCTTTGGATGATATGTATAGGATTAGCGGGTGGTTCATCATTTAGTTTGGCGCTAATGTTTTTCACTTTACGTACGAAAACAGCCTATGAAGCTGCGCAAATATCCGGTTTTGCACAATCACTCGGTTATCTCTTTGCTGCAGTCGGCCCTATATTATTTGGTTACTTATATGATTCTACTGGGGAATGGTTGATCCCGAATATTATATTAATTATTACGGCGATATTTTTATTCTTTACCGCATTTATTAGTGCTAAAGAACGTTATATTATTTAAATATTACTTAAATAGAATTTGGTGCAGGGGAAATTAATCTCCTGACCAGAACACAAACATATGTACCCTTTTTGTGTTATACTATTCTTATGATTTTGGCATAAAGGGGTTTAAGATTTGAGTAAGCAGAAAGAAAATAATAAATCACAGATAAGACTCATCCCTCTACTAATTTTATTTATCATTGGTTATGTCGGTTGGTATTACACAAATGCAGTAGAAGGAATAATAGCTGCACTAATTATTGCACTTGTTCCATTTATATTATTTAAATTATGGAGAAGATCTCGCGCTACGGTTAAATTTAAAAAGGCCGGAATTTATGATATTGATGAACTATCAGGCGAAGAATTCGAGCAATATTTAGGAAATCTTTTTGAAAGACGCGGATTCAAGGTTACTTATACAAAAGCATCTTCAGATTACGGGGCTGATTTAATATTAATTGACCTTGAAGATACAATTGTCGTACAAGCTAAAAGATACACTGGGTCAGTTGGTGTTAAGGCGGTTCAAGAAGTGATTGGCGCTCTAAAAATGTATGAAGCAACCCAAGCATGGGTCATCACGAATAGTTATTTCACTAGACAAGCAGAAACACTAGCTGAAACGAATGATGTTTATCTCATCGACCGAGAAGAGCTAATCGAATTGATTTTAGAAACGAAATAATACAAGTGGTACAATCGTTTATCGTTTGTACCACTTGTTTTTTATGTTAAATACAAATCATAGTTTGGCTTTTTTTGACGAAAGTAATTAGGTTTTTTTATAATATTTGCCATTGGTTGGTGGAAGACATGCGTTGTTGCAGGTGACATAGGAGGAATTAACCACGTCCAATCCCCCGTAACTTTACGATTTCGCTCTTTTTCCTGTTGTTCAAATATCTTAAATTGTTGGGCAGCAGTGTGATGGTCAACAATACTAACGCCGTTTTCCTTAAATGAATGCAGAACAGCAAGGTTTAATTCTACAAGTGTTTTATCCTTCCATAAGTTAGCGTTTGTACTAGTATCTAATCCCATCAATTCAGCAACCCTTGGTAAAATATTATAACGATCTATATCTGCTAAATTACGCGCACCTATTTCTGTCCCCATATACCAACCATTAAATGGAGCTGCCTCAAAATCAATGCCCCCAATACTCAATTTAAAGTTTGAGATAATCGGCACTGCATACCATTTCAAATTAAGCTCCCTAAACTCTTTATATTGTGGGTGTTGAATGGGTACCTCTAAAATATATTCTTTAGGAATTTCAAATACTGCTGGTGATTGATTATTTATCTGAATTACAATAGGTAATACATCAAAATGTGTGTGTTCACCCTTCCATCCTAAAGCTTGGCAAACTTTCGTGAAACTTATTGAGTTAGGGTCCCCTATAATACCATTCTCGGTTTCATAACCAGCGTAACGAAGAATCTGCTCGTTCCATATACGTACAAGCCCAGGTTTAAACACCGTAATTGTTGGCTTAATTTTCCCATTGTTTGTTGCAAATTTTATATGATGAAGTAAAGCTTGATAAATCTCTTCTTCCGTTTCCAAATGACGTTCATCAAATACGTGAAGGGATTTCCAAAATAACCTTCCGATACATCTGTTACTATTTCGCCACGCAACCCTTGCACCAAATGTTAGTTCATCATAGGTAAGTTCAAGTTTTCCTTCTTCATGTATTTCTTTGAGCCTCTCGTTGTACCAGTCCTCAGATTTATCCATCTCTTCTTTATATAGCAGTAGAAATTCATTAACCTCTTTTACATTCATATATTACCCTCCAGAAACCACTTAGCTGAGGACTAATCATACCTAAAATCACAACTCCTATAAATAGTTTTCTAAGCTCATATAGGATATTCATACAAACTAAATTGGGTTATTATCATCGTGTTTTCCTACTCGGGTTTATTTTAAGGTATAAATTTACCAAACACCTTCCAAACCAAATTGGAATACTACAACCTTTATCAATTAGTCAATATTTTTAACAATTAATTATCATTTATGTATCTAAATGAAAATACCGAATTTACCATTTGAATAGGGGAGCTTCACTTTCTACCATTCGAATTTTAATCTCTCCATGCATATATGCAAGGTTATTACTCCATAAACAATCTACTACGCTTATAAATCCCCCATAAGAAATGAGCATACACAGATACATTTCGATATTCGACAAAATACAACAATTCCTTAAAAAGAATTATTATAATTTAGTAGAAATTTTTATTTATCTTTGTTATACTCAGTTTCGTAGAGATTTAATTTCTAGGAGGTATTTACGTGACTAATTCTAAAGATCAACGTTTAACTACTACTACTGGTGCTCCAGTTGTCAGTAATGATGATGTATTAACTGCCGGTCGTCGCGGCCCAATTCTTTTACAAGATGTATTTTTACTTGAAAAATTAGCTAATTTTAACCGTGAAGTTATCCCTGAGCGACGTATGCACGCTAAAGGTTCAGGTGCATTTGGTACTTTTACTGTTACGCATGATATTACGAAATATACAAAAGCAAAAATTTTCTCTGAAGTTGGTAAGAAAACAGAAATGTTCGCTCGTTTCTCTACAGTAGCTGGTGAGCGAGGCGCTGCTGATGCAGAACGTGACATTCGTGGTTTCGCATTAAAATTTTACACTGAAGAAGGTAACTGGGACTTAGTTGGTAACAACACACCTGTATTTTTCTTCCGTGATCCATTACACTTCCCTGATTTAAACCACGTTGTTAAACGTGACCCTAAAACGAATATGCATAACGCGAACAGTAACTGGGATTTCTGGACTAGCCTACCAGAGGCATTACACCAAGTAACAATTGTAATGTCTGACCGTGGTATTCCAGATGGTTACCGTCATATGCACGGTTTCGGTTCTCACACATACTCAATGATCAACGAAGCTGGTGAGCGTGTATATGTGAAATTCCACTTCCGTACAGAACAAGGGATTAAAAATTTAACTGGCGAAGAAGCTGCGAAAGTAATCGGTCAAGACCGTGAATCTTCACAACGTGATCTATTTGACTCAATTGAAAAAGGCGACTTCCCTAAATGGAAAATGTACATTCAAGTAATGTCTGAAGAACAAGCTCGCAACTCTAAAGACAACCCATTTGATTTAACAAAAGTATGGTACAAATCTGAATACCCACTAATTCCAGTTGGTGAATTTGAACTGAACCGTAACCCAGAAAACTACTTTGCTGATGTAGAACAAGCTGCATTTGCTCCATCTAACGTAGTTCCTGGTATTTCTTTCTCACCTGACCGTATGTTACAAGCACGTCTATTTGCTTATGCAGACGCAACTCGTTACCGTCTAGGTGTGAACCATCACCAAATTCCAGTTAACAAACCACGTTGCCCATTCATGGTTTACCACCGTGATGGTCAAGGCCGTGTTGATGGAAATAATGGTGGCGCTATTTCTTACTATCCAAACAGCTATGGTGCACTACAAGCTCAACCACAATACAAAGATCCATCTCTTGCATTAGATGGCCCAGCTGACATTTACGATTTCCGTGAAGACGATAATAACTACTTCGAACAACCAGGTAAGTTATTCCGTTTAATGTCTGCCGAAGAACAAGAACGTTTGTTCCAAAACACAGCTGAAAATATGGCTGGTGTCGAAGAATTCATTAAACGCAAACACATCTTACACTGCTACTTAGCTGATTCAACGTACGGTGAAGGTGTAGCAAAAGCTATGGGTCTATCATTAGATGGTATGGATTTATCTAATCCATATGAAAATACTGTAGCAGCAAAATAATAAGTTCTATGAATCAATAAGTAGTGTCTTTGCTTACTCATTTCACTTTGAAATGGTCACTACAATACTTTACATTGTTATCCACTATCCACATAAAAATCCCTATCTAAATTAGATTTTTAGATAGGGAGTTTTTTATTTTTATACAAATAGGATTTTTGATAGATAAATAACAAACGTAACGGTTAAGCAGCTAACAATTGTTGAAAAGAAAACTGTTTGCGCTGCTATATTCGATTCCATATCATATTCAAGCGCTAAACTTGAACTATTTCTCGAAGTAGGAAAAGCACTTGCAATAAATAATGATTGTGCCACAACTCCTTCAATTCCAAGAATCCAAATTACTACTAAAGCAATAGCAGGTCCAACTAATAATCTAGTAAAACAGCTTATTAAAATCATCTTATTAATCATCGTACGTACTTCTATTTGAGATAGTTGTGCTCCAAGTGTAATCAATGCAATGGCGATAAATCCATCTGAAATGTGATAAAGTGGAATCTCTATTGTTTCTGGTATTTGGATGTTCCAAACATTTAATATAATGCCAATAATTAATGCATGGACAATTGGCATCTTTAAAAAGTCTTTAACAACTTCCATTCCAGATTTCGTTGCAGAAATTAAGTTATACAAACCATACGTATAAGTCGTTATATTTTGAAAAATAACAAGAATTACTTGTATAGCAACACCAATCGGTTGTGTTGCAAATACTAACTGTGCTACTGGAATCCCGTAATTACCTGAATTTATTAGTACGATGCTGTTTTTGAAGACAGCAGATTCTGTACGTTTCAATTTAAGCCATTTTGCAATGTAATGACTTATGAGCATTTGGCTTCCCATAAACAGTATGATAAAGATTGCTACTTGGGCTAACACATTTAAATTAATTGTTGTCTCATATAAATTCATAAGTACAGCTACTGGCATAAAGCAATATGTAATTAACTGCGACAACGCTTTTAAATTAAATTTAAACTTACTCTGAAGAATAGATCCAATCATCATTAAAACTAAAATAGGCACGACAATATGAAAAAAAATCATGGATAGGTACATCATTTTTATTTTCCTTTCCTAGCTCAAATGCATATAGAAATTTAGTAATTTTGACTAACTTAGATTATAATATAAATAATTTGAAGTTTATATTTTATCTTTCCAAAAACTAGAAAAAGAGTTTCTCTATGTAATGGTATTAATCTAAAGAAATAAAAAAAGAACTGATCATTGTCTGGAATGGAATAATACATTTTCAGACTTTTTTCATATTTTACTTTTCCATCTAAATGAAGAGTTTGACTAATTTATAAAAGAATTCCACTATGTGAGAGGGGTTATCTTCTGTGTTGCAATGTGATGAATTAATTTTTAAACAAACTGCCGGTCAGATTGGAGAAACATTAGAGAAGGCCATAAAGGTGCTTTCACAGCAAGATAAGAATCAGGCAAACTCTCATTTTGGTGAACAAATTCCCATTGATTTAATTCTATTAAACAAAGAAAAAGCGATAAGTGCTGTTATACAAATTGCAAAAAAATATTGGGGAAATATTGATCTATTTCTCTTTGAAAAGTTACAAGATACATCCATTGATTTAGAACATGCCAATGAGCGACTAAATGAGTTTTTTAATTCATCAAGTGGGCAAAAGGCTCTTTATCATTACTTAAATATTCACCATAAACTAAGATTCGACCATTTAATTGGACTTGTTTTTGGGAAAGAAATAGAGATCACAAATCATGTAGGTGGGCTCAATTGTATATATTTCTACAAGGTAAATAGAAAATACTTTGTCCATATAATTTACAACCAAAAAGAGCAATTTTGGAAAATACTATTTGTTAAAAAAGTTTATTCAATCTTTTTACAAACTTCTATTTTATCGATTGCCGACTCCATAGATTTAATGAAACAGTTAAAATTAAATATACAACAACTATTTACTTTAAATAAAACCGTTAGTATGCTCAATTATTTAATTGAAAAAATTGAGTATAATAATCCTCCTTGTTTTCAGCTAAAAGAACTTCACATTTTTAGCGTGATTACTCATTACAACGGCGGGAAAAGACATCTACAAAAACTGAATAGGGTTATTGAGGATGTTTATAATACATGGGGAAATGGGCGCTGGGCTTTAACTGAAAAGGAACATACAATTCTCACCTATATGTTAGCAATAGACTCTTACAAAAAGGGAAATTTTGAACGTACGATTAATTATGTAGAATACTTAATTCATAAAGATCGGTTAAATAATCATGCAATCGAACTCATTGTTGAATATAGTGACGTGTTACCGAATATTAAACCCGAACCAAATTCACTAGTTAAACTCTATAATAAAAATTATATAGAAAAAATCTTTTTCATTCTAATTGATGCATATGTCCAAAAACACCATTACAAAGAAGTAATTCGCTTATTAAAGGAATATGAAATTGCATCTTGCACTGCCATTTATGACTATTTTAATCGAGAAGATAATGAAGAAACACCTTTTCACCAAATTGAAGCAACCGTTCAGAGAGACATTATATTTATAGTCGATCATACTCCTCAGCATATTCTACATTCACTTGAAATATGGCATAATAACTATCTAAACATAGATAGTTATTATTACGAAATCGCTTTGATGTCTTCAAAACATATAACAAATATTCTTATAGCATTATTTGCAACCGAACATTATGAGCTTTTTGATAAACTGATGGAAGTTTATACAAAGTATATAAAAGTTGATGAGCACTTTATTCAGCTACGTGATTTTGTAGCTGATTATGTAAAACAATAATATGACTTTATCCCCCAAAAAAAAGAAGGAAGAATGATAGGGCATTCTTCCTTCTTTTTATTGTAGTACCCCATTCTGTTGTAAGCGCTGTATTTCTTCTGTGGAATAACCTATTTCAGTTAATATCTCTTCTGTATGTGTACCCAATTTCACACCCGCAAACTTATACGTAGGTTCATGATCACTTATTTTAAATGGGGAACCAATTTGTTTTTGACCAGTCCCCTCTTCTTTTGGCACTTCAACAATCATCTTACGTGCTTTTAGTTGCGGATGATTACTTGCTTCTTCAAAGGTAAGTACAGGTTCAACACACCCTTCAAAATTATCACCAAATACATCCAACCACTCATCAAAAGTCTTTGTTAGAAATGCATCTTTAATGGCTTCTTTAAATCTTTTTTGTGTATAGCTTGACGCGTTAAAAGTACTATCAATTAGTTCTGGGATATCTAATGCGTCACACAATAATTTTCGAAATTGTGGCTCGAGGCTTCCTACAGAAAAGTATCTCCCATCTTTTGTTCGATAATGATCATAAAAGGTTCCTCCATTTAAGATTTCTTCCTCAGGTTTTGGTAATACGCCACTACCAAGAAAAGCGGCGCCATAAAGTGCATTTAATGTGAATACAGAATCCGTCATTGAAACATCTATATACTTACCTGCGCCTGTCTTTTCTCTGTTTAATGCACATGCTAATATCCCGACTGCTGCATACAATGACCCCCCGGCTAAATCGGCAATTTGCACACCCATTGCTACAGGCTTTTTATCCTTTAACCTAGAATAATCTAGTATTCCACTAACCGATAGATAGTTAATATCATGTCCCGGCCTATTACTATAAGGACCAGTTTGACCAAATCCGGTTATTGAACTATAAATTAGCTTGGGGTTTACTTTTTTTAATGTGTCGTAATCGAGACCTAACCTTTCCATAACTCCCGGACGAAAACCTTCTATAATGATGTCGTATTCATTGATTAGTTTTTTAACAATCTCTACAGCCTCAGGAGTTTTTAGGTTAAGTGATAACGACTTTTTGGATCTATTTAAATGTTGATGGATAAATGATTCCTTTTCATGATCGTATGGTGGCATAATTCTCATTAAATCAACACGACGTTCGGATTCTACATGAATAATATCTGCCCCTAAATCTGCAAACAACATTGTTGTAAATGACCCAGGCAATAATGATGAAAAATCAAGAATTTTTAACCCTTTTAGAATGGACATTTCCTAATCCTCCTCACCAATCGGTTTCAACTACCAGTGTATAAATACGTACTGTATTAGTACAATAAGTAAGTTTATACCTGCATTACAACATTGTGTTCTAACTCATAATATAGCGGAACGCCCCATTTAATAGAAATTTCTGATAATTATATGGTTGAGTAAACCGATTTATGAGTACTTTAGCGCTTACCTATTCTTACATATTCAATAAACACAACCAATCTATTATTGGTATTATTTACTAAGTAAAGATTTTATTAAAAAAATGTAAATTTAAAATATTTTGCTAAAAAATACAGTATGATGTTGTTGAGCTTCGAGATGTATTCTTAAGCTCCCTTTATACGTGAGATAACCCAGCAATTTAGAGCGGTTGCTGGGTTATTTACTGTAATTCATTATGATATTGTAAGGTTAAATATCTTCTTTAAGTAGTTCTTCACGACAAAACGAAAGAATCATCTCTTCTTCCTCTTCATCCAAACCAAAATCTAGATATTGGTTATCCTTTTTATCAATGATGAAGTAATTTACAATACGAAAATCATTTTCTTTTTGGCCAACAATGACACGAATCTCAATTCCAGACTCCGAATACAACTCGTCCTCTTCATCTATTTCAACATCTAATAGTAATTCAAATCTTTTTCCTTCAAGAATATTAGTTGGATCCTTAATTTCTTCGATAGAGTATTGTTTTATTTCCATTTTTATTTCTCCTTTTTTCAAACAGGTTATTTCCTTACTCTTATAATAACCAATTAGAGCCCTTGGTCAATTAAAAGCTATTCACTACTAGTTTGTACTGAGTGACACAAAGTTTAAAGTATGACAAAATAAAACTATTAAAGGTAATAAAGGGGCATTTCTATGAGAGACTTATACTACTATCAAGATTCTATGATTAATCAATTTACTGCCACTGTAGAACGTATTGGTATTGAAGATGATGGCCGCGCATTTGTTGTCTTATCAAATACTGCATTTTATCCAACTGGTGGTGGACAGCCCCATGATACTGGCTATATTAACAACATTCGAGTTACCGATGTGGATAAAATAGAAGATGAAATACGCCATTATATAGAAGGCGATTCGTCTTCCCTTCATGGTGAAGTTGCTGGAAAACTGGATTGGGATCGTCGCTTTGATCATATGCAACAACATTGTGGCCAGCACATACTATCTGCTACATTTGTTGAATTATTTAATTTTGCAACTGTAAGCTTTCATTTAGGAACAGAAATTGTCACGATTGACTTAAATACAGACTTAGTGACGGAAGAACAACTAGTACTAGCTGAGAAACGTGCTAATGAAATCATACTAGAAAATAGGCCCATTGAAACAAAATGGGTGACAAAAGAACAACTTTCTCAATATCCAATCCGAAAAGACGTTACAGTAGATGAAGATATTCGCTTAGTGATCATTCCTGATTTTGATTACAATGGTTGTGGTGGTACTCACCCGACAACAACTGGAAAAGTTTGCTTATTAAAAATTATGGGTATTGAGAAAATGAAGAAAAATATCCGGGTATCTTTTGTTTGTGGAAATCGAGTACTAAAACAATTAGCTATGCGGAAAAAAGTATTATCGGAAGTTGCACGAAACCTAAGCGTTCCTGAAGAAGATGCTGCACTTGCACTACAGAAGGTTATGAAGGACGCAAAGACAACCGAAAAGGCATTAGATGAAGCTCAAGATTCGTTGCTGGTATATGAGGCTAGAGAACTTGCATCTACCAATGATAATCATATAGTCGCATCATCCTTTGAAAACCGTTCAGTCCAAGCTTTACAAAAGCTCGCTCGTGCAATCATCACAGAGAACAGTGATTTTGTAGCATTACTAGTTTCAGAAAACGAAGGCAAACTTCAATTTGTTGCGTCAAGGGGTACTAATGTAAACATAAATATGAAAGAAATTGCTTCAAAAGTCTTACCATACATTAATGGTAAGGGTGGAGGAAATGATACACTTGTGCAAGGTGGAGGCGAAAAGGTAATTTCTGCAGAAACTTTACTAAATGAAATGAAAAACATCATAATTTCATAAAAAAAGGCGAGCTGTTAAGCTCGTCTTTTTATTATTTACTCCGTAATTCTACTACTACAATCTCTGGTAAATTAAATATACGAAAAGGTACCGTGCTATTTCCAAGCCCTCTACTTACGAACAATGTGGTAGCATTCTCATTATATGAACCTGCCGTATATGTCGGTAATAATCCTTGACCTGGTGCAACCAATCCCCCTACAAATGGTATGCGTACTTGACCACCATGTGCATGTCCTGAAAACACTAAATCTAATTCATTAGCAACATATGTTTTAAAAAATTCTGGACGATGAGCCAAAAGTATTTGTAATGTGTTATTAGATGTATTAAGCCGCGCAACATCTAACATCCATTGTGTTTCATGCCCGTTTAGCGGATCTTCAATTCCTGTAATCATTATGGTTTCACCATTACGTTTAATTGTCGTTGTTATATTTGGTAGGATCTTCACACCAATTTGTTTCATAGCGTCATAGATTTCATTTATCTGATTAGATGCGACCTCATGGTTACCTATAACATAATAGACATCTGCTATACGAACGAACTCTCGAACTGCAGTTAAACTTTGCTCTAAATCATATCGGTTACTATCGATAATATCCCCAGTAATAAAGATTGCATCCGGATTCGTCGCCTGCACCTTTGCAATAAGTTGGCCCTGGTCATCACCAAAAACTGCATCATGCAAATCTGAAACTTGCGTTATTCGAAAGCCATCAAAACTTTCAGGAACCTTTTCCGATTCAAACACATGCTCAGTTGTAACGATCCAATGATTATTTATATATAAAAATAAGTAAACTCCTACGATTAGGAAGACTAATGTTAATAACTTTTTCAAAACTACTCGCTCGATTCATTATGGTTGGATAAGTGGCTATTTAACAATATGGAAATGATTCTACTTAACTTTTTTCCATCAATATACTTACTTCACTAAATAATAATAACCACCTTCATCATTAATAGTAACATGACAAGGAACATTCAAGAAGAAGATTGTTCACCTGAAATAAGATTGTAAATTATTTTTCTTTAATTTTAATTTTAAAAACTTATCCACAAAGAGACAGATAAATTAAAATGTTTTCAACATTCTCCACAGCTTTATCCTCAATACCATTACTTTTCCACAAGCTAAAAGATTAAAAACACATCAATACAGAGAAAAACTATCCACAAAACAAGAAAAACACCCACTAATTAAAAAGTGGATGTCCTGTCTTGTGGATATCTTATTCTTCTTTTTTATCTTTATCCCCAACTTCTTCAACGACAAATACATCTGCTGGTACAACGTTATCTTCTACACCAAATAATACAATCTTTAAATCATCCTTGCCAGATCCTTCAGCTAATGGAACGCGAGAACGATATGCTGCACGGCAAATTAAGTGTCCAGCAACAGGAGCTGTAATAAAGACGAAGATAATACCCAATATTAAACGAACGCTAACATAACCATCATGTGCCCAGAAATGTAGGAATGCTCCTAATAGACACACCATAACAGCTAAAGTGGAACTTTTTGACGCAGCATGAGTTCTTGTATATACATCAGGTAATCGAACTAAACCTATTGCACTAATCACACTGAAAATGGCTCCAAACAAAATTAATAAGATTCCTATCCACTCAACCATTTCGTTTCCGTTCAATTATATCGCCCCTTTCAATATATTTTGAAAAGGCGATTGTTCCGATAAAAGCTAAAATACCTAATATAAGAATCGCTTCTAAAAAAGCTGTTGTAGTTAAAACAATTGAAACAATAGCTATAGCCGAAAGGAAGTTTATACCAATTGTATCTAATGCAATTGCTCTGTCTGGCATAGAAGGACCAACAATGACTCGATATAGGTTTAAGAAAATAGCCACCATAAATAAGCCTAAAGCTATAAATAGGATTATTTCTTTCATTATCTCGTCACCTCCATGATTGCTTTTTCGAATTTTTCTAAAGAGCGGAGTAAGGATTCTTTCGACTCTTCTAGGTCCATAGCATGGATGTAAAATACTTCCCCATCTTCAGAAACCTCCATTACAACGGATCCTGGAGTTAGCGTTAACAGAAGGGCTAAAGTTGTAATTTCCCAATCACCTTTTAACTTTGTTTGGTACTTAAATATACCTGGAGTAATCCTTAATTTAGGAGTTAG
>JAPSJC010000052.1 GCA_031178355.1 Ureibacillus sp.
ATAATGATAAAATTGAGAGTCCTTTTTATATCCGTTTTTTTCATATAATCTTTGAGCAGAAACGTTTTCTGGTGCGGTACTGAGACTAATACTTTTTGCACCATTTTCGATGGCGAATTCCTTAGCTTTAAGTAACAACTTTTCCCCTATCCCTTGTTTTCTAGCCTTTGAATCTACATATAAGTCATTTAAAATCCATGACCTTTTCATAGATATAGAAGAAAATGTAGGATAAAGTTGCGTAAATCCAACATAACTCTGTTCGTCTTTTACAACAAATATTATGGACTCCTTATTTTCAATCCGTTCTTTTATATAATTTCTAGCACCTTCTAAATCGGATTCTTGTTGATAAAACATCCGATACAGATTAAATAAGTTGGATACTCCATCTAAATCTTCTATTGTTGCTTGGTATAGTTGCATAGTTTTCCCCACCTCTTAAATGTACTAATTTAAAGATTTTTGACCATTCACTCATCTATAATTCTACTTCTAGATTTTTGGTAGGAATACCTTTAACAATATTTATTAAGAAAGAGTACTTAATGAGGTTATTAAGTAAGTATTAATGCGCCTTAAATAAAAAAACAATTCTTGTTTATCTTAATTAGTGAAAAACAGGAGAGGTATTTTATAAGAGGTTCTTAACATTTTTAAACAGAGAAACATTAGATTGTTCCTCTGTTCAAAATTAAAATGACTTCCTTTATTTAATTCGCTACCATTTTGATAACATCATGATCTACTAATAATATATTTAGAATTTCATCCACTGAGGTTGCAACTTGTAAAATATGTCGCTGTTCTTCACGAACAAATCCTTCTTCAATCATCTTTTCAAAATGTTGAATGAGGGCATCATAAAAGCCGTTGATATTATACAAAATAACAGGCTTTGAATGTAAACCGATTTGTGCCCATGTAAAGATCTCAAAGTATTCATCTAATGTGCCACAACCACCTGGAAGAGCGATATAGGCGTCCGCTAAATCGGCCATTTTTGCTTTTCTACTATGCATGGAATCAACTATATGAATCTCTGTTAGATAAAGATGTGTCACTTCACGTTTTTGTAGATGTTCTGGCATAATGCCTATTACGCTACCACCATGTAAGAGTGCGCTATCTGCAACTGCTCCCATTAATCCAATATTTGATCCTCCATAAACAACACCTAATCCCGCTTTTGCGAACTGTTCTCCTATTTCTTTTGCCTTTTCTATATAAATCGGGTTTTTCCCTTTTTGTGAACCACAATAAATTGCAACATTCATATGTTTATTCCCCCAACTTTTTCGTTACAATAAATTATAACGTTTAACTGTTAACTTAATGTAAATAAAAGGAGTCATTTAAATGAAAATAATCCCTTTAGGTGTTGGTGGAGCCTTTACAAAAACGAATTATCATAATAACTATATCATGCAATTAGGAGATAAATTACTGTTAGTTGATGCCGGTACAACATTACGTACAAGCTTATTTGAAGCAGGTTATCATTATACGGATATAGATTATGTATATATTTCACATCTTCATTTTGATCATGTTGGTGGTTTAGAGGAACTAATTTTGCAACGCTATTGGTACTTTAAAGAAGGACAACATGTTCCGATGAAGACAAAAGTTATCGTTCATGAAAAACTCTATCATTCTTTACGTTCATTACTTTCTCACAGTTTAACGAATCGTGGCCAAACAGTAGAGGATTTCTGCCAATTAATCATTCCGAAAAATGATGGGTCTATGTTTATTGATCATTTTACCTTCTCCATTTTTGACACAACCAACACTCACCAAGAAGGAATGGTTAGTTCGGGATTTAAACTATCATGGAACACAGCAAATCTTGTATTTACAAGTGATGTTAAGCGACTTGAGCAGGCTAATATACTTGAACAAATAGACGATAATACCATTGCTATCTTCCAAGACTTGAGCTTTACAACGAACGGAGCTCATGCGACCTTTGAAGAGGTTTTAGGCTATTATCCACCTGTACTTCACGGTAAAATTTATGCGATGCATTACAATGACGATATTGAAAGCTTTGAAAATTCTATTCAACAAGCAAATATTCAGCTCGTAAAGAGGCAACAAATAATTGAACTATAAATAAAAGGCTACATCTTACCACTTGGAAGATGTAGCCTTCTTATATCCATAACTTATTCTGGTTGTATTATTTTTTAAAACGGCTTGTTTGGTCAATCATATAGCCAATTCGCTCAATAATACTTTCAATCTGATCTGGATTCTTCTTTAAATCATAGTCATTAATATCTAATCTTAATACAGGGCAAGCGTTAAACTGGTCAATCCACTCTTGATAACGACCATGCATTTCTTCCCAGTACTCTCTTGGAGTTTGTTGCTCCATCTCACGCCCACGTTCTTTAATACGCGAAATAACATCCTCAATCGAACCTTCAAGATAAACTAATAAATCTGGGTGCGGGAAGTAAGGGGTCATGACCATTGCATCAAACAAATTCGTATATGTTTCGTAATCGGTTGGATTCATTGTACCTTTGTCATAATGCATTTTTGCAAAAATGCCCGTATCTTCATAGATAGAGCGATCTTGGATAAATCCCCCGCCATATTCAAAAATACGCTTTTGTTCTTTGAAACGCTCAGCCAAGAAGTATATTTGTAAGTGAAAACTCCACTTTTCGAAATCATCGTAAAATTTATCTAAATAGGGATTTGTGTCAACTTTCTCCAAGGATGTACGGAAGTTTAATGCCTCTGATAATGCAGTTGTCATTGTTGATTTCCCTACACCTACTGTACCTGCGATCGTAATGACCGCATTAGACGGTATATTATATTTTTCTCTTAAGTTCATACTTCCTATAACTCCTTTAAGCTTGTCTTTACGATTTCCAGCACCTTCTGTAAATCTACTTTGTTTTGTACAAAATCAATTTGGTCCCCATCTAATTCAATCACTCGTATATCAGGGTGTTTTACTTTAAATTGTTGAATGAACTCATGGTAGTCTTTGGATAATTGATCTATATAATCTCTTGAAATCAACTTTTCAAAGTCTCGACCGCGCATCTTGATTCGATTCATTAATGTATCAAGACTAGCATGTAGATGAATTACCATATTGGGGCGAGGCATATCGGAAGTTAATATATTGTAAATTGCTTCGTACTTTTCATACTCAGATGGAGCAAGTGTACGCTTTGCAAATATTAAGTTTTTAAAAATATGATAATCTGCTACTACTGGTTTCTCGTTTTGAATAATATGGGATTTTACATCTGATAATTGTTTATATCGATTACATAGGAAGAACATTTCAGTTTGAAAGCTCCACTCATCGATATTTTCATAAAATTTACCTAAAAATGGATTTTCATCCACAATTTCTTTTAATAAATGAAAGCCAAATGTCTCAGCAATTGCTTTTGATAAAGAGGTTTTCCCTACACCAATTGGACCTTCTACTGTTATAAAAGGGACAGACACAGTAGCCCCTCCTTCTCGTCAAAATTCGTCAATGCTTTACATTTTATCATAGATAGAAGTCGAAAAACAGAATTGGAATAAAAGTATGTAATGTAAATATTAATTGTAATTACACATTTTAGTAAGTTGATTATGAAATCTCCCATCATTCAATTTTCAGAACTGCTATGATACACTAACAACCAAGGAGAGATCGATGTGGAACAAACAGATAAAGATTATCAATTTATGCTTGTTGCAATTGAAGAAGCTAAAAAAGCAGCTAAAATTGGCGAAGTACCAATTGGTGCTGTGATTGTATATAAAGATGAAATTATTGCGAGAGCTCATAATTTACGGGAAACATCCCAAAATGCTGTAACACATGCGGAACTAATGGCAATTCAAGATGCATGTCAAGTAATTGGGAGTTGGCGTTTAGAAGAAACAACCCTTTATGTAACACTGGAACCATGTCCAATGTGTGCAGGAGCTATTTTGCAATCCCGAATTCCACGCGTAGTCTACGGAGCAAGAGATCCAAAAGCGGGCTGTGCCCATTCTCTATATGAGTTGTTAAGTGATTCACGCTTTAATCATGAATGTGAGGTTAAAGAAGGATTACTAGCTGAAGAATGTGGGCAAATGCTAACTGATTTCTTCCGCGCATTACGAGAGCGAAAGAGAGCTGAAAAGTTAGCAAAAAAAACAAATACAGAGGAAATTTAAAAGGACAGGTTCTTCATATTGCTGAACCTGTCCTTTTGTTTATTTGCGAAATTCAGCAAATTACTTGCGAACGTAGCAGATTTACTTGCGATTTTGGGCTCTTTACTTGCGAATTCAGAAGGTTAATTGTGTTTAGATATTTCTCACGCAAATTTCTCCATAAACTTCTCTAATCGATTCATAGCTTGTTCTAATTTTTCTAGAGACTGAGCGTAAGAAATACGAATATACCCTTCGCCAATATCAGAGAAGGCACTTCCTGGAACAGTCGCTACCTCTTGTTCCTTTAGTAAATCAACGCAGAAGTCGAAGGATTTCATAGTTGTATGTTTAATTGATGGGAAGATATAAAACGCTCCTTCAGGCTTAACCACGTCAAATCCCATAGATACTAATCTGTTGTAAACTAAATCACGTCGTTTTTTATATTCATTTTTCATATCAATAGCATCATCTTTACCCACTGTTAATGCCTCAATTGCTGCATACTGACTTATACTAGATTCACAGCTTAAAAAATAAGCAATAACCTTCGTGATTTCTTTTGAAATGTACGCAGGAGCTAGTGTAAAACCAATTCTCCATCCAGTCATAGAATGCGACTTAGAAACCCCATTGACGATAATCGTTTTATTACGCATTCCTTCAAAACTGGCGATAGAATAATGAGTTTTATCAAAAACTAATTCACTATATATTTCATCAGAAATAATAAAGATTTCTTTATCTTTAAGTAATTTAGCAATTTCTTTTAATTGGTCTTCTTCAATAATTGTCCCGACTGGATTGGCTGGTGAACAAAGGAAAATCGCTCTAGTTCGATTCGTTATTTGTTTTTCTATTAAATCTGCTGTTAGGACAAAATCAGTAGACGTAGTATCTACATATACAGGTACTCCACCAAACATTTCAATGATTGGCACATAGCCAGGATAAACAGGCGCTGGGACGATTACTTCACAACCTTCAGTTAAGATTGTTCGTAATACGGCCATGATTGCTCCAGATGCTCCATGGGTTACAACCACTTCATCTTGAGGGTTATAGGTTAAACCATATTTTTCCTCATAAAAATTAGAAATCGCATTTCGCAACTCTAAAAGACCTGCATTAGCTGTATATGATGTGAAGTTTTGATCAATCGCTTGTTTTGCACTTTCCTTCACATGGTTTGGTGTTGGGAAATCTGGTTGTCCAATTGTGAGATTAATTGCATTAGGATAGTCTACTAACATATTTGTAAATTTACGTATTCCGGAAATTTCTTGTTTCTTTAAGTTTGGATAAATAAGATGTTCCACAGTTGTTTCCCCTTTAAAGTTTTAACTAATTTTATACCACTTCAGGCTAAACATGTAAACTTTAGGTTTCAATCATTGCTATTTGCTTGGAAGTAATGAGTCAGCAACTTTAAATGAGCCCTCTGTCTTCTCTTTGATTTCTTCTATTGGCACACCTGATGCTGTTTCAATTAACACCATTTCTCCATTTATAAAGTCAAATACAGCCAAATCGGTAATTAATCGATTCACGACACCTTTTCCTGTAAGCGGCAGTGTGCAGGATGTTTTAATTTTTGATTCACCATATTTGTTTACATGTTCCATGATTACGATGACACGTTTCGCACCTGCAACTAGATCCATTGCACCACCCATGCCTTTAACCATTTTTCCTGGAATCATCCAGTTAGCTAAATCACCAGTTTCAGATACCTCCATTGCCCCCAATATCGCAAGATCAATATGACCACCTCGTATCATAGCAAAGGAATCTGCACTATCAAAAAACGATCCGCCAGGTACAATCGTGACCGTTTCTTTTCCTGCATTAATTAGATCTGCATCAACTTCTTCTTTAACTGGGTAAGGTCCAATTCCGAGCATGCCATTTTCAGATTGCAATAACACATTAAAGTCTGCTGGTATTTCGTTTGCAACAAGTGTCGGCATCCCAATACCTAAATTAACATTCATCCCATCTTGAATTTCCTTCACTGCTCTTTGAACAATTCTTTGTCTTGCATCCATGGATTAAACCCCTTCCCCAACTTTTTGAACTGTTAAGCGTTCAATACGTTTTTCGTAATTTTGCCCAAGTACAACACGTTGAACAAAGACACTTGGTGTATGAATTTCGTCTGGGTCAAGTTCTCCAACCTCTACAATTTCCTCTACTTCCGCAATAGTGATCTTGCCAGCCATTGCAGCAATAGGATTAAAGTTTCGAGAGGTTTTACGGAATACTAGATTTCCTAACTTATCTGCCTTCCAAGCCTTAACTAATGCAAAGTCACCTACAATTGCCCTTTCTAATAGATAGTCTCGTCCATCAAATTCTTTCACTTCTTTACCATCCGCTATTGGTGTTCCTACCCCTGTTGCTGTATAAAAACCAGGAATTCCAGCACCACCTGCGCGAATACGTTCCGCTAGTGTTCCTTGGGGCGTTAATTCTACTTCTAGCTCTCCGCTTAGATACTGTTGTTCAAAGATTTTATTTTCACCAACATAAGAAGCAACCATTTTTTTTATTTGTTTGCTCGCAAGTAACAATCCAAGACCCCAATCATCCACACCGCAATTATTACTAACAACGGTTAGGTTTTTTGTCCCTTGGTTTCTTATTGCTTCAATACTTTTTTCTGGTATGCCACATAAACCGAAACCACCAACGACGAGAGTAGCTCCATCCTGTATATCTGCGACAGCTTGTTCAATAGAATCCCATACCTTTCCTTTCATCCCAATCCCCCATTACGTATAATATTTTTCATATAAAAACACTGTTTCATACTAATATATGATTTTATTTCTCGTGATAGGACAAGAATCCCTCTTTCCTGAGGATTCTGTAAATTATTTTTCTATTAATGATATAAAACTTTTCTCACCAACATATCATTGAGCGAAAAGTAATTTCAGTTTAGGAAGAAAGGGGAATTGTAAAGATGAAGTTTATGACTAAGGTCGCTAACACAATTATGGAAAAATACTTACCAGATCCTTATATCTTTGTTGCAATTTTGACTGTCCTCGTATTATTTCTAGGTGTTATTTTAACTCCTTCTACACCATTAGATATGGTTGTTCATTGGGGGAACGGCTTTTGGGGAATTTTATCCTTCACAATGCAAATGGTCGTTGTATTAGCAGCTGGACATGTTTTAGCAAATAGTCCTGTATTTAAAAAGTTACTATCATTTTCTGCAAGTAAATTAAAAAGACCAAGTTCCGCTATTATCGTAGTTACATTTGTATCTCTTATGGCAAGTTGGATTAACTGGGGCTTTGGCTTAGTAATTGGAGCTTTATTTGCAAAAGAAATTGCACGTCATGTGAAAAAAGTAGATTATCGACTATTAATTGCAAGCGCTTACTCTGGGTTTATTGTATGGCACGGGGGACTAGCTGGGTCAATTCCATTAACCATTGCTACAAGTGGACACCTATATGAAGACATGATGGGTGTCATCCCTACAACTTCTACAATCTTTACTCCATATAACTTGTTTATTGTTATTGTTATTGGTATCACTTTACCATTCTTTAACCGTTTCATGATGCCTAAAGAAGAAGATGTGGTTGAGGTAGACCCAAAACTATTAGTAGAGGAAGAGCATAATTTCCCACCTGCTGAAAAAACATTTGCTTCCTGGTCTGAAAGAAGTTACTTACTAACAATTTTAATCGGTCTTATAGGTATAATTTATTTAATCTATCATTTTGCTACAAAAGGTTTCGCATTAGATTTAAATATCGTCAATACAATCTTTATTATCTCAGGGATCATTCTCCATGGAACGCCTCAGCGTTTCTTAGCTGCTGTACAAAATGCTATTAAAACAACAGGAGGTATCGTATTCCAATTCCCGTTTTATGCAGGGATCATGGGTATGATGACAGCTTCAGGATTAGCAGTTGTATTTTCACATTGGTTTATTGCTATTTCAAATGATTTTACATTCTATTTATTTACATTCTTCTCGGCTGGTTTGGTAAACTTCTTCGTTCCTTCAGGTGGCGGGCAATGGACTGTTCAAGCGCCAATTATGATAGAAGCAGCTTCGCAAATTGGTGCGGATTATGCAAAAACTGCAATGGCCATTGCTTGGGGAGATGCTTGGACGAATATGATTCAACCATTCTGGGCCCTTCCGGCACTTGCAATTGCTGGTTTAAAAGCGAAAGATATTATGGGATTCTGTTTGTTTGTTCTAATATTTACAGGTATCATTATTAGTATAGGTCTCTTATTCTTCTAGAATTATTATAATTATGTACTGCAATGTTGATTATAAAAATAGGCAAGAATGCTATTCAACTAGCCATTCTTGCCTTTCTTTTTCTTAACTGTTTTCTTTTCTCAAATGTCCTTTTTTAAATATTAAAGTTTCATTATATTTTAGTAATATTTGAACCCCATCCTTTGGTAGGGGACGTTCCGGTTAAAACTATGAAGTGGAATTAAGTAATTTGGATTAATTTCATCCACGATATATTTTAAGTGATCTGGATGTGCATGCCCACCTGTTCTAATTGATACCATAGACACTTGTACACTATTCAAAAATTTAATTAAATTACTATAAGCTGGGTCGTAATCTCCTAAAGGTGCAACATTTGAATGGGTATATACTGCTTTACTTAAATTGATATCAAGCAATTCTAGCAAATGATGATAACTGTTTTGTAGGAAATATCGATTTGGGTAATAATAAAAAAAGGAGCTAAGGCTAAATGCCAAAGCTCCTATTTTATATTATTTCACTGGTGCAGCAATAATCTCTTTTCCACCCATATATGGACGTAATACTTCTGGAATCACAACGCTACCATCTTCAGTTTGGTAGTTTTCTAAAATTGCGGCAACAGTACGACCAATTGCAAGACCAGAACCGTTTAATGTATGGACAAATTCAGGTTTTGCCCCTTGCTCACGACGGAAGCGGATATTTGCACGACGCGCTTGGAAATCTTCAAAGTTTGAGCAAGAAGAAATTTCGCGGTACATTTCTTGTGTTGGCATCCATACTTCTAAATCATATTTTTTTGCAGCAGTAAAGCCGAGATCCGCAGTACACATTAAAAGTTTACGGTATGGTAACCCTAATAATTGAAGTACTTTTTCTGCATGACCTGTTAATTTTTCAAGTTCGTCGTATGATTCCTCTGGTTTTACGAATCTCACTAACTCAACTTTGTTGAATTGGTGTTGACGAATAAGTCCGCGCGTATCACGACCTGCTGACCCTGCTTCTGAACGGAAACAAGCGCTATAAGCAGCAAAGCCCTTCGGTAGCATTTCAACATCAATAATTTCATCACGGTAGAAGTTTGTGACAGGTACTTCTGCAGTTGGAATCATAAAGTAATCCGTATCTGCTAATTTAAATACATCTTCTTCAAACTTTGGTAATTGCCCTGTACCGGTTAAGCTATCACGATTTACAATGACCGGTGGTAACATTTCTTCATAACCGTGCTCTTCCGCATGTAAATCCATCATAAAACTCATTAAAGCACGTTCTAGTCTTGCTCCTAACCCTCGGTAGAAAACAAAACGACTACCAGTTACTTTTCCAGCACGTTCGAATTCTACAATTTGTAAGTCTGTAGCTAAATCCCAATGTGGTTTTGCTTCAAAGTCAAAGCTCTTAAGCTCTCCCCATTTTAATACTTCAACATTATCATCTTCAGTTGATCCTACAGGAACAGATTCATGTGGTAGGTTTGGTAAACGCATCATCATGTAGTCAAATTTTACTTCGACTTCACGAAGTTCATTATCTAATTGCTTAATTTCATCTCCCACTTCTCTCATACGGGAGATTACTTCATCTGCATTTTCTTTGTTTCGTTTCATTAATGATATTTGTTCAGATACTTTATTTCGCTCAGCTTTTAATACCTCTGTTTTTGCAATTAACTCACGACGTTTTGCATCGAGTGTTTCAAATTCATCAATATTCCCTAAGTCCTCATTACGCGTAAGTAAAACTCTTTTCACTTCTTCAAAATTCTCACGAACTCGTTTAATATCTAACATGTTCTATACCTCCAAATTTTTTTAATAATAGATCCCTTGCTAGTAAATGAAAATACAAAAAAGCCCTCATCCCTGAGAAGGGACGAGAGCTACCCGCGTTGCCACCCTAATTGATTAGACAATAGTTGTCTAATCCACTTATATCATAACGGCTTTTCAACCGGCTCAAGCTTACTAATCAATCATTCAGCAAGGCATCTCAAGGACGGATTCACAAGTGTCTTTATCAGCTTCCACCAACCGCTGACTCTCTTAAAAAAACGAGCTTGTTACTACTTCCTATCATCGAATTCAAATATCATTTAATTTAACCATACTTTACTATATGAACTTTTATTTTGCAAGGGAAGTACTAATTATTCCCCATTAACAATTTTATTAATTTTAGTATAATGATAATTGACCATATAATACATTGTTTTTATATTAATTTTTTAAAGGTCAGTTAGGACGAACGATATGGATATGCTCATTTTTGAACTTGATAAAAATACAAGTAAACCATTATATGAACAATTATATTTAGGGATTAAAAATGCCATCATTTCAAAACGAATTGAGGTGGGTGCTAAACTCCCATCAAAACGAAAACTTGCAGATTTTCTTAACATAAGTCAGACCACAATTGAAATTGCCTATGCCCAGTTATTAGCAGAGGGATATATTACTTCAAAACCACGTGTGGGCTTTTTTGTAGAGGCTATTGATGATTTACCTTATGTTCAGAAAGAATCTGTTTTAGACCCTGTTGTGCCGGTTTTAAAGCAAAAGTTTAATATTGATTTCCACCCGGGTAAAATTGACCTCAGTGGTTTTCCATTCTCTACTTGGAGAAAATATGCAAAGAATATTTTTGATGAACAATATAAAGAATTGTTGCTTACTGGGCACCCCCAAGGTGAGTATGAACTACGCACAGAAATTGCAAAATATGTTTTTCAATCGAGAGGTGTATTATGCAGTCCAGAACAAATTGTAATCGGCTCTGGTACAGAACAACTTTTACCAATGATTACTCAACTATTTGATCCATTAAGCGAATACGCAATTGAAAACCCAGGATATAAAACAGTGAATCGAATTTTAAAACATCACAATAGAACAATATATCCTATTCAGGTTGATGATGAAGGTTTGAGAATAACTGACTTGGAACAAACCAATGCCAATATTGTATACGTCACACCTTCACATCAATTTCCTACAGGAGCAGTCCTTTCCGCAACTCGTAGGTCCCAATTATTAAACTGGGCTGCCCAACAAACAAATCGATATATCATTGAAGACGATTACGATTCTGAGTTTAGATATCTAGGTAAACCAATTTCCTCTCTCCAAGGTTTAGATAAAAATGAAAAAGTTATTTATATGAGTACATTTACGAAATCCTTAATGCCTTCTTTACGTGTTGCTTATTTTGTTTTACCAAATTCTTTATTATCTCAGTATCATAAAATTTTTACTTATTACACATCGACTGTTCCGAGATTTGATCAACATATTTTAGCTAATTTTATGCGAGATGGACACTTTGCTAAGCATCTAAATAAAATGCGTAAGTCATATAAAAAAAAGCATGATCGAATGACCGAAACATTAGAAACTTATTATCCAGGTATTCCAATTTCTGGGGAACATGCTGGGATGAATGTCGTAATATCTGTACCTAACAAAATTTCTGAAATACAGCTGAAAGAGAAAGCCTCTGAACATGGTATAGGAGTATATCCTTTGTCAGATTATATGATTACCCCTATTGATCATCAAACCCCTCAATTTTTATTAGGTTTTGGCGGACTTGAGATTGAAAGTATTGATGATGCTATCCATAAGTTAATGTCCATCTGGAATATTGAAAGAGCCAATCCTTCAAATTAGGATTGGCTCATTTTTATGATTCTATTAATTGAATATTGTAATGGTTAAACCATACATGGATTTGAGCCAAGTAAGCTAATAACTGTGGACCAGCCATTAATTGACCAAACCAAGGAACTTTAAAAGAGTCACCTTTAGTTTGAACTAAATCATTCAGTTGTTTTGCATCAAATAATTCATGGAGTATTGAATTTTTATCTCTCAGAATATTTTTTAACCATATTTGAACTCCGTTTGTATATGCTGGATGATAGGTTTTAGGATATGGGTTCTTTTTACGGTAAAGAACTTCCTCAGGTAAAATCCCTTCCATCGCTTTACGTAATATCCCCTTCTCCTGATTCCCAGCTCTCTTCATTTCCCAAGGAATATTCCATGTATACTCAACGATGCGGTGATCTGCAAAAGGAACTCGCACTTCTAGACTTGCACCCATACTCATTCTATCTTTTCTTTCCAGAAGTGTGCTCATAAACCAATTCATATTTAAATAAAATAATTCTCTACGTTTTGCTTCTTCAATGCTTTCTCCATCTAATTTTGGTGTTTCATTTATAGTAAGTTCATATTTACTATTAACATACCCAACTATATCTAGTTTCTTTTGCCAACTTTCTTGTAAAAAGTTATTTCTTTCAGTTAAGGAGCGAATCCATGGAAACCCGCTAGTAGGAGGACTATTAAACCAAGGGTATCCACCAAAAATTTCATCTGCACATTCACCTGATAAAGCAACTGTATAATTCTCTTTTATTTGTTCACAGAACCAAAGTAACGAAGAGTCAACATCCGCCATACCTGGTAAGTCACGTACATGAACTGCCTCTGTTAAATATTCAATTAATGTTTCTTGGGATATAATTGATGAATGATGCTTTGTGTGGAAGGTATCTGTCATTTTTTGAATCCAAAAGGCATCAGTGGATACTTGGAAATCATTCGCAGCGAAGAATTTTTCATTATCTTCGTAATCAATAGAATACGTATGAAGTTTTTGACCTTCAGTTTCATACCTTTTTGCAGCAATAGCCGTAATGATACTTGAGTCTAATCCTCCTGAAAGGAAAGTACATAAAGGTACATCTGATACAAGCTGTCTTTCTACTGCATCTGTTACTAACTCTCGTACTTGTTCAACAGTTTCATCAAATGATTCCTTATGTTCTTTACTTTCTACATTCCAATAACGCCAAATTCTCAGTCCATTGCGAGAGTATTGTAGTGCGTGACCAGGTCTAAGTTCATAAATGCCTTGAAATACTCCGTTTCCTGGTGTTCTTGAAGGTCCTAAACCTAATACTTCTGCTAGCCCTTCACGGTTAACTATGGCAGGAACAGCAGGATGTGCTAATAGTGCTTTTATCTCTGAACTGAACAATAACCCTTCTTTTGTTTCTGTATAAAATAAAGGTTTTACACCTAAACGATCTCGAAATATCGTCAAAGTTTCTTTCTCTTCATCCCATATACCAAAAGCAAAGATTCCATTCAAATAATCAACACATTGCTCTTTCCACTCAATAAATGAAGTTAATAATACTTCTGTATCTGAATGGGTTGTAAAAGAGTAACCCCTTTTCTTTAACTCATTTCTAATTTCTTCTGTATTATATAATTCGCCATTGTAAGTAATTGTGTAGTTCGTATCTGCTTTTGCTTTTGTCATAGGTTGTTTACCACCGACTAAATCAATTACGGCTAAACGTCTATGTCCAAATAGAGCATGATTACTACTAAAAATATTTCCATCATCCGGACCACGCTTAGATAAGGTTCTAGTCATCGTCTCAACCAATGCTTCTTTACCTCGTAATATCTCTTTATAATTGATCCATCCTGTAATGCCACACATCTCTTTCACTCTCCTTCACTTTGTAAAATATGAAAAAGATAGTGATTGATTATGTTGTCCAATAAAAAAACACACAACTTTTTTTCAAAAGATGTGTGTTTTTAAACATGATTTAAAGTAATGACTAAGGTCAGATTATGAGAAGAATCCCATAATAAAACCAGTAATGCCATTCCAAATACTTGCAAAGAAGTTGCCTACAGCTTGGAAGAATAGAGAAAACCAACCCGCTCTTTCAACTGGTTCAGTAGTTACAACATCCACTGTAAATCCTTCTCCATCAATATAACCGTAATCGGTACCTTCTGTCTTTTCAATAACAGCTTTACCTACAACAGTACCTTCTTCTACACCTGCTTCTAGTGTGTCAGTTTCCAAAATAAGCCTTGGTTGGTATAAATCCTTCTCACTTGACTTCACCATGATAGAAATTGGCTCTTTCACACCGATAGAAACTTGTTCTTGTTTACCTTTGGTAACAGAGATTGTTTTTTGTTCTTCAAATACATAATTTTCCGGTATAACTTCTTGTTTAGAGAATTGTCCAAAACCGTAATCAAATAGTGTAGCAGTAGCATCAAAGCGCGCTTTATATGATCCAACGCCCTCAGCATTTACTGCTTTCATTACTACGGCAATTAATCGTGTTCCATTACGTTCTGCAGTACCAGTAAAACTATGACCCGCAAAATCTGTTGTACCAGTTTTTAAACCATCTACACCTTCATATTCAAAAACCAACCCTGGTAACATAAAATTCCAATTGGACATTTCAATAGCATCTTCTGTTCCTTCACGGAAAGTTTTCTTTGGAATACTTGATACTTCAATTACTTCCGGGTGATCCTTTAATAAGTAATAAGCTAATTTTGCTACATCGTGAGCAGACATGACGTTTTCATCTTCTGGACCTGTCCCAGCAGGATGCATTCCGAATAAATCAACATTGTTTAATCCACTTGAATTTACAAATCGATAACTTGTTAATCCAATTTCTTCAGCTTTTTCATTCATTAACTTTAAGAATTCTGTTTCTGTACCTGCAATTGTCTCTGCTATGGCAACAGTTGCAGCATTTGCTGAGTAAATAGCCATTGCCTCATACAATTCTCGAATAGTATAACTACCATCTGCACGAAGTGGTACGTTACTTAATGCACGATTTTGAGACATTCTATATGTATAATCATTTACCCGATATTCTTGATCCCAGGTTACTGTTCCTGCTTCAATTGCATCCAACAGGATATACTCTGTCATCATTTTAGTCATACTTGCAATTCCTAATGTTGCATCGGCATTTTGTTCATATAAAATTTTACCTGTATCTGCATCAATTAAAATTGCAGCATCTACTGTTAATCCTAAATCTGTTTCTGCACTTGCATTTATTGGGTTTGAAACAAAAAAGCTAAGTAACAGAATCGGAATGATAAAAATGTTAAACCAAGATGTTTTCCTAACTGTTTTCACGAAATTATACCTCCACAAATTTTTATTCTACTATCCGCAATTTTATCATAGTTTTTACTATATATCTTTTGAAATTAATAGAAAAAAGCACTCTTTTATATCATGTATTGACGATAAAAGAGTGCAAAAGTTTCGCTTATTTCTATTGTATTGAATAGTTTGGTGCTTCTTTTGTAATTTGTACATCATGAGGATGAGATTCACGAAGACCTGCACCAGTCATACGAACAAATTGTGAGTTTTCTCTTAAGTACTGTAAATTAGGTGCTCCGCAGTATCCCATACCTGAACGGATACCACCAACTAATTGGTGAATCGTATCTGTTAAAGGTCCTTTGTATGGAAGGCGACCTTCAATTCCTTCAGGTACAAGTTTTTTCGCATCTTCTTGGAAGTAACGATCTTTTGACCCTTTTTCCATAGAAGCAAGTGATCCCATACCACGGTAAACTTTGAAGCGACGTCCTTGGAAAATTTCCGTTTCACCAGGTGATTCAGTAGTACCAGCTAGTAATGAACCAAGCATTACAACATGTCCACCTGCAGCAAGCGCCTTTACGATATCTCCAGAGTATTTAATACCACCGTCTGCGATAATTGTTTTACCAAGTTCACGAGCAACTGTTGCGCAATCATAAACTGCTGTAATCTGAGGTACACCAACTCCAGCAACAACTCGAGTTGTACAAATTGAACCAGGTCCAATTCCTACTTTTACTACATCTGCGCCAGCTTCGTATAGTGCACGAGCAGCTTCTCCAGTTGCAACATTACCAGCGATAATCTCTAACTCTGGGTAAGTCTCACGAATTTTTTTCACTGTTTCAATAACACCTTTTGAATGACCGTGTGCAGTATCGATTACAATGATATCTACTTGCGCTTCTACTAATTTGGCAACACGAGGCATTGTATCATTTGAAACTCCTATAGCAGCACCTACTAATAAACGTCCTAAGTTGTCTTTAGCTGCTTTAGGGAATTCAATTACTTTTTCAATGTCTTTAATTGTAATTAATCCTTTTAATTTTCCATCGTCATCAACAATAGGTAGTTTTTCAATCTTGTATTTTTGTAGAATTTGCTCTGCCTCTTCTAGAGTTGTACCTATAGGTGCAGTAATTAAATTTTCTTTAGTCATCACATCATTGATTTTTAAAGAGTAGTCAGAGATAAAACGCATATCTCTATTTGTAATAATACCAACTAGTTTTTGTTCTTCTGGATTATTAACGATTGGAACACCCGAAATGCGGTATTTCCCCATTAAATGTTCAGCATCATAAACTTGGTGAGAAGGAGTTAAGAAGAATGGATCAGTAATAACACCATTTTCAGAACGTTTAACTTTTTCAACTTCTTCAGCTTGTTCTTCAATTGTCATGTTTTTGTGGATAATACCAATTCCACCCTGACGTGCCATAGCGATGGCCATTTTTGACTCTGTTACTGTATCCATTCCTGCGCTAATGATAGGAATATTTAATTTTACTTTTGGAGTTAATTGAACTGATAAATCTACTTCTTTTGGTAGTACTTCAGAATGCCCTGGTATTAATAACACATCATCAAAAGTTAAACCTTCTTTAGCGAATTTCGTTTCCCACATTTCGTAATGCCTCCTGTTTCTGAATTAAATATTAATTGTAAGGTTAACAACATGTAAAAAAAGTGTCAAGATTATTAAAAAAGAAAAATAATTCGGAATATTACAAATCAAAGTTTATTTTTATTTCTAAATAATAACTTCTGAATATTATTTCCACTACAGATGGGTTTCTTATATGCTTATTCTCACTTTAAAAATTCTTGTATTCTCTTGCAAACAATAGAATATAGAAATCTTTAGAACAATTATCCCAATAAGTAATTATTTTAACTTTGGATAAATATGTATTTCATCTACAATTATCGTTAATCTGCTTTCTCAAACGCGCGCCAAACCTTCGATTTTTTTGGTAGTTGGATATAAAAAAAAACACCACTGAATAATCAGCGGTGTTTGATTGCGAAGCGATTCTATCGTTCATAGGGCGTGCCCCCAACTTCCAT
>JAPSJC010000053.1:0-9997 GCA_031178355.1 Ureibacillus sp.
GGTGGTGACAATCAGTTAAGACCACCGACTGCTCCACCACCGAGCTTTACACCTCAAACCTTCACAACAACTCAGCAACAAGAGTTTTCTCGTCGAGGTGGTATAGGTAGTATCAGACGCTGTATGTTCCGAAATACATTTGTTTGGATGCGAAACGGAAATAGTTTTTGGTTCTTCCCTATGCTCATCTTGGGCAACTCAATCGTTGGTTTCCGTTGGAGAGGCTATAGAGGCTGGGTGTTTGACTCTATAAATCGTAACAATATTCTGTTCTTCCAATGCTATTAATTTTACTTTAAAAGCCACCTCCTAAAATTATATATATGCCATTTTAAGGGTGAGATTATGTCTCACTCTTTTTGAGTTGTATTTATAATCTTTAAAGTGTTGAATATAAGTGCAATAAATAAGACTCTGTGGTGGATTCTAAAATTTTTAACCATCCGTTCTAATCAGTCTTTCTATTGAATAAATGGTTAGAATGGGGGGATTTTATTGATAAATATAAAAGTAAGAGAAGAATTAATGCAGGCAATCAATGGGTTAACAGATGAACAATTAAACAAAAAGGTAGAAAAGGGTACATGGTCAATTTCGCAGATTTTAGAACATCTATACTTAGCAGAAAAGGTAATCGTACGAAACTTTACTCAAACACAACCAATTACTGAAGATAATCCTGTGAAAATGAAGAACGTGCAAGTGGTAGTTGATCGATCGCAGAAAGTCAATGCACCGAAGTTTCTTGAACCATCAGATGAATTTCACACATTGGAACAATTAAGAGAGAAACTAAATAGTTCGCGATTGATGCTTGTAAATTTTTTAGCTAAAGTAAGTGAAAAACAGTTAGATCAAGAATTTCTGCCTCACCCATTCCTGGGTAAATTAAGGTTAAGACAGTGGATAGAGTTTCTTTATTATCATGAAATGAGGCATATTGAACAAATTAAAGAGATAAGAGAACAGTTGTGAACTATTTTATAGGAAGAAGTTAACTAACTCCTTCCTATTTTTAGGTGAAATGTGGTCATTTTTTTTATTATGATAATATACGAGATATTCTTCGATACTAATATATAATGGTACCAAGATTATATGATGGAGGTGTACATATGTGTGGCCGCTTTACACTAATTGCATCGTTTCAAAACATCCTTGAAGAGTTTGAGATACAAAAGTCTATACAGGAAATCTTTTATGAAGCCCGTTATAATATCGCACCATCACAACAAATATTATCGATTCTTAATGATGGAGAGAAAAATCGAATGGGGTTTTTAAAATGGGGGTTCGTGCCTTCCTGGGCTAAAGATGAAAAAATGGCATCAAAAATGATTAATGCGCGGTCTGAAACGGTGGCTGAGAAACCAAGTTTTAAAAAATCCTTTTATCAGAGACGTTGTATTATTCCGATGGATTCATTTTTTGAGTGGAAACGTGAAGGGCATGGTAAGGTTCCTATGAGAATTAAAATGAAGAATGACTCTCTTTTTGGAGTAGCGGGGCTTTGGGACACATGGAATTCTCCATTAGGTGAGGTGATTCATACATGTACGATATTAACGACAGAATCAAACGAATTAATGGAAAACATCCATAATCGAATGCCGGTTATATTAACAAAGGAACAACAAATGACGTGGCTTAATCCACGTATTCGTGATACGGAACAATTAAAATCTTTATTAACAAACCCATTTGATGCCGGTAAAATGATAGCCTATAGAGTAAGTGATTTAGTGAATTCAACGAAAAATAATTCAGTAGACCTAATTAAAGAACTGGCATAAAAATTTATATAGAAAGAAAAGGTTAATTGAATTTTCATTTCCACCGAGTACAATGTAACAATTAGGTAAATGATAATAATATAACATGTTGAGAGGCTTATTATATGGTAAATATCTTATTAATATTATTATTGCAGTTAATCTATGTACCTCTATTAACGTTAAGAACAATATTTCTAGTAAAAAATATAACGTTTTTAGCAGCTCTTATTGGAATCTTAGAAATGCTAATTTATGTATTCGGTCTATCACTTGTATTCGGCGGCGATCAAAACTTGTTGGCAATGATTGTATATGCTGTAGGGTTTGGGTTAGGGATTTTTTTAGGAACTAAAATTGAAAATAAGTTAGCGATTGGTTTTGTTTATATCACGATCAATACTCATAGCAAGAATCAGGAATTAATAGATACAATACGTTCAAATGGATTTGCTGTAACTACATATGTAGGTGAAGGTAGAGACAGTGATCGTTACAAATATGAAATCTTAGCAAAACGTAACAGAGAGAAAGAATTGTTCCAACTTGTAGAATTTATTGAACCTAAGGCATTTATCATTTCATATGAACCTAAATCATTTAAGGGTGGATTCATGTTAGATAGAATGCGAAAAAATAATAAGTATCAACAAGGATGAGAGCCGCTACAGATATTGCGGCTCTCTTTTTGTTAAGATTTGATTCTTTGTTTAAATACTTCGTTGTAAACGGTTACTAATTGTTCAAGTCTTAGTGCCTTATCTGGCCCATTTGGACATGGATGGTAATACTCATTCTCTCTTGAGAGCACACCGAAATAAGGAACCTCGCAATCTTTTATTAGCTCTAACCATTTTTCCTTTTCTTGTTCAAAGTGAATCCAACTTTTCTTTCTTTCAACACCCCATCCTATCATAATCCATGGATGTTGTTGCAGTTCGAATAGATTAGGCGGGATTATTGTGGGATATTTACCGGATGATTTTAGATGCTCAAACAATTCTATTGCCTCTCTACAGCTTGTTTTCTTAACATAAAACAAGTTGTATATGTGTAGTCTACCATCTAAATTTTTTTGCGTCTTTTTCATAAATTGAATAAGCTGACGCATGGTTTCATCTAGGGTAGTTTCATCGGTATGCGAACCATTCATAAAAAGCTTCTTTTTCGCTTCCACCTGTAACTCAGAAGAACCAGGATTCAGCATGACAACTGCACCTAGGGATTTTCTTGATGTCCCAAATTGAAGAAATGTGTTTGTTCGGTAAATCTCTTCTCCCACTAACTGAAAAGTTGCGATTGCTTTTACATTACCCAACCAATTACCCCCATTAATCTGTGTTGTCGTATATGTTTATTCCACAGGGTTGGGAAATATTAGTTAGAAGGTAGTGCTTTTATTATTATTTTTGAATGAATTGTCATGGATAAAGTAACCCGCTTATCAAATGATAAGAAGGTTACAGTTATTATTTTTGAGGTGTTAGGAAGTTTTGTGTATAGTACGAATAATGAGAACCAACTCCAAGATGTGTATAATTGGATTTAATTATAGTCTCACGATGACCTGTTGAATTCATCCATGCTTCGATTACAGAAATACCGTTTGTAAAGCCGTAAGCGATATTTTCGCCAGCATATTTGTATTTATGCCCATCCGTGCTTAATCGATCAAACAAATCTTGTCCATTTTTGTTATTGTGACTCAAGAAGTTATTTTTGAACATGTGTATACTATGATTCAAGGCTGTTTTAGCCACCTGATTATCCCATTTTAAAGTTTTTTGTCCGAATACTTTACGATAACTATTAGTAATATCATAAATTAAATAGTCATTTGTTTCAAAATTCGTTGTACTATTGTTTACGTTCCAGTTATTTTGTTTCATCTGGATAGCTCTTACGGGAAATTCTTTAGACAATGTATCATAAAAGAATGTTATTGTACTATCATCTAAAGTAACGTCTGTTATTACACTTGAACTGTCGATATTAAAATAAGATGTGATTGTTTTACGATCGTTTAGTTCAATATTTTCTAATCTTGCTGAGGTGATAATAGGTTGGTTCGAATAGAAAAATGCAGCTCGGTTTTGATTATCATAACCTACAATTAAAAAATCCTCATAATCATTGTGATAATACGTATTCATTTTTAGTCCATCAGCATTTAAAGTTATTCTTTTTGCAGCTCCGTAGATCTGTTCAATTTCCTTTTGTGTATCACCTAATTCAAATTTATTGAAAGTTATTTCATTCGCTTTACGTTCTATGACTTTTAACGCCTTGTCTTTTATATTTTTTTCAACATTGTATAAGAATACAACAGCTTGAGAACGATTTAATGTATCGTTCGGATGAAATGATTCATAGGTCTTCTTTTGTTTTGAAAAACCATTGCTGATACCATTTTTATACATCCACTCAACCGCTTCGCGTTCTAATAGATCCTTCCCTGTTATACTTTCAGCTATTATTAATGCAACAGTGCCTCGTCTAATAGGTTGATTTCTTTTGTTTAGATTGTTATAAGATAGACTAATTTTATAATCTTTAGCTAGTTGATAATAAGGAATAGACCAGTGTTGAACTGATTGACTATTATTTGAAAGCTTTTCTAATTCAACTGGGTCTAATAATAAATGCAAAAGCATCTTTGTTAACTGTGCTTCGGTAAGATATTCATAAGGTTTTAAATTCTTCTCATTCGGATATCCACTTACAATCCCTTCACCTACTGCCCAAATCATTGGAATAGACCAACTAACGTTTTTTTCGTAATCTAAATAATCTTCCGTAGACAATGTTTTCGCACTTACTAATGAAGAAATTATTAAACTCATAGTTAATATGGAAATTAAGGAAATTAATTGTTTCATATTCTCCCACCTTTCATTATTGAAAGTCTATGAGTTTAAGTAAGTTTAAGAACTTTATAATATACAACTAGAAAAAATAATTTTTTTAAAATGTGACTGGTTGTTCAAAATACATACTAAAAATGTACTATTTGATAAATTTTACTATGTAGGTGAAAACTGGGGGATTTTGAGGTTATTTATAAAGAATGAGGCAGAAGAATAGGGAAATTCAATTTTTATTAAGTACTAATTCCGGTTGCTATTTCTATGTATTTCAATCAATTATTGGGGCAAGCTATCTCTCTCCTCAATTGTTGTTGGTCAAACTTTAGGAGAAAACTCATTGGCATCAATTTCAGCTTTCTATTCTTTATTCATATTATAATCTATTGCAATAGGAGTAGGGTAAGGGAATTGTATTATCTGAATCAACCCAATTTGTAAAACTGATTAGATCATAGAAACCCCATCTTCAATTAGATGAGGTTTCTTGTGTTTGCTTATTTTTCTAATCCATTGATAAAAGTTTCAATTTCATCTTGTGTTTTGCGATCCTTACTTACGAACCGGCCAGTTTCATTCCCATTGTTATAAGCGATAAAACTTGGGATACCATAGACTTCTAATTCGCCACATAAATCGATGAATTGATCTCTGTCTATCTTAACAAATGTATACTCTGGATAATTTGCTTCGATTGCTGGTAGAGCAGGATCAATAAATCGACAATCTCCACACCAATCTGCAGTAAACATAAAGATTACACGTTCTTCATTTTTATATTGCTGAAATTGTTCTGTCGACTGTAATAACTCCACAAATATTCCTCCATTCTATAATTCTTCCATTTCATTCATCCTAACACATATGATAAGGAAATGAAAAAAGCTTGCCTAGATTTAACTTACTTCAATAATCGTATATACATAGTATTTTTAGTTTTACCAACTCAATTTTCAATATGTAAACTTGACACATTGATTTATAAAAACCGGTTATTCTAATTTAGACGAAAGGAGGTTTAGTAATTGACTCGAAAATTTATTCCCTTATTGGCTTTTGCCATGTTGTGGAGCATAATTTTTTCATCTGATGTATTAGCAAATTCACAACAACCCTCAAGGGAAGAAATTATGCAACAACGCATGGATTACTATGTGAAATACCAAGATGTATTTGTACCATGGTTCCACTTAGCGGCAGTGGACCAGTACGAACGAAATATCCAAGCAGTACGCAAAGATATCCCTAAAAGAGAAGGGACCGTTGCGTTACAATTTTCAGAAGAATATTGGGTTGGGCCATTTAATCCTAATTTCGATGACACATCAATTTCATCCATACAGTATTTTGGAGGAATGGGTCTTGATGGTGATGGTGATGGCAAAGCTGATTTAACAAATGATGATGATGTTATGTACACAATGAAAATGTACTTAAGTCAATATGGGCCAAGTGAAGATGATTATAAAATGGCCTTATGGGAATATTACAAAAATGAGCAAGTCGTTAATCAAATTATATCCATTGCAAGATTATATAAACATTACAACACAATTGACTTAGATACCCATGTTTTCCCAGTGCCAGTTCGCGGCTATAATTATAGCTACCGTGGAACCTGGGGGGCAAGCAGGGGTTGGGGCGGAAGACGTATACATGAGGGTACAGATATTTTTGCAGGTTATGGCACGCCTGTAGTTTCCACTTCTTATGGAATTGTGGAAGTAATGGGTTGGAACGAATTTGGTGGATGGCGTATTGGTATCCGAGATAATCACAATACTTACCATTACTATGCCCACCTTGCGTATTTTAATAAAGACCTTAAAGTAGGGGACATTGTTGAACCTGGCACAATGATAGGTGGGGTAGGAAGTACAGGATACGGAAAAGAAGGTACATCAGGGAAATTCCCACCACATTTACATTATGGAATGTATAAATTTAATGGTCGAACAGAGTGGGCATTTGACCCTTATCCATCTTTAACGCAATGGGAAAAAGAATCGAAAAAGAAAAAATAATGTAAAGAAGGTTGTGCAGATTTATATCTGGAACAACCTTCTTTATTTTGTAATTTGAAGCATCAAACCTTATTAAAATAAATTCAAATAATACTCTTGACAAAGGTAATTATTGTATGATAAATTTATCTCGAATTAAAGATAATGTACTTCGAACTAATTGTAAATCGATTGTATATTATCAGTTAGTTTTGTAAATTTTATGAGAGCTAGTAATAACTGCTTTCGATTTTTAGTATATATCTCGAAGTCGAGATAAAAAAACAATCTTAATTTGGGGGAATTTAAAATGACTAAATTTGTAGTGGACCAATCACATTCAGCAGTAGGATTTGAAGTTAAACACATGATGGTATCTAAAGTGAAAGGACAATTTGATGCTTATACAGCAGAAGTGGAAGCAGAAAACTTAGAAGATCTAACAACTGCACAAGTCGCTTTTACTTTTGATGTTGCAAGTATCAACACACACAGTGTAGATCGTGACAACCATTTAAAATCTGGTGACTTCTTTGAAGTTGAAAAATATCCTACGATTACTTTTAAATCAACTAGCATTACTAAAGATGGTGACGATTACAAAGTAACTGGAGACTTAACTATTAAAGGTGTAACAAAACCAGTAACATTTGATGTAGAATACGGTGGAAAAGGTACTAACCCATGGGGCGTAGAAGTTTATGGTTTTGAAGCAGAAGCTAAAATTAACCGTGAAGAATTCGGTTTAACTTGGAATGCTGCTCTTGAAACTGGTGGGGTTCTTGTAGGTAAAGATATCAAAATCAAAGTTGAATTAGAAGTTAATCCAGCTGCATAATTTTCTTTTAAATGGCCAATTAATACTACACTGTATTAATTGGCTTTTTTATGTGTATTATTTGTATAAACAATTGACAACTCTATTTGGAAAGTGATACTATTATCTCGAATTAGAGATACTTCAATTTGAACTAATTTAATCCTTTTGTGTATAGATTGAATAAATTGACATAAATTAAAGATAGTCTAAGACTATCTCATTTTTTGGGCATATACCTCGAATTCGAGATAATTAGAGAGTTATAAAAAAAGAACTTATACCTTATTTAGTCCGGAGGAATAAATATGAAAAAACATACAACAGGAATTCATCACATTACTGCGATAGTTGGTCATCCACAAGAAAATATAGACTTTTACGCTGGCGTTTTAGGTCTGCGTTTAGTAAAAAAAACAATTAACTTTGACGACCCAGGTACTTATCATTTATATTTCGGAAATGAAGGCGGTAAACCTGGTTCAATTATTACATTTTTTCCTTGGGCCAATGCCTATCAAGGGCAAATTGGTGATGGCCAAGTTGGTGTCACAACTTATGTTGTACCTACTGGAGCATTCGAGTTTTGGGAAAACCGTCTATCAAAATTTGATGTAGATTTTACAGTAACTGAACGTTTTGATGAAAAGTATTTAACATTTGATGATCCTCACGGTTTACATTTAGAGATTGTTGAACGTGAAGAAGGAGAATCTAACTCTTTTGTGTTTGGTGAAGTAACGAAAGAAGTTGCTATTAAAGGATTTGGTGGAGCGATTCTGTTTTCTAGTCGACCAGAAGAAACGACTAGAGCATTAGTAGATATTATGGGTCTCGAAGTAATAGGAATTGAAGGAGACTATACTCGTTTTAGAGCATCAGGTGACATCGGTAATATAATCGACTTAAAGATGTCCACAGGTGTTCGAGGTACAATGGGGGTTGGAACAGTCCATCATATTGCATGGCGTGCAAAAGATGATGCAGACCATCTGGAGTGGCAGAAACATGCACAGAACTTAGGTATGCATGTAACAAATATTAAAGACCGTAACTATTTCAACGCAATTTATTTCCGTGAACAGGGCGACATTTTATTTGAAATAGCTACAGATCCACCAGGGTTTACACATGACGAATCCTATGAAACAATGGGTCATCAATTAATGTTACCATCACAGTACGAACATTTACGTGACCAGTTAGAAATGTCTCTAATACCGATTGAAGTACGTCGACTTGACTAGGAGGAGAGATTGATATGTACTCAATTAACCCGAAAGAAGCTAGTGAGAAAGATGTTAATAAAATCTTAAAAGGTACCATTATTCCAAGGCCAATTGCTTTCGTGACAACGATGTCTGAAGAGATGATTGTAAACGGTGCACCATTTAGTTATTTTAATATTGTTACTACCAATCCACCAATGATTTCATTATCGATTCAGAGAGTTGATGGAGAGCTAAAAGATACAGCAAGAAACATATATAAAACAAATGAATTTGTGGTTCATATTGTAGATCGTGATAATGTCGCTAAAATTAATGAAACAGCAGCTACATTACCCTATAATCAGAGTGAGCTTGATCTTGCAAAATTAACACAAGTACCTAGTGAACAGGTTAGTGTACCTGGCATCAAAGAAGCAAAGGTACGTATGGAATGTAAACTTACTAAAGCTATTCCCTTAGGTTATAACGAAACTGTGTGTGACTTATTTATAGGAGAAGTTGTTCAGTTTCATTTAGATGAGGCAATTTATGAAGAAAACGGTAGAATAAGTGCTGAAACTCTAAATCCAGTAAGTCGTTTAGCTGGAGCGGAATATGCAAATATAGGTGAATTATTTACAATTGAAAGACCTAAATAGGTTGAAAGGGAGAGAAAACGCGTGCAACATATATTTAAAGTAGGGACAGACTTAAATAAGCCAGTATTATTACTATTACATGGAACTGGTGGGGATGAAAATGATTTGTTGCCTTTAGCTAATATTGTAGATCCAACTGCTTCGATACTAAGTGTGAGAGGAAATATTTTAGAAAATGGAATGCCACGTTTCTTCAGACGTCTTGCGGAGGGAGTATTTGATATCGAAGATTTAATTTTCCGTACAAATGAATTAAATCAGTTTTTAGACGATGCTGCAAATAAATATGAATTTGACCGTAATAACATTGTTGCAATCGGATATTCAAACGGAGCAAATATTGCTGCAAGTTTATTATTCCATTATGCTGATGCATTGAAAGGTGCTATTCTTCACCATCCAATGGTACCTAGACGTGGAATGCAGTTACCTAATTTAGATGGTAAAAACGTATTTATTGCGGCGGGTGTAAACGACCCAATTTGCCCACAACAAGAATCCGTAGATCTGAAAGAATTACTTGAAGGTGCGGGGGCATTAGTTGAAGTACAATGGGAAAATCATGGACACCAATTAACAATGAGCGAAGTTCAAGCAGCAAAAGCTTGGTACGAAAATAAATTTAATTAGGTAAAAAAGGACTACAACCGGAGTTGTAGTCCTTAATTTTT
>JAPSJC010000053.1:10097-17382 GCA_031178355.1 Ureibacillus sp.
AGTTAAGATATAAATATGTAATTGTTAAGTTAAACTTTCCTCACGTAAGAGTTCATTTGACCAATTTAGGGCGTCTGTATAAAGAGAACAAACCTTTGCTTCTTCAACTAACATAGCGTTACACTTTTCACTAGCCATAGCCCATTCGCCCTTTTCTATTGATATAACTAAGTCAATTGCCAATTTATAATCATTATTTTTCCCTATTAAAGCATCAGTAATTGTATCATCCAATGGTAATTTATTGAGGATTTCATCCATAGTAACTCCCAAAAGGGCATCAATTAAGGAAAACATACCTGTCATAAAATAACCCGTAGATGGAAGTGTTGTGGGCAATAGTTGACTTAGTGATTCGCACATTTTAGCTCGAACTAAACTGATACGTATAATTTCACTTGAAATCCCTTGTTCATGATTATGAGAGTCTCTAACAGATAGTACATAGATCCATTTTTGAAACTCTTGGAGTCCTAATAAAACAATAGCCTGTTTAATTGAAGAAATTTTAGCTTTTCTACGAAATGCAGTTGAGTTTATTAACTTTAATAATTTATAAGATAAAGATAGATCTCTTTCAACTAACTGAGCAATCATGTCAATTCGTGGTTCAGATGTTGACAGCTGGTTCAAAATATCGATATACGAATAAAAATATAATGGAATATCATGAGTTGATAAGATGGTTGGTTTAGAGAAAAAGTAACCTTGGAAATAGGCATAACCTTTATTTGCATATGCCATATATTCCTGTCTTGTTTCCACTTTTTCTGCTAATAGCTCAATATTTAATAGTTTGGCAATACTTTCAATTTCACTGACCATTGGCGCAGTAGTATTTTGAATATCTACTTTAATAAGATCTGTATAGTTGAGTAATTGATAAAGGTATGGATTTTCTTTTGTGATGATAAAGTCATCCAATGCAATTTTGTAACCGAGATCCTTTAATTCTTTACATATATGAATTAAGTTTTCATTAGGTTCAACGGATTCCAATATCTCTACGACCATAATTTCTGGTGGGAAATTGGTCGGTAATTTCATTGCTAATAGATTCTCAGTAAAATTTACTAAACATGGTTTACCACACGTAATTTCTTCGATACCAATATTAATGAAGCTATTAATAACGACATCAGTTGTCGCCTGGTCTCCACTTATATTGGGAAATGAATTGACTTCACTATTTCGATAAAGTAGCTCATAAGCAATCACATCACCAGTTATATTAAAAATTGGCTGTCTCGCTACGAAGACTCTCATTTTAGTTCCTCCAATATTCAATACTAATAAATCGATATAAATAAAAAGAATCTTCAGTCAAGTTCATTATACCAAATATATGGAAATGAAAGGATCGTTTTAAAAGAGATTTAGTCAAAAGAATTTGGAATTCCATTATATTTAGACAGATTTGTGTGTTAATCGATGGAATTTTTGAGTTAATGCACCGATATACAAAGAAATAAAAAACACCTTTACATGAAAATGTAAAGGTGTTTTTAAAGCCTTGCTATACATTATGTATGGCAAAGCCGCCTTGCCGTAGTTTTATTAATAAAAAGTTTTAAACCACCACTCCTCAAAGTGGGTGTTCGCAGAAGCTTTCCTGTATATCGTCATTCACCGTAGTGTGACGCTCGCCATTCCAACTTCGATTAAAACTCCCTATTACAGCTCAAAGGTTAAAACTTAATATTAGTACGAACAACGCAGCTTTAATGTTATATTAAATGATTATATAAAGATGTGCAAGTAAGTACCTTTAAAGAAAAATGTCAACTTTTTATTATCGAAAAGTAATATAATGTTCTCTGTTTTTTAGAGTAGTTTGAAGCAAAATAAAAAAGCCTTCCATTTTCGGAAAACTTTCAATCTAATCTATTTTATTCAGAACTTCATTCGTTAACGCTGCGACGTTAATTTGAGTTTCTTCCTTAATGACATCATTCAATATCTCATTACGGAAGTATTTCACACTTACTTTAAGTGGCATTTCTAAAAGCTTTGTAAGTGCTTGTTGGTACATAATAACAAATTCCTTATCTGTATTTCCACGTTTTAATTCTGCAAATGATTCATAAAACTGATCCAGCTTATCCGCAAATTCTAAAAGGCGGCCTTCTATGGTTGAATCCTTTCCTTCTTTCATTCTGCTTAAGAAAATTTCTTGGAAGTCAGAAGGTATTTCTTCCCGAATGAATTTCTCCATCATTTTCTCTTCTACATGTGCAAGCATTTGTTTTAGTTCAATACTGGCATGTTTTACTGGTGTTTTAATATCTCCGATGAATACTTCAGCAAAGTCATGATTGATTGTTTTTTCATAAAGTGATTTCCAATCAATCGTTGATCCATGCATTTCCTCTAGTGTTCCAAAAAACATAGCATATTGAGATACCTTCCACGAATGTGCAGCGACATTATGTTCTTCGAATTTAAAGCGACCTGGAGCACGAAAAATACGTTCCAAATCATTCAAGCTTGTGAAAAATTTATGGATGCCTATAATAAACACTTCCAATCTTTTTGATGAATATATTATTAACATGTGTCTAATTGCATCATACACTTTTTTAATATTATATTGTATGCAATAGATAGATATTAACAAACACTTAATACCTTATTTACATAATTTCCGATATAACGGTAATTGCCTATGTGCTAATAATTAATTAGAGAGGCTGAGACGATAATGTCCCAGCCACTTTTTTATTACACAGATACGTCAATTGATAATCCCTTATGAGAGTGAGTAGGAACTGGTTGAGTTGGAAGGCTTTTGATTAATTCAACTGTACCATGTGCACCTAAATTTAAGGTTTTGTCTAGAATGCTCATCTGAACCTCCTTTATTTTTATAGCGACATGAAAGTAGTTTTATTAGAACATCCATAATAATACTATAAAGTAAATTTTTCGACAAAGAACGGAATATACTACCAAGCTTTTGGAAATACTTGCTTGTGAGGAGGGATAAATATGAAGAAAAACCTTTTATTTCTTGGTATAAGTGTATTTTTACTTAGTGGTTGTAGTTTCTTTGGAATTGGACACCAAGAAACGACCATACCGGTAGTTGCTACAGAAGCATTACAAGCTAAAGCAAATATGGTAGATACTGAAGGAAATGAAGTTGGTGAAGTGAAATTTACTGAAGGTGAAGATGGTGTGCTAATTACACTGAAATTAAATAACGTTTCAGATGGCGAGCATGGTATTCATATTCATGCTGTAGGTAAATGCGAGCAACCGACATTTGAATCTGCAGGAGCGCACTTTAATCCATCAAATAAAAAACACGGAATTGAAAATCCTGAAGGGCCACATGCAGGTGATTTGCAAAATATTACTTTTAAGAATGGCGAAGTAGATACTGAATTTGTTGCAAAAGAAATTACATTGGAAAAAGGCTTGGCAAATTCTTTATTCGATGAAGACGGTAGTTCCATTGTCCTGCATGAAAGTGCAGATGATTATCAAACGGACCCAGCAGGAAACTCTGGTGCACGCATTGCATGTGGTGTTATTACTATAAATTAATAATAGTAAACATAGGTAATTCAGTTGGCTATATACAATAGTTAATTGAGTTACTTTTTTATTTTATTAAAGAGTGTTGTATAACAAGAGTGGCATCTATTATGAAACACTAATTCAATGTTTCTGTAGAATAATATAATTTTGAGATTAATTTTATCTAATATCGATATATGTTAATAATGAAAATTTTTTAGAATAGGATAATTATTTTCTACAAAAAACAGTAAAAATCTATTAGCAGAATTTTAAAAGCATTGACACAATTATAATTTAATTGTTAAATTAAACTGTACTGTAACAATTTAGCTAGGAGGGGTTTTATGAAAAAGCAATATTCGTTATTAACAGTATTGAGTCTAGTGTTAGTTTTAGTATTAGCTGCTTGTGGCGGTGAATCTACTACTGAAGGTACTGAAGAAGGTGGAGGCACTTCATCTGATATTGAATTCTTAAGTTTAGCTACTGGTGGTACACAAGGTACTTATTATGCTCTTGGTGGTACATTTGCTGACCTAATTAGTGATGAAACTGGTATTAAAACAACTGCTGAAGTTTCTCAAGCTTCAACAGCTAACGTTAACGCTTTAAAAGCAGGAGATGCAGAAATTGCTTTCATCCAAACTGACATTGCATACTACGCAAAAAATGGTGAGTTAATGTTTGAAGGTGATGCAATGGATAATCTTGTTGCAATCGGTGGTTTATACCCAGAAACAGTTCAATTAGTAACAACTGCAAATTCTGGCATTACATCTTATGAAGATTTAAAAGGTAAAAAAGTTTCAGTTGGTGCTCCTGGTTCAGGTACTTACGCAAATGCTGAGCAATTACTTGAAATCCATGGATTATCAATTAATGATGATATACAACCTCAAAACTTAGACTTCGGTGAGTCTACTGACGGTTTACAAACTGGTCAAATTGATGCTGCTTTCATTACAGCTGGATATCCAACAGCTGCAGTTGAAGCTTTAAATGCAACTGCTGATGTTGTAGTGGTTCCTGTAGCAGCTGATAAAGCGGATGAGTTAATTGCAAAATACCCATACTATGCTGTGGATACAATTCCATCAGGTACTTATGGTTTAGAATCTGATGTACCTACTGTATCGGTATTAGCAATGATCGCAGCAACTGCAGAACTTCCTGAAGATGTTGCATATGGTATTGCAAAAGCAATTTGGGGTGGAGCAGATAGTATCAGCCATGCTAAAGGTGCAATGATTAAAGTTGAAACAGCTTTAAATGGTATTGGTATCCCTGTTCACCCAGGTGCACAAAAATACTTTGACGAACAAAAGTAATAGTTAATGTGAAATGAAGGGGCTTGAAGGCCAATGCTACTTCAAGCCCCCTTTTTATGAATTGAGGCGATGATATGAAACGTGTTATCTTTCTTATTTCCACATTAATCATTCTTGTCGTCGTTTTTCTTTTTCTACCAGTTTTTAAAGTATTTTCTTTTACTGAGACGAGAACTACTAATCCACAAATGTATTACATAGAAGTGTCAAATGACACTGAGTTTCAAGTTCGTTTCACACACTCTATTCATTTGACAGATGTTTTAGAGAATTATAATATTACCAATATAAATAAACTGAAACTTGTGTCAATGGAATATGAAGATGTGGCAGTTGGAATGCCTGCTTATGCAGAAGAGGACCAAACAATTAGTTACGAACATGGTAAATATACATTATCCTATGATAATAAAATATTAAATAACTTCACGCTTTATGTTGGAGATGTGGAGTATGATTTGTTTTTTCATTACGATGGCAAGGATTATAATCTTAAAAAATCATTAGAAAGAGGTAGTTCATATCTCTTTGAGGTTAAGAATGTTACTATATATGATAAGTTGAAGGGAGTGTTGATATCAGATGAAGTCTGATGAGAAGGGGCTTTCGACAGATAGTGCCGAAACATTAACTGCTGAACAGCAGCAAGAACTACTAGAAAAGTATGATACAGAATCCAATGTTCGCCGTATATCTGGAATTATGAAATGGGTAATTTTCTTCGGTTTATTATCTTTCTCATTGTTTCAATTATACACGGCTATTTTTGGCCAATTCACAGCGGTAATTCAACGTTCAATTCACTTAGGATTTGGTCTAACATTCATCTTTTTACTATTCCCAGCACGTAAAAAAGGATCTAAAACAAAAATTCCATTCTACGATTACATCTTAGCAATTATTGCAGTAGTAACTGGACTTTACTGGACATTAAATTATGAGAGATTAGTCACAAGTTTAGGTGCAATCAATCAATTAGACTTTATCGTTGGATTAATTGTCGTTGTTTTAGTATTAGAAGCGGCAAGACGTGCTGTTGGATTACCGATTGCAATTATTGCTGTCATATTCCTTTTGTATGCGTTCTTCGGTAGACAAATGCCTGCCTTTTTATCGCACAGAGGTCAATCGTTAGAAAGTATTGTTAACTTAATGTACTTTTCAACGGACGGGATTTTAGGAACGCCAATAAGTGTTTCTGCTACCTATATCTTTGCATTTTTACTCTTTGGAGCGTTCTTAGTGAAAACTGGGGTAGGTCAATATTTCAATGATTTAGCAGTTACTGTGGCAGGTAAGTTAACTGGTGGACCTGCGAAGGTTGCTATTTTTTCTTCTGCATTACAAGGGACAATATCAGGGAGTTCAGTAGCAAACGTTGTAACGTCAGGGTCTTACACAATCCCTATGATGAAAAAACTTGGCTACAAAAAGGAATTTGCTGGTGGTGTTGAAGCCGCTGCATCAACAGGTGGCCAATTGATGCCTCCGATTATGGGTGCTGCTGCCTTCTTAATGGTTGAGTTTATTGGGCGTGGAGTTACTTACTGGGATATTGCAAAAGCCGCACTAATTCCAGCAATTTTGTATTTCACAGGTATTTGGATTATGACTCACTTTGAGGCTAAACGTTTAGGGCTTGAAGGTTTGAAAGATGAAGATATGCCAAACCGTAAAGAGGTATTTAAAAAGATTTACCTATTAGCCCCAATTATTTTAATTATTGTATTGATGATTTCAGGTGTGCCGGTTATTCACTCGGCATTATACGGAATTGTATCTTGTATAGTCGTGGGTATTATTAATAGAGATGTGAAATTTGGGTTTAGAGAATTTATTGATGCATTAGTTGATGGCGCTCGTACTGCACTTGGTGTTGTGGCAGCTACAGCGTGTGCGGGTATTATCGTTGGAGTTGTTGTTAAAACAGGGTTAGGGTTAAGTCTTGCAAATTCATTAGTAGACTTAGCTGGAGGAAGCATCTTATTAACATTGATCTTTGTAATGATTGCTTCTCTTGTATTAGGAATGGGATCACCGACGACGGCGAATTACGTAATTACTTCTACAATTGCAGCACCAGCTATTATTGCTTTACTTGCACCTGATGTATCGCAAGCAATGATTCCATTAACAGTAATATTATCGGCACACTTCTTTGTATTCTATTTTGGTATTATCGCAGACATTACTCCACCGGTTGCATTAGCGGCATTTGCTGCATCGGGTATTTCGGGTGGAGACCCAATTAAGACGGGAGTTAACTCTGCTAAATTAGCAATTGCAGCATTTATTATTCCTTATATGATTGTATTCTCACCAACTTTGCTTATGATTGATGTTACAATGTTGGAAGTAGTTTGGGTATTGATTACTGCATTATTGGGTATGATCGCAATTGGTGCAGGAGTTATTGGTTTTTGGTACCGTAA
>JAPSJC010000134.1 GCA_031178355.1 Ureibacillus sp.
ATAATTGAACACACATGACTAATTTGCAATTTATTCAAAATTTGCTCCTCCTATATTATAAGTTTCAATATATTGAAAGTTTTAAAATGGCAGTGGTTATGTTCTCATATACCTTTTTAAATTGAATTTAGATCTCTTTACTTGTTCATTTTTTTTAATACAGCAGGACTTATTACCTCTAAAATATAAAAGAAATCTTCACCATTAAAGAAAGTGTTAACGACTTAATCGTTCAATGAAACACCCTTTAAAATAGCGTTATCCCTCAACTTATAAGCACTCGCTTCTTGTAATACGAGAATATACCCGATATCGCTTAGGGAAAATATAGCAATCGAGTATCCCAATTCTATTACTATTCTATTAGTAATTTTGTAAATAATCGTAAGTAAAAAGAGCGAATTTCGTTAACATAATCTTTATTAAGCTATTAATATAACTATATATTCTATTAACATCCTATTTCTATAATAAACTCGAATTACATTATAGATAGGAGATGGAGAAATGAGCAAAAAATTATTAGTTGGAACAGGTATGGCCTTATCGTTATTATTAAGCCCGTTCAGTCATGCGTTTGCAGAAGAACCAACAGTAGGTGAAAGAAAACAGATGATTAATGTAGCACATCGAGGTGCAACAGCATATGCACCAGAAAATACGATTGCCGCTTTTGATCTAGCAGTTGATATGAAAGCTGATTATATTGAAATCGATGTACAAAGAAGTAATGATGGTGAATTAGTTTTGATTCATGATACAACGGTAGATCGTACAACAAATGGAACAGGAAAAGTTGGGGATTTAACATTTGAACAACTTCGAAGTCTTGATGCAGGTAGTTGGAAAGGAGAACAATTTGCTGGAGAACCCATACCAACATTTGAAGAAATACTTGATCGTTACCATGGGAAAGTTGGAATATTAATAGAATTGAAGGCTCCAGAGCTTTACCCTGGGATTGAAGAACAAGTAGCAGAAGCATTAAAAGAACGAAATCTTGATAAACCACAAAATGAAAAGATCATTATTCAATCATTTAACTTTGAATCAATGAAAAAAATGGATGAGCTTCTTCCTCAAGTTCCAATCGGTGTACTAACTTCTAACCGTGCACATACAACATTGGCAGCTTTAAAGGAATTTTCAACTTATGCAGATTGGTTTAACCCAAGTTACGGAATTGTGACAGAAGCATTGGTGAAACGAGTTCACTCTCTTGAAATGCAAATTGGTTCATGGACAGTACGTAGTCAAGAAGCAGCAGACTTCCTATTCGAAATGGGAGTTGACGCAATCATTACTGATTATCCGGATTATGTAGATCCTAGAAACTAATAGTCCAATCAAATAGTTTAAGAAAAGGAGTACTAGCTACTCCTTTTTAGTTCTTTCTGTTTTTCTAGCACCTAGAGAAATTGCCTAGTTAGTTTACATACATTGTTTGACAACTATAATTTAATTTTAACATAAGTACTCAGACTGAAATCTTATATTGGTTTTTATATTAGATTTATTGTTCATACTAATTATAAAATCCTGTACCCAGAAGGAGTTTATATGTCAAATCAAAAAAAGAATCAACATATTCCAGTCCCACATGAAAATCAAGTGAATCAATTTGATAAGGAAGATACATATGGCATCTTCAAACAAGCAATGGAAGTAGATACAGACGTGAATGAAGACCCAAATCGGGAAAGATTATTAGATGATTCTGTCGATGCTTTTTTAAAATCGAAAGAAAATCAGGAGTAATGAGCAGGAGATTTCTTGCTCCTATCATGCTAACTAGTTGTTGAATTAATATCACATATTAAACGACCTCAGCCCTATAGAATATAGGGCTGGGGTCGCTTTAATTTTTCTTATTTCCACTGTCTACTAGACAGGGAGCAGTTCATTTTCTGGATTACGCACTCGTTACTTAAATAACATTAAAGTTGAACATTCTCAAAGTGTTCAACTGTTGGAAATGGGGCATAGAAATGATGAAGTTGTTTTTTCCATTCTTGATAGTCTTTAGATTGTCTAAATCCAACTGTATGGTCTTCTAATGTTTCCCACTTCACCAATAATAAATATTTCCCATTAACCTCCATACATCGTTGTAATTCATGAGTTATGTAGCCTCTCATTGAAGATATAATTTTTGATGCTTCTCGAAATGCTTCCTCATATTCCTCTTCCATACCTTTTTTAATTTGCAACATAACTGCTTCCAAAATCATTTAATCCCCCCCTAAGTATATCATTTTACAAATTTTACTTATATTGCTTCTTAAACTAACTGCCTCTTTCATTCCATTTATAAAGGCATTACTCCTTGAATAAGAATTTAATCATTTTAGCATTTTCTGACTTACCGTCTGCCCGTTAGTTCATTAACTTCAACAAACAAGGAGATTAATCCTCTTAGATCAACGCCCCGGTTAGTTAAAGAAGAAACTATGTTCGACTTTTTACTTTATAATCAAATCTTTTTTTTCTTTATAATGGGTAAATAGATTGTTAATATGCCCTTCAATCTCTTCACCCCATTTTTCACCTTCTTCAACAGATGATGGTTTATTAAATTGAGTTTTTATATATTCCTGAATATATTCATTTCTTTCAAGGTATGTTAAGGACCAAATTTCAAAGTATTCTTCTGCTGTGATCCCTAAGACTTCTGCTTGTTCTATATGAAAATCTTCTATTATAGTAAATTCATTACTTGGATAATATGATTGTTTTAGTTCTTCTATCTTTTGGTCTGATACTGTAATACCAATATTTTTCGCTTCATGAATAACAATTTCTTCTTTCAAAAATATTTCTATATATTCTTCCTCAATTGGATACTGCTTAAGTAGATCGCTTACTTTTATATCTATACCTTTTAATATTGCTATTACATCATCTTTATTGTTTGTCTGTTCTGAACAAGCAACTAAAAATAACAAACTAATTAAACAAAAACTGAACAAACCTAATTTTAATTTCATAAAATCCCCCCTTTTTATATCGAACAACAATAACCACAATTTACCATAAGCAACAATTTAAGTTTTGTCTTTTACTCAACTAACCTGCCCATTAGTACTATAACTTCAACAAAAAAGGCATTAATCCTTTTTAGATTAACGCCTTTGTAAACTCTATCATCTATTGAATACTAAACTTCGAATAAGTAAAACAAAAACATAGAGAGATTTTAGTCTTTCTATGTTTTTTATTTATATTATTTATCTGTTTGTTTCTGCTTCTTTTTCAAATACTCTGCACGTATCTTTTCAAGTTGCTGCTTTTTATCAAATTTGGCAGGCTTCTGTTTTTCATGAAACTTTGCCACAGCTACCTTACCTTTGGTATCCAATTGATATTTTCCCACTTTGTTCACCTACTTTTCTTATCTTCAAAGAGAATCCATTCAACTAATATTATATACTTTATTTATTGAAGTAAACCTTATTACTTTATTAGTGTATTGCCTTTACTCTACCAACCTGCTCCGATAGTTGAATAGAAAAGGATGAATTAGCAACACCTATTTTTCAAATAGAGTCCCCGTTACATTAGCACATTTCTTCACAATCAACTAACTTTACAATGAAAAGATATGTTTGATTTTGAGTATTTTTTGTTTCTAGTCTAATCTGATTTTCTTTTAATATTGTGCCAGGCACCATTCTTTAGTTTCTTGGTCGGCAAAGGATGCTTCTAAACTATTTACATAAATTTGCCGATAGTCTTCTTCGCTCAGATTAAATTCTTTGTTAACTAAATGAATTTCTTTTGCCATTGTAGTATTAGATACTGTTCTGTTATCTGTATTAATTGTCACTTTTATTCCATCTTTATGAAACTTATAAATCGGATGCTCAGAATAATGATGAACAGCCTTCGTTTGAACATTACTTGTTGGACACATTTCAAGTACGATTTGTCTTTCTTTCACGATTTTATAAGCTTCCGCACATTCTTTAATAAATACTCCGTGTCCTATTCTTTCAGCACCCAGTAGTTCAACAGCTTCTAGAACGTTTTTACCGATTCCTGTTTCACCTGCATGAATAGTAACTCTGTAGCCATATTCCTTAGCTAATGCGATGGGTTCTACAAATTTGCCACAAAAACCTTCTTCTTCTGACGCACATAGGTCAATTGCCACCACACCTTTTCCAAGGAACTTTCTTCCCATTTCAACCACCTCAAATGCGCTTTCTACAGACATTGTCCTCATGCATGACAGGATTATATTTCCCTTTATTTCGCAACGGTTTTCAGCTTCCCTCATCCCCTCTATAACAGATTGAATAACTTCCTTAACATCAAGACCTTTTAATGTGTGAAGTAATGGAGCAAATCTGACTTCTAAATATTTTACATTTTCCTTTGCGGCATCTTCAAATAGCTCAAAAGTAATTCTTTTTAAGC
>JAPSJC010000009.1 GCA_031178355.1 Ureibacillus sp.
CGTTTATAATGATTTTTCCATTGTTCGATGGGGAATCCCTGCATCTAAAAATTCAGGAGAATTAATCTCATAATTTAGTTTTTCATAAAAGGGAATTGCATAGGACTGAGCGTTTAACTTTAATTTAGTAAAGTTATGCTCTATGGCATATTCTTCAATTGCATTCATAATAAGAATTCCTATTCTTTTCCCACGAAATTCGGGTAGTACGCATACCCTCTCAACCTTACCAACTTTTGGTTCGTACTCTCTTATACGTGCAGCAGCAATCACGTGATCACCGTTATAGACAATGAAATGTATTGCTGTAGCATCAAATTCATCTAATTCTATGTGTTCAGGTACGCCTTGTTCTTCAACGAAAACCTTTCTTCTCACTTCAAAGGCTTGTTGTAATTGTTGTTCTGATTTAACTATTTTTACTTCATACACTATTAATCTTCAACTCCACCTAATTTATACGTTTCATATGCTGTCCATGACCCATCTTCTAATTGGTAAAGTAAATGTATACGGTCAATTGTATCTTCTTCATTCACACCAAACATACGTAATTGACCATAGACATCATCATGTTCAGAATCTGTTAAATCCTGTGCAATGGTAACATGAGGAACAAAAACGTGTCTCGGCTTACCGATATTAATTTCCGCTTGTAATTCTTCGTGTAATTTTTTTAATTGTTCTGTTGGTTCGATTCGGAAATAAATTACATTAGTGTTTGGGTAGAACGAACTAATACGAGAGGCATGAATTTTCAAAGGTGCGTAATTTTGCACAATATTTGATATTTTTTCAGATATCATTTTAATATCTGATTCATCTGCCTCGAATGCTTCTTTTAATGTAATATGAGGTGTCACTTTAGCATAATGAGAATCATAACGTTTTCGATACGTATTCGCTAAATCCTGTATTTTTTTAGATGGAAATGCAACAATACCAAATTTCATTGTCATTACCTCCCTGTGCGAATTTTCTTACTCTTTTAAGTATATCAAAAGTTGAGGTAGATAAGAAACTAATATCTCCTATCAAACTTAACTAAAATTTTCAATTAAAGCTCTTCTTAAATCAGGTTTCCAGTATTTCCAAGTATGGTTGCCTTCGAATTCCTCATAAAAAGTTTTATAGCCTTGATTGATTAATAACTGATGTAGTTGTCGATTAGGTGTTAAGAAATCTTTTATCGTTTTATCCATTGTAAGTACTTCGTTTTCCTCTTTACCTACAATGTGGTAAACTGACACGAGTTCGACAGCTTTCGCTTCATTTACAATTGATAATACATGCTCGTCTACATAGGGTGACTGTAAAATCGCTTTGCTAAAAATATTAGGATATTTGAGACAAGCGAGTAAAGAAGCAGTTGCTGCCATTGAATCTCCAATTAAACCTCTTGTTGATCCCATTTGAAGCGTTGAATATTCTCGATCTAAGAATGGCATGAGTTCATGGGCTAAAAATCGTAAATAGGCCTCGTGCTTTTCACCAGTTGGGATATATTTGTTTTTCCTATCTTGTATATTTTTATATGGAACTCCCACGATTATTAGGTTCTCGATTTCATAATCTTCAATTAATTCGTCAGCTAGTTTTGTTATACCGCCTAACTGGAAGTAATCCTTTCCATCTGATGCGATTAAAATGTTATATTTATTTAAAGGAGTGTAATTAGCTGGTACATAAATTAATAGTTCAATTTCTTCCTGTAAAGCTTCACTATGGAAGGTTAAATCTTGAATTGTTCCTTTTGACATTAGGTCGCCTCCTAACATGATTAATACTCCCTGAAATTGTATCATAATGAATTGTAACGGTGTACTATAGAAAAAGAATACAAGTACGAAATTGAATTTAAAAATTATAAGATAGAGTGAGGTTTTAGCATGGGTAATAAATATGTTCGTGTTCATTCAAATGATGTGACAACAGCTGCGAAAAATGCACTTATACGTCGAGGAGTTAAAATTGAAGATATTGCGGAAATTGTTTATGAAATGCAAAAGCCATATAATGACGGTTTACAATTTGAACATTGTGTAAACTCTGTCGATCGTGTTTTACAAAAACGTGAAGTTCAACATGCAGTACTGGTTGGAATTGAGTTAGATGAACTAGCTGAAAAGAAATTATTATCTCAACCACTGCAAAGGATAATAGAATCCGACGAAGGGTTATTTGGTGTTGATGAGACCCTAGCTCTAGGAGCGGTTTTAACTTATGGTAGTATTGCCGTAACTACCTATGGTCATTTAGACAAGAAAAAAATTGGTATCATTGAGAAATTAGATACAAAAGTTGGGGAAAAAATCCATACTTTTTTAGATGACCTAGTTGCTAGTATCGCTGCCAGTGCAGCTTCAAGAATAGCACATAAACTGCGCGATCTTGAAGAAGACGGGGAAACTTTTGCAGATATTCCTCCTGTTTCTTTAAGTAGTTCTGTATCAAATCCAAAAGATGAAAATGATTAATAAGCCTTCAAAAAAATATACGTCATCTTTTATGATGGCGTATATTTTTTTATTTTATGTTATGTTTAAAGAGAAAATTTAATTTATGAGGTAATGTTTATGAGTTTAAGTGATATTAGGACAATTATTACAAGTGGTACTTTCATACTAGCAGTAGTGCTCTATTTGATATTTGTAAATGGTACAAAAAAAGATGAAACAGTTGTGCCAAAAAGCGACGCTGTCATCACTTCATCTTATGCCGAAGAAGTAACTGGCAATCAATTAATGGAAGCACAATATATTTCAACAAATGATGGGGATACTTTTAAAATGAAACTAAATGGAGAAGAGCAGGGAATCCGTTTATTAATGGTTGATACACCAGAGATGAATTATAATGAGAATAATCCGATGCCATATGCAGAAGAGGCGAAAGAGTTTGCATCGAATATATTGCAAAATGCCAAGCAGATTGAAGTGTTGTTTGATGTAGGTCCAGAAACTGATAGTTATGGCCGGTTACTAAGTTATATCTTTGTCGATGGAGTATTATTACAGGAACTTTTGTTAAAAGAAGGATATGCTGCAGTAAGGTATATTCATGAACCAAATAATACATTGGAGTATGAATTTAAAGAAATAGAAGAACAAGCGAAAGAAAAAGGGTTGAATATTTGGAGCACGGAAAATTATTTACAAAATGATGGGTTTCATCCGGAAGTAATAGCAGAATAAATGTAAAAACAAGGTCACCTTTTTGTAAGGAAACCTTGTTTTTTAATTCATTGATTCATGTTTATAATAGTTCTCAGCTATTGAAGGTATAGTTGCGTAGTTTTCTAACATCATATTGGAAAGGTCGGTTTGATCTACTTTAAAGGACATGACTGTCAAGTTGTCATCTAATTTCCAATTAACAGTAAACGAAGTAATCTCTTCTATTTTTGACGATTGTAGTAATATTGGATAGGTTTGTTTTAATAAGTTTTCTTCCGTTAGTATGTCATTACTTTGCAATATTAAAGATACATGTTCCTCTTCACCTTCTGGAGATACTTGCAGGTCAAGAATAGAATCTTCCGAAATTTCTTCTTCAACAATTGCTGCAACTGTCATCATCGTTGTATAACCAGGTGTGTTAGCCATTACCATTGAATTTGGTAAATCAGGAGAAACAGAATCTTCGTCATTATCATTAACAAATACTCCTATTAAACCGAATACGATAAAGACTGTTAATATAAAAATAAATACTAAGTTAAACTTTCTCAAGATTATCCCCTCCTCATAGTAAATTATATGAATAACGAGGAGGAAATAATAGCAATTCCTATTAAATTTTACAATACAAATTAATCATAATTTATTCTGTTAGATTTTCTTCGTGTGGCAATTGTTCTTCCGTTAAGAATAAAAAAGATTCGTCGTCTAAAAGATGCACTTTTTCCTCGTTAAGACCAATGGATAAAGGTCCAGAAAATATTTGCTCCCACCAGTTATCAGTCGAAATCATAAAATTGCCCCCTTTAAATTGTATCCCTTTCTTAACTAGCATTACACTCGCCAAAGAAAAGCTTGTTAGTTATGCTAGTAGAAGGAGATTTACTACAACTACATTTGGTAGTAAATGTACACTGTTATTATGAACAAGTAGTTTTTATTTTATGTAAAAAATAAAAAAATGAGAGGAAGAAGAGATACTATGAGCCTAACTCCTCAAGAGGTAGAGAAATTAATAACCATACAAAGAGATTATTTTTACTCAGGACAACCAAGATCCATTGATTTTCGAAGAAAACAACTTGAAAAACTAGCAGTGTCAATTAAAAAGTACGAAACAGACATTTTAAAAGCATTGAATTTAGATTTAGGAAAAAGTGATTTCGAAGGTTATACAAATGAAATAGGAATTGTATTAAGTAGTATTCGTTATATGATGAAAAATATTGACGAATGGGTAAAACCGACAGAAGTTAAAACACCATTATCGCTACAACCTGCAAAAAGCTTTATAATAAGAGAACCGTATGGAGTTACTTTAATTATCGCTCCGTTTAATTATCCATTTCAATTAGTAATGGAGCCACTTATTGGAGCGATGGTAGGAGGAAATACTGCTATTGTGAAACCATCAGAATCAGCAGTACATACTTGTGCAATTGTTAAACAAATCATTGAAGAAAACTTTGAGCCTGAATATATTAAAGTTGTTGAAGGTGAGAAAGAAGAAGTAACAGCTTTGATTAATGCTTCGTTTGATTACATTTTCTTTACTGGAAGTATTGCAGTTGGAAAGGTTATTATGCGAGCGGCTGCCGAAAAGCTAACACCTATTACATTAGAACTTGGTGGAAAAAGCCCTACGATTGTAGATCACACTGCAAATTTAGAATTAGCGGCTAAACGAATTGTCTGGGGTAAATTTAATAATAACGGACAAACTTGCGTAGCCCCTGACTATGTTTTAGTACAACAGTCTGTGTATAACGAATTTGTTGAGCTCTTAAAGAAAACCATTACTCAATTTTTTGGTGAGGATGTACAAAATAGTAAGGACTATGGAAGAATTATAAATGTAAGACAACTACAACGTCTTGTGAAATTATTGGATTTAGAAAAGGAACATATTACGTTTGGTGGAAAGTACGATGTTCATGATCGATATATTGAACCAACAATTTTAGAAAATATATCTTGGACGAATCCTATTATGGAAGACGAAATTTTCGGACCAATATTACCAATTATACGATACGATCACCTGCAAAGCGCAGTGGATCAAGTGAGAAAATTACCAAAACCACTAGCAGCATATTTCTTCTCTGAACATGATAAAGCCATTGAGTATTTTCTAGAACAATTGCCGTTTGGTGGAGGATGCATTAATGATACTGTTACTCATGTTGGAAATATGTATTTACCATTTGGAGGAGTAGGACCTTCTGGTGTAAATGCTTATCATGGTAAAGCGAGTTTTGAAAATTTCACACATGCTAAATCTATTATGCAGCGATCAACAAAAATAACGAATGATTTATTATACCCACCATATAAAAATAAAGTGAATTTAGTTCGAAAAGTATTGAAATAAAGAATTTGAGGCTGGGACATAATTAAAAAAGTGTAATCCATCATTTGGTTTGGGTTATACTTTTTTGATATGCTGACAGGAATGATTCCTTAACGAGACTGCACTGCGTCTCCCACTAACAACTCACTAAAAAAAATAGGGAATAGTTATTATTTCTAAATTGTCTTCCAGAAAAAACGAAGCTTGTCCCAACCACTTAGTAGATTAATCATAAGGAAATAAAATAATCTACTTATTTCATTTATTTGATAGGTAGTAAGTGTAAAATAAGGATGTCGATTTTTACGAATTTTTGTTATAGTTAACTTTATTAGTATTAATTTGATTTTGTAGAAATGAGTACATAGATAAAAGTAGGTATTTGTAACTACCAAGGATTGATTGGAGGCTATTTAGGATGTATGCAGAAGAATTGTTAAGTGTAATCCCTTTAAAAAAAGTTATTGGGCAGTTACCTAGTAATGTTAAAGATATATCAATCGATTCTAGAAGTGTGCAACCAAAAAGTTTATTTATATGTATTAAGGGTTACACAGTAGATGGACATGATTTTGCACAAAAAGCAGTTGATTCGGGTGCAACAGTGATTGTAACTGAAAAAGAATTGCAATTAGAAGGACAGTTTGCCCAAGTAATAGTAAAAGATACAAATAGAGCTCTTGGATTACTTTCAGCAAAGTTCTTTGACTACCCATCAAAAGATATAACCATGATTGGTGTAACGGGTACAAATGGAAAAACAAGTGTATCAGGTATTATACACAACATGTTAATCGGTTTGGGAGAAAAGTCAGCTTTAACTGGGACGATTGGGTTTAATCTAAATGGAGTTCTATATGAATCCGCAAATACAACAAGTGATGCACTCTCCACTCAGCAAATGATATTCCGTGCTAAAATGGAAGGTTGTAGAGCGATGGTTATGGAAGTTTCATCGCACGGGTTATCTCTGGGACGATTAGCCGGAGTAGATTATGATGTGGCGGTATTTACGAACTTAACACATGATCATTTAGATTTTCACGGGACAATGGAAGACTATGGAAATGCAAAAGGATTATTATTCTCACAAATGGGACAGGACTTAACGAAGAATAAGCATGTTGTTTTAAATGCAGATGATCCATGGTCAGAAAAATACGCTAAACTAACACCTTACCCAGTTTGGACATATGGGTTAAAAAATGAGGCGGATTTCACTGCTACTAATTGTAATTATGATGATGGAATTACTACGTTTGATATGAACACACCAGAAGGTAAATTCCCTGTAACCATGAAACTTTTAGGGGAATTTAATGTATATAATGTCTTGGCTGCTGCTGCTGTCTTTTATGGTAGAGGTTTTCCTATAGAGACAATATTAGAGCAAATTGAAGATTTGAACCCTGTTAGAGGTCGAATGGAGCGAGTCACAACAGACTTACCAATACAGATTTATATCGACTATGCACATACTCCAGATGCAATTGAAAAAGCAATCAATGCCGCTATGCCATATAAAAAACCTGAAAATAAATTAATATTTTTAATAGGTACCGGTGGGAATCGGGATAAGTCGAAACGTCCTGCAATGGCTGAAAAGGCGTCAGTTGCAGATTACGTTGTATTAACAACAGATGACCCTCGTTATGAAGAATATGATAGTATTACAAGTGATTTAGCAAAAGGTATGCTTCATGAGAACTATGTTTGTATTGGTGATCGAGGCGATGCTGTACGCCATGCAGTTTCAGTTGCTGAACCTGGTGATATCATCATATTTGCAGGAAAAGGACATGAAAATTACCAAATTATAGAGAATACAAAATATCCACATAGCGATGCAGATATTGCAATTGAATATGGCCAATTAAAATTCGTGAAAAAGTAAACGTATTGTTTAAATTGAGTACCCTCTCTAACGATAAACTAGAGAGGGTTTCTTGTTGGTACATTTCCGTTTTTTTGGATACATTACAGTATACAAAAAGGTTGTACGGAATAGGTACTTTCTTTTATTATTAGGTATGTAGAAAAAGGAGATTCGAAAAATGACTTCAAAAATAGAGCAAGATATTTTATCGCGTCGTACATTTGCCATCATCTCTCACCCGGATGCAGGGAAAACGACAATTACTGAAAAATTATTATTATTTGGTGGCGCGATTCGCGATGCTGGTACTGTAAAAGGGAAGAAGAGTGGTAAATTTGCAACGAGTGACTGGATGGAAATTGAAAAGCAACGTGGAATTTCAGTTACTTCTTCTGTCATGCAATTCGATTATGATGGTTTTCGTGTCAACATTTTAGATACTCCAGGTCACCAAGACTTTTCAGAAGATACGTATCGTACTTTAATGGCTGTTGACAGTGCAGTCATGGTAGTGGACGTAGCTAAAGGAATCGAGGCACAAACGCTTAAATTATTTAAAGTTTGTCGTATGCGTGGTATTCCAATCTTTACTTTTATTAACAAACTAGATCGTCAAGGAAAAGAACCTCTTGAAATTATTGAAGAATTAGAAGAAGTTCTTGGCATTAATGCATATCCAATGAATTGGCCAATTGGTATGGGAAAAGAATTTTTAGGTATATACGATCGATACAATAAGCGTATCGAACAATTCCGTACAGATGAAGAACATCGATTCTTACCAATTGATGAAGCTGGTGAATTAGCAGTTGATCATCCGATGAAAGAAACGTCTTACTATACTCAGGCTTTGGATGATATTACATTGTTAAATGAAGCAGGAAATGAATTCTCAGAAGATGGGATACGCCGTGGAGAGTTGACACCAGTGTTCTTTGGATCAGCTCTAACGAATTTCGGTGTACAGACTTTCTTAGAAACTTATTTGAAGTTTGCTCCTGCTCCTCAACCTAGAATTACGGAGGATGAGCAATTTATCGATCCAGTGGAACATGATGATTTTTCAGGATTTATCTTTAAAATTCAAGCAAATATGAATCCGGCTCACCGAGACCGTATCGCTTTTGTACGAATCGTTTCAGGTAAATTTGAGCGTGGAATGAACATGACACTGTCTCGTACAGGTAAATCATTTAAAGTTTCACAGTCTACACAATTTTTGGCGGATGATCGTGAAACAGTAGATGAAGCGGTTGCTGGTGATATTATTGGTTTGTATGATACTGGAACCTATCAAATTGGAGATACAGTAGTTGGTAGTAAGAAAACATTCCAATTTGAAAAATTACCACAATTTACCCCAGAATTATTTGTACGTGTAACAGCTAAGAATGTAATGAAACAAAAACAGTTCCATAAAGGGATACTACAATTAGTACAAGAAGGTGCAATACAATACTATAAAACATTGCACACTGAAGAAGTTATTCTTGGTGCTGTAGGTCAGCTTCAATTTGAGGTATTTGAACATCGTATGAAGAATGAATATAATACTGAAGTTCAAATGCAACCGATTGGAACGAAAATTGCTCGATGGATTGAAAACGAAAAAGATGTTAAAGAATCTATGTCTTCAAGTCGTTCAATGCTTGTCAAGGACCGCTTTGATAATTTGGTATTCTTATTTGAAAATGAATTTGCAATGCGCTGGTTCTCTGAGAAAAACGAAAACATTAAATTATATAGCTTATTATAAAACGAGGTAAGATGTCTTGGAAATCAAGACATCTTATTTTTATGTTTTAAAACTAAAGACTCTAATGTAAGCATTAAGAAGGAAAATAATGTTATATTGTTGTACAGAGGCTGTATACAAGTTTTTTTGAAACCTTATATAAAGATTCGACGTTAATGAAACAAGTGGTAATCTATTTCGTAACTTAAATTAAGCAGGAAATTTGTTTACATAAAGATGGGGTGGGATTCATGGGAATACACTTTTTTACTGGCTTTCCTGGATTTATTACAAGTCAACTAGTACAAGAGATATTTAGAAAGAACTACACAGATCATATCTATGTTGTTGTATTAACTTCCGAAATACCAAAGGCAGAGCAAGTAAGTCAGCAGATTATGGACAACTTCCCGGGTAGAAAAATTACTATTATCGAAGGAGATATAACTTTAACTAATCTAGGAATTTCACCGGAAATTTTTCATTATTTTGCAGACAAAATTGAAGTGTTATGGCACTTAGCTGCAGTTTATGATTTAGCTGTTCGCAAAGAGGTTGCTTGGAAAGTGAACGTAGAAGGCACTCTTAATGTCAATGAATTTGTCAAACTACTACCGAATTTAAAGCGTTATATTTATTTCAGTACTGCTTATGTTGCTGGTAAAAGAGAGGGAGTCATTTTAGAGACAGAGCTTATTCGTCCAGAAGGCTTTAGAAACTACTATGAAGAAACGAAATTTGAGGCAGAACTGCTTGTAGATGAAATAAAGTCAATTGTACCTACAACAATTATTCGTCCAGGTATTGTAAGAGGTAACTCAGTAACAGGCGAAACACAAAAATTTGATGGGCCATATTTCTTCTTGAATATGATAGATAAAATTAAATTTATGCCAGTTATTCCATATGTGGGACATACAACTGCATTTATAAATGTAGTACCAATCGATTATGTGATAGAATCAGCAGTTTTAATAAGTCAAGAACGCGAAGCAGAAGGTAAGACATTGCATTTAACTGATCCAAATCCTCATCCAGTAAGCGAAGTATATCGAATGATGGTAAAACAAATGACAAATAAATTACCCCGTGGTCGAATTCCTTTGTCATTGACGAAAAAGTTCTTAAAAATAAAAAATGTTAGAAAAAGTTTAGGGGTAGAGATTGAAACGTTAGATTATTTAACTTGGAATGCATATTTTGATTGTAGAGAGTCAAAAAAAATATTATCAAAGGGTAAAATTAAGTGCCCTGATTTTCTTCAAACGATGCAACCTATGGTAAAATTTTATAATAAAAACAAGCATATTAAAGAATATCATATCGAGATAAAGTAATTTTTTTCTTGCATTTTTTAAGATCTAATTGTAGCATGAGTTGGAGTGAAATTAGCTGTGGTAACTCTGATGCTGAACGTGTTGGAGTTTTACATCATGAATAATTCTCACAGTCAGCTATTTAGGGAAAATTACTTGCAGTTTGTTAACAGGTTAGCAAGTGTACCAAAAATAAAAAACACATTCGAGCAATCATAATAAATGCCTATTATGTGAATTATAAGAGGAGCAGTTTTTACTGTTCCTCTTTTCATTTATAAATGAAGTTTATTATACTGTGAAGAGTTAGCTTAATTGATTATAAAAAGAAGGCGAGCAAATGGTTAAATTATTAAAAGAACGGAAATACATTATTACACCTTTTCAATTAATCGTAACCTTTTATTTTATTGCAATTGCAATATCTTTCCTACTATTGCGAATTCCTGCAGTATATAAAGAGGGAATCGAAGTTTCTTATATAGATAGTTTATTTACAGCAATTAGCGCAGTGAGTGTAACAGGACTGACAGTTTTTAATATTGCTGACACCTTTACTTCATTTGGACTCATTGTCTTGCTATTTATATGTCAAATTGGAGCAATTGGTATAATGTCTATTGGGACTTTTATTTGGATTATCTTTGGTAGAAAAATAGGTATGCGCGGTAGACAGCTAATTATGATTGACCATAATCAATATCATTTATCAGGTGTAGTTCATCTCTTAAAAGAAATAGTAAAACTATTATTTGCTATTGAGATTGTTGGTGCGATTGTACTGTCTGTGCATTTTCTTCGTTATTACGATAACTGGTTAACTGCGGTAAAACATGGAGTATTCACTTCTATTTCTGCCACTACAAATGGTGGCTTCAGTTTGAATGCTAATAGTTTACAGCCTTTTAGTACAGATTATTTCGTACAATTTGTAGTGATTATTCTAATATTATTAGGAGCAATTGGATTTCCTGTGTTAGTAGAGGTAAAGAGTTATCTTTCTCGAGAAGAACCTAACTTCAAGTTTAGTTTGTTCACGAAAATAACAACTGCTACTTATGGTATTTTATTTTTTGTGGGAGCAATTGCTATATATTTAATTGAGTCATTCCAATCATTTCAAGGAATGGCATGGCATGAAAAAATGTTTGTTTCTATCTTTCACTCAATATCTGCACGATCTGGTGGATTAGCAACAAGTGATATATCTAGTTTTAATGAAGCAACAGATATTTTCTTAAGCTTTCTTATGTTTATTGGTGCTTCACCTAGTTCAGCCGGTGGGGGGATTAGAACAACGACATTCGCTGTGGCTATCTTGTTTCTAATCAATTTTGCTAATGGTCGTCATGAAATCCAAATTTTCGGTCGTGAAATTCATCTATCAGACGTATATAAATCATTCGTAGTGATAATATTAGCTGCCTTTATGGTATTGTTTTCCACTATGCTACTCTTAATTACTGAACCTTATGCATCGTTAAATGAAGTTATCTTTGAAATAACATCTGCATTTGGAACCTGTGGTTTATCATTAGGAATCACAGAGAATTTATCGGTAGCTGGTAAGATTATTATCATGATCTTAATGTTTATCGGCCGTGTTGGGTTAATTTCGTTCTTATATTCATTAGGTGGTAAAGCAAACAAAACACAATATCGTTATCCAAAAGAAAGAGTAATAATTGGGTAGTCGTTGAGTTAAGGGTTGAAGATGAAAATCATTCAACCCTTTTTTATATTAAATTAAAATGTTGTAATTCTAATAAAACGACCCATTTTTTGTATTATAATAAACTTATAAATCGCAAAAATAACTAACACTTGACCTACTATATACATATTATATGGAGGGTGATGAAGATGATAAAAGTCGGTTATGATGCAGGGCATGGTCTTAATACTCCAGGTAAACGTACTCCTGATGGGGAGCGTGAATGGACTTTCAACAACAAAGTTGCGAAAGCTTTTGCTAAAGAACTTGCTCTTTATCGAGGGGTTACCAGTAAACGTTTTGATGATCCAACAGGCAAAAGAGATGTTCCATTAGAAGAACGGACGGACGGAGCCAATAGGTGGGGGGCAGATTATTATATTTCATTTCACCATAATGCCAATACTGCAAATTGGGGGAATTGGACAGGAATCGAAACTTTTGTGTATTTGAATAATAGATCTACTGAAAGTGGGAAACTTGCTGAGGCGATTCATCCTGCTGTTGTTAAAGCATATGGATTGAGAGATAGAGGGATTAAAGAAGCGAATCTACACATTGTAAGAGAAACAAACATGCCCTCTATTTTAATTGAGGGAGGGTTTATGGACTCAACAATCGATATAAAGAAATTAAGAGATGATCGTGTTTTGACAAACGCAGGAAAATTAATTGCTCAAGCGTTTGCGCGTTATGTTGGATTAGAAAGGATTACTTTTGAAGATAAGGAGGAAGAGAACGTGCCGAATTTTTTAAATTCGACTGGTCGTGAAGAAGCAAAGCAACTTATCAAAAAAGGTGTAAAAGAAGGATTATTCAATGAAAAACACGAAAATGTTGATAAATATAATGATGTTCAATTAATTAGTTATGCGTTAGCATATGTGAATCGGAAATCAAACTAAAAAGTTGAGGCTGTTAGAAAGGAACACCTTTCAATTCAGCCTCTCTTTTCCTTTGAATTCTTCTATGTTTGACTTTGTTTCGACAAATAATTAGCTAGATAAGATTATAACCAAGTATTCCACTAACTTTTAGAAAATTGAAGCAGCAAAACAATTGACAATAATTTCATGTTTTTATACTATTTACTTGATAATATATAAACTTATAAATCTTTTAATTAATCATTAGAAAAATTATATTCGTATAAACGTCTTTGGTTAGTTGAAATCGCACATTTTTATACAAGTAATAATGAGGAAATGCTAGATTTTGAATATACAGCTAGCAGATATTTTAAATACATAAGTGTTAATTTTACAAAAAACTCAATAATATTGTCATAATCTCCATGAAAGGTTAATAGATTATAAATATGTAATATATTGCAAATTACGAAGTAATCGTGGAAGGATTGGTGTTTCAAAAAATGGTGAAAGTTAATCCAATTTATAAAGAGTATCTTCAACCAATAAGCACTCCAATAATAGTCTTAAACACTTCACGTCAAATTGAGTCTATAAATGACCAAGCCACCCATTTACTTCATTTGAAAGAAAATGATGTACTTCAATTGGACAAGTCATCTCAGGTTGTTTGGGATCGATTAATTAAACAACTCTCTCAGGATGAATACTACCACTGTGTCCTAAATGTAATATTAAAAGATCAAATTGAAAAATTTAACTTTGTTTGTCACTTTGACCGCAAAAATTCACTAATTTACGCGAGAATTAAAAGACATACAAAGTATAATATGAACGTGAATAAGAAATTTGCGCAAGTTTATTCTATGTTTAAAGATTTTCCTAATGGATTGCTAATTTCTGAATTAGATGGAGTTATTATTGATCTAAATGACAACTCCACAATTATGCTAGGATTAGATAAATGCCAATTAATGAATAAACCCCATGAACAGATGTTTAGTCAATTTAATGATACACATCTTCAACTTCAATACTTCTGGGAATTATCTTGTAATGGACAAGCAACTATTGAGTTATCTAGGACAGAGAATGATTCTATAAGATGGTATAAATTTGAGTCTAAAATAAACATCACTCATAAGTTGATCTATACAACAATTACAGATGAAACTGAAAAGTATCAACTAAAGCAGGAGTTAGATCATCAAAATAGCCTTAAGTTATTAGGACAATTGGCCGCTACAATTGCTCACGAAATACGTAATCCTATGACTTCTATCAAAGGCTTTTTAGAGTTGGTTAAGTTGAATTCTACTGAAGAAAATATGAAATACTTAAATATAATGAAATCAGAATTGGTACGTATGGAGGAAATTCTTGCTGAAGTACTAGATTTATCTAAACCGGTTGAAAGAAAATTTGACTCGATATCAATACCTAAGATTGTTATGGAAGTGGAAGAAATTATGAAACCACTTGCAGCTATTCACCAGATAGTCATACAAGTTAAGGTGCCAAAAACACATTCTGCAGAAACTTTAGGAAATGCAAATCGCATAAAACAAATGTTAATTAATCTTGTGAAAAATGCGGTAGAAGAAATGCATCATGGTGGGACGATTACAATCAGTGTAAGAATGGTAAATGGAAAAATACAATTAGCAGTAAGTGATGAAGGTAAAGGCATTGAAAAAGATAAGTTAGCAAGATTGTTTACACCATTTTATACGACCAAATCAGATGGTACGGGTCTTGGATTGCAGTTTGTTAAACAAGTAATGGAAGAACATAATGGTAGTATTCGTGTAAATAGTAAAGTTAATGAAGGATCTACTTTCGTTGCAGAGTTCCCGTGTTTAAAAGAATCTTCTCAACAGTTGTGGGAAAAACGCTCAATTTGAAAAGGATACGAAATAGAAAAGAGTTGTAGTAATATAGGCTAAAAGTATTTTGACAAATCTTATTATAAATCGATATAATGCTTATATTAGGAAAAAAGGATGATTTGTCATGACTTCAGAAGAAATAAAACAATCTTTAAAACTTTATATCGTTCTTTCGCGTGCAAATAAGGCTATAAACGAAGTGACAAATCAATTTTTTCAACAAAATGGTTTGAACCCCACGGAATTTGCAGTTCTTGAATTACTTTATCATAAGGGAAAACAACCCTTACAACAAATTGGGAATAAAATTTTACTTGCGAGTGGTTCAATCACATATGTAATTGATAAACTTGAAAAAAGAGGTTTTTTAGCGAGGGTTTCTTGTCCAACGGATCGGCGCGTTACCTATGCAGAAATCACAGAAGCTGGGTCACAGTTTATGGATGAACTTTTCCCAGAACACGAACAACATTTACATGAATTGTTAAGTGCTTTAACGCATGAAGAAAAAGACGTTACTATTAACTTGTTGAAAAAATTAGGATTATCAATTAAAGATTTGTCATATTAAAATAGTGTAATTATTTTAACACTTACACATTAGTTTAAATAGCTGGTGGGTGCGCTACAGTTCGGAAGTATACCATCTTAAATAATTAAAAGGCTGTCTAAGAAACATATTGTTTCTAGACAGCCTTTTTTATTTTTTTCATGACATCTGATAACTAACTGCTGCTATTTGATAATAATTTAATAAAAAATGTAGTTGACCAAGCTAGTATTAACATACAGTTAATTAAAGTTAGTTATGTGTAATAGTTAGACCCATTTTAATTAAAGCATCTGAGTAGTCAGCTACAGGGTCATCATAGATTGTTAAACGAACAAGTTGTTGATCCTTTTCGTAGACAATTGACATGACAACTTGATCGATTAAGTCAACTTTGTACGCAGCAAAGTTTGAAATATTTGGTACATTATCAACATAAGACTGAATATCAAATTCCATATAGTCAGTGTTCTCATCAACTGCATTCATTAAATCTTCTGTATTCCTTTGTAAATCTTCGAAGGATGTTTCATTTGTTGTTAAGTATTCAATCCGCATTGAGACTGAATCGTTTTCTGTTAAATAAAGTAAGTCTTTTCCAGGTTCCTCGGCAGTAAGAGTGAAGTTTGGTAATACTTGAATAGAATATTGTTGTTCATTACTGGTTACTGAAGTTGTCTCTTCTGTTTTTTGTTCGCCATTAGATGTATATGTGATACGATTTGTTTCATTTTCATTAACTTGCTCATCATCATCATGTGGATCTGAAGATGTTTGATTTTCATCCTTTTCTATATTGCCATTACTAGCATTTGTACCCTCAGTTGGTGTAGGGGTTGTTGTAGATTGTTCAGCAGTATTACATGCAACAAGTGCAATTAAAGCAATACATAATATGACATACATTTTGAACTGTTTTTTCATGTTGAATTCCTCCTTAATGAATTAAACGTATGGGATAGATGAAAGTTTCACTAGAATTGTCATAAAAATTCAAATACCTATGTAAATGGCATTATTAGGAATAAAAGGATGATGAATGTTTCGTGGGCAACGATGATTAGTGGCATACTTTTTTTCCACTCATAAATTGCTCCTAAATAAAGACTTGTTACAAATGTGATTAACCCATAACTATAGTATCCGTTAACAAAGAATGCTCCAGCAAATAGTAAGCTACTAATAATGATTGAGGTAAATGGAGTTGTCCAACTTTTTAAGGCTTGTTGTACATAACCTCGCCAAAATAACTCTTCACCAATAACGATAATAAAAATAAGTAATACAAAATGCCAAATTGTATTTGGACCATATGTTACAAAATATTTAGAAATAGAATTTGAAAATTCATTACTGATAGAATTGAGTATAATGTATAATAGTCGAATAATCCCGTATAGAATTACGCCATAGCCAATTCCAAATAATAAGCATTTCCAAATGGGAACTTCATCTTTTTTATCAGAAGTCAATATTGCAATAGCTGATCCAATGAGAAGGGTAAAAGTATATAAGTACCAAAAAATTGCAGATTCATCTAACGTGTAAGTGAGAAAAAAATAAAAAAATATAATTGAAAGTATTAGTCCAATTAGGTTTTTGGATATTTTCAAAAGTATGACCTCCTTGCTCTTTATTATATTAACACAAAAAAAATTTCCCAATCATCATTTGAAAAGATGTAAAGGGAAATCTATTACTAAAAAGTATCTCTATTTAATATTTTATATTTTTTATGATTTACTACTGTCTTTTCTTCTAATTCAAGGTCGTGGAAATTTTCCATAATAGTTAAATCTACAATAACGGAGTTTTCATTTACTTTTTCGACGATTCCTTGTAATTTACCGTCTTTAAACTCAATAATATTTCCTACTTCAGCTATTTTCATAACAGCAGCTCCTCCATTGGATAATATTAAAAAAGTTTGCATGAAAAAATAGCAATTGTAAAGAGTTTTTTTAATAATTAAGCGTTAATAACTATGTTTTTACTAGTAAGAAAGGTGATTTTATATGGAAAAGTATAAAAATATGATTGAACAGTTAAAAAATGGAGAAATTGAAAGTATAGAAGTAACCAAAGATGAATTTTTACAATTTCGAGCAATTTTAGTGAAACATGAGTTGTTTAAACATTTCCGTGGAGAAGGGAAACAAGGAGGAAATATTGTTTACACATTTATGGAAAGTCCGAGAAGTTAATACATCTAAATAGTGAACTCTTCTATAAAAATCCATTAAAAGGAGGGGTTTTGTGAAAGACGGGGCTTTAAAAAAAATGGAATTAAAAAGAAATTTAATGATAAAGTCAGGAATAGAAAATGGTCTCCAAAATCCTAAAACAATCCGTTTAAGTCGGGAGTTAGATCGACTTATGAATCAATATGAGTTAGAACTAATTCATGAAAGATTGAAGTTACCCATGGTTGATTAAAAAAAGAAAATTTTTTTTGAAATGATGTTTAATAAATATAATTTTGGTTAAATTATATTTGAACACAGCAACATTCTCATTTCCCCCTTTAAGAGCTGAAAACATAAAGTTTTCAGCTCTCTTTTTTTATTTTTGATATACGTTTAAAAACTGAGGATGTATAAAAATAGGATGTTTTGTAAATTTGAAGTAATTTTTTTAAAAATTACCTAACAAATGAACTATTATTTGCTAAACTACAAGAAAGTGATACTAATTATTAACTGGGGTGAACTATATGTCACATAATAAAAAAATTGCATTTATTGGTACTGGTGTAATGGGGACAAGTATTGTGAAGCATTTATTAAACGCGGATTATGAAGTAACAGTTTATACAAGAACAAAAGAAAAAGCACAGTCCCTAATAGAGATGGGTGCAAAATGGTCTGAAACACCTGCACAAGCATCCGAAGATAAGGACATCATTTTTACCATGGTCGGTTTTCCACAGGATGTTGAGGAAGTTTATTGTGGAGAGTATGGGATCTTCAAGACTGCCAAAGAAGGATCAATCGTTGTTGATTTAACAACTTCTGAGCCTACTTTAGCTAAAAAATTGTATTCAATTGCCAAGGATAAAGGAATCTCATCACTAGATGCTCCTGTTTCCGGCGGAGATATAGGTGCACAGAATGGGACATTATCTATCATGGTAGGTGGAGATCAAATAGCCTTCGAACAGCTAGTTCCTGTGTTCGAAACCTTTGGTGCAAATATCGTTTACCAAGGTGAAGCTGGAAATGGGCAGCATACAAAGATGTGTAACCAACTATTAATTGCTTCAAATATGATTGGAGTTTGTGAGTCAATTGCCTATGCTATGAAAGCGGGATTAGATTTGGAGAAAGTAATGAAGTCAATTTCAACAGGAGCTGCAGGTTCATGGTCTTTATCGAATTTAGGACCTAAGATGATTGGTGGTAACTTAGAGCCAGGTTTTTATATAAAGCATTTTATTAAAGATATGAAAATTGCAATTGATGAAGCAGAACGAATGAAATTAGATTTACCAGGTGTTAAGCTCTCTAAAGAAATTTATAATACTCTATTAGAGAGAGGCTATGGAGATAACGGTACCCAAGCATTAATTAAATATTATGTTGACTAATGTAAGGTATTTTAGATTTGAAAGGATTCATACAATGAAGTAAGTCAAAACTTGAGGAGCGCAAGTGATGGGGAACTCTCAAAGTAAACGTATGCCAGGTGAACGCAGTAATTTAGCGTTGTATATGTCTTTACCCATTTTATCCTGGGCATTTTATGACTTTGCAAATACAATTTTTTCTTCTAATATAACGACTGTGTTTTTCCCATTCTATACAAACGAAGTAATAGGGACGAATGAGGTCATGCAGCAAGTAGCGAGTACATTTATTTCCTATGCTAATGCTGTAGCAAGTTTCTTTATCGTATTGTTTTCACCACTTTTTGGTGTATGGATTGATAACACTGGTTATAAGAAACGATTTATTGTATGGTTTGCTTCATGTTCGATTTTCTTTACCTTTTTAATGGGGATACTAGCTGAAATAGATACCAATATATTAATAGGAGGTATCCCGCTAACTTTTTTACTAGTCGTTATAAGTTTTGTAATCGCAAAGTTTTTCTATAATTCGAGTTTAGTATTTTATGACTCAATGATGGGTGACCTTGGAACGAAAAAAGAGATGCCCTTAATTTCTGGGTTTGGAGTTGCGTTAGGATATTTAGGTACAATCTTTGGGTTATTAGTTTATTTACTAGTAGCCGATGGGGGATACCATCGTGCTTTTATTCCGACCGCAATTATGTTTTTATTATTCTCTTTACCATTATTTTTGCTGAACAAGGATAATCCAATTCCTAAAGAACAACGTAAAAAAATCGGATTTTTAGATGGCTATAAGGAAATAGTAAAAACTTTTCAAGAAATGAAAACCTATAAATCGATATTCATCTTTATGATTGCATATTTCTTTTTAAATGATGCTATTGCTACAACAATTGCAATGATGACAGTATATGCAACGGCTATTGTCGGATTTACCTCAGGGGAATTTATCATTCTTTATTTAGTGAGTACAGTAGCTTCTGTTATCGGTTCCTTTGTATTTGGTTATATCACAAAAGGGATAGGTGCAAGAAAAGCGATTTCTATTGTCGCAATTATAATGATTGTAGCTCTATTCATAGGAGTATTTGCAAATGCTAAGTGGATGTTTTGGATTGCTGGCAGTATGTTTGGGATTTCCTTAGGCTCAATGTGGGTAACTTCTAGAACATTAATTATACAAATCAGCCCTGAAGACAAACGTGGTCAATTTTTTGGACTTTTTGCTTTGTCGGGGAAGGTATCAGCTATAGTCGGTCCGGCTGTTTATGGTACCATTACACTTCTTTTTGCGGAATATGGTGCATTAGCAAGTCGATTAGCTTTTGGCTCCTTAATCGTTATGACAATTATTGGTTTAATCATTCATTTGCAGGTTAAAACCAACGAAAATAGCTTGTAGGAGAAAAGATTGTACTATGATACAATTTATTATAGCTTTATAGGTTAAGAAAGGGGCAACACCATTTTGGAGCCGAAGGGAATTTTACTAGAAAGTGGAACCAATGAATTAGAAATCGTCGAATTCCATGTTGCTAACAATAAATTTGGAATAAATGTTATAAAGGTCAAAGAAATTATTCAACCAATACCTGTTACTTTCATCCCACATGCACATCCTTTTGTTGAAGGAATTATACAACTACGTGGAGAAGTGTTACCTGTAGTGAACATGTTGAAAGTATTAGGGGTACCAAATACTACATTCAATACAACTCATAAATATATTATTGCTGAATTTAATAAACAAAAGGTTGTATTTCATGTAGATAACGTGACACAAATCCACCGCATATCTTGGGAACAAATTGAAAGACCAACAGATATGTACCAAGGTGGCTCCTCGCAAGTAATTGGGGTTATAAAAGACTATGATCAGATGATTCTATTACTAGATTTTGAAAAAATAATGGTAGACATTAATCCGGATTCGGGTATTCGTGTTGACGCTATTAAGAAATTAGGTAAACGAACTCGCTCTGAAAAAAGAATCGTCATCGCAGAGGATTCACCTTTGTTAAGGAATTTGTTAAACGATACATTTAACGAGGCAGGATACGTAAACCTAGAATTCTTTGAAAATGGAAAAGATGCTTATGAATACTTAGAATCCATCGCAAACTCAGGACTGGATATTGCTAGTACAGTACAATTGGTCGTAACAGATATAGAGATGCCACAAATGGACGGTCATCATCTAACAAAGAAGATTAAGTTAAACTCTAAATTACAAAAACTACCTGTCATTATCTTTTCGAGCTTAATTACAGATGATCTTCGACATAAAGGGATAGAAGTTGGAGCCCAAGAGCAGATTAGCAAACCAGAAATCGCTGAACTTATTCTAAAGGTCGATAAACTCGTATTATAAAAACCAAATCTTCAATGGTATTCAATAGATTCGTATAGGGAAATACATAAAGTCGGATACCTATGATAGGCTTCCGACTTTTTATTATTTATAGTTTAATTAAGATAGTATTGCACTATTCTATACATAAAGTGAACTTGCAATCAGTAGGGACTATGCACAAAAAAGAAAGTTATGACGTTTTACTGGGTTAAGAATGGTAAGAGTCATTACATAACCTTATTGATCTGGACTAACTTAATCTTGCAAGGAAAAGAGAAGTGAATCATATGAAGAGATTAAAGACAGCAATTATTGATATTGGTTCAAATACAATTCGACTTGTTTTTTATCAATATGATAAAAATGAAGGGCTACATGAATTGGGAAATATAAAAACAGTGGCACGTTTGCGTAGTTATATAGAATCCACTGGCGACATGTCTGAAGAAGGTATCCAGGTATTAGCCAGCACACTCAAATCCTTTAAGAAAATTATTGAGGATTACGAAATAATTGATGTTAAAGCAGTTGCAACAGCTGCTATCAGACAAGCGAAAAATTCAAAAAAAATCATTTCCAGAATGAAACAAGAAACTGGTATTAAGATAGACCTACTATCAGAAGAGGAAGAGGCTTATTTTGGATTTCTAGCAGTAGCTCATTCTATGGATACATCCTCTGCAGTTACAATTGATATTGGTGGAGGCTCCACTGAAATTACTCTTTATGATGAAAAGAAACTACAGAAGACCATTAGTTTTCCTTTCGGAACTGTTTCATTAAAACAAAATTTTGTAAGTGATGACGTAATCAATGAAACTGAAAAAAAAGCATTAAGACAGTTTATTAAAAAACAATTCTTAAGTATTCCATGGTTACAAAATGTAAACTATCCAATTGTTGCAATTGGAGGTAGCGCACGTAATGTTGCACAAGTACATCAACACAAGATAGATTATCCTATTTCAGGTGTACATCAATATGAAATGAGTATAGAAGATTTGGAAGTACTGAATACTTTCTTAGGTAAAATGTCTATTGAACAGTTAAAACAATTAGATGGTCTTTCATCTGACCGTGCAGATATAATCGGCATTGCAATAGAAGTGTTTATCGTTTTAATGGAAGTTGTTAATTCAAAAGTATTTCAAGTAAGTAAAAAGGGACTGCGAGAAGGTTTAATCATTAACCGTGTACTTCATACCAATCCAGAAGCCTTTGATAAATACAACGTATTCGAAGAAAATGCTAGAAGATTAGCGTTTGAATATGGAAGAACAGAAGAAGAATCCGAAACTTTAAGCTTATTAGCTGAACAATTATATCGAGAGAGCTGTGAGTTAAATATATTTGAATTTAATGTTGATGATTATGATTTAGTAAAAAGAGCTGCAAAGGTATATTCCATAGGAGAATATATTGAGCTGGATTCTGCTAGTCAGCATACTTTCTATATTTTAGCAAATCAATCTGTCGCTGGCATGAATCATAAAGATCGAGTTAAATTGGCACTATTAGCATCTTATAAAAATCGAGATTATTTTAGAAGATTTTCTACACCTTTTGGATCATGGATCACGCGAGAAGAATTAAAAAAATTAAGAGATTATGGCGCATTACTTAAATTTGTTTATGCACTAAATATTTCAAAACGAAATATTGTTAAGCGTATTAAACTAACTAAAGGTGAGAACGGTATTATCGTCGCAATTAGTGCCATTAAAAGTGCTGGTGCTGAGAAGTATCAGGCGGAACGACAGAAAAAGCATATTGAACGATTATTTAAACTACCAGTATCGATTCAATTTATTGAGGAAGGGTGAACTGTATGAATATAGAACTGGACAAAAGTTCCATTGAACAAAACCAAAGTATTCAAAGAGAAGTGCAAAAAGTTGAAGATGATCAATATCTATCCCTTTTAGAAGAGATAGCAAAGCCTCAATATTATAACAACCGTGAGTTAAGTTGGCTTGCTTTTAATGAGCGAGTCCTAGAAGAAGCTGAAGATAAGAGTAACCCTCTTCTAGAACGTTTGAAATTTAACGCTATTTTCAGCTCAAATTTAGATGAATTTTTTATGGTGCGTGTTGCAGGCCTACAAGATCAAGTCCGTGCGGGATTCCATAAACCTGAAAATAAAGCAGGTTTAACACCTACTGAGCAATTATCAAGAATAGCAGAGCGTACACAAAAACTTGTTAAAAGACAGATGGAAGTATTTCGCCATTTAGTTTATGATTTATTACCAAAAGAAAATGTTTTTTTAAGAGAATTTAAATCGTTAAATATAGAGCAAAAGAGATATATTGATGAGCTTTTTGAAGAAACAATATTTCCAGTCTTAACACCTGTAGCGGTCGATGCTTATCGACCATTTCCGACATTATTAGGAAAAACGTTAAATCTATTAGTGATGTTAGAAGACCACAGTGCTGGAGCAGAACATAACGAACGTGTTGCAATTGTACAAGTACCATCCGTATTAGATCGATTTATAGAAGTTCCTAGTGATAATGGCGAAAAAGTATTTGTCTTATTAGAAGATGTAATCACTAGCCATATTGACCAATTATTCTACGGATATAAAGTGAAATCAGCCCAAGCATTCCGTTTAACAAGAAATGCAGACTTAACAATTCATGAAGAAGGTGCCCAAGATTTACTTGTGGAAATCGAAAAAGAATTGAAGAAGCGTAAATGGGGATTAGGTAGCCGTTTAGAAGTACGAGATGGTGAGATGAATGATGAAGTTCTTGATTACTTATTGGAAGAATTTGAAATAGAAGAATCCGACGTATTTAAGATTGATGGACCACTGGATTTGACCTTCTTATTTGGTTTCGTAAAGAAAATCACTTCTGGACGTGAACATCTAGTATATGAAAGCTTTATGCCTCAACGTCCACAAGATTTGGATTCAGACGAGGATATTTTTGAAAAAGCACTTTCTCAAGATATCTTTTTCCATCATCCATATGAATCATTTGGACCAATAGTAGATTTTGTAGCAGATGCTGCGGTTGATCCGACAGTACTTGCAATCAAACAAACGTTATATCGAGTTAGTGGTAATTCACCAATTATTCAAGCTTTAAAACAGGCTGCAGAGAACGGTAAACAGGTGACTGTTTTAGTTGAGCTTAAAGCACGATTTGATGAAGAAAATAATGTGCATTGGGCGAAAGAGCTTGAGCAAGCAGGCTGTCTAGTAATTTACGGCATGAATAATCTAAAAACGCATTCTAAGATTACATTAGTTGTCCGTCGTAAACAAGGTAGAATCGAACGCTTTGTTCACCTTGGAACAGGTAATTATAATGACGCAACGGCAAAAACTTACACAGACATGGGTATCATCACAACAGATAAAGAATTTGGGATAGACGCAACCAATTTCTTTAATTATCTAAGTGGATATACCGAAAAGCCAAAATTTAATCATCTAGTAGTATCGCCATTTGATATAAGAGATGAATTCATTAAATTGATTGAAGAAGAAATTCAGTGTCATAAACAATACGGAAATGGTTATATTCGTGCAAAAATGAATTCTTTAACCGATAAAGATCTAATTATGAAATTTTACGAAGCTTCAATTAACGGTGTACAAATTGAACTACTTGTTCGTGGTATTTGCTGCCTTCGTCCAGGGATTCCAGGTATTAGTGAAAATATAACGGTATCTAGTATTGTTGGGAGATTTTTGGAGCATACTCGTATCTATTGGTTCCATCATAATGGAGAAGACAAAGTGTTTTTATCTTCCGCAGATATGATGACGCGTAATATGGTTAAGCGCGTTGAAATTTTGTTCCCTATCTTTGCCATAGAAACGAAAGAGCGTTTAATGAACATTTTGCTGGTTCAATTAGCAGATAACGTAAAAGCTCGTGTACAAGATTCAACCGGTAAATATCACTATAAAGAAGTAGAAAGGCAAACAAATACAATAAATAGCCAACAATTATTTATTGAAGAAGCGATGAGTAATGTAATCGTCGAGGATTAGTAAATAGGGAGAAATTGTGTTATCGGCTATAAATTTACTATCACGTATTACACTACATATGAATGGATTGTCATTCGCCTTTAATGGAGGAATATATGTCACACATACAACCTAATTATATAAAGAATATTTTAAGCGAAATCATTAAACTAAATCCATTCGATGCTGTGGTTATTGTAAAAGGGATGAATAATAATTATTATGTTGAAATGGTTAATGCACAAGCGGCAAAACTTTCTCATAATATCACCATTGAAAATGGCAAAACATTTGCAAAGGACTTTTTTCATTTTTACAAATGGGAACAACTAAAACCACTATTTAATACAAAACAAAACCAAGTAGAGTTCATTTTGCAAAAAGATTCAAAAAAATTAACAGCCGTACTTGTGCAAGCTATTGGCATTGAAGATGAAGCTTACTTTTCCGTCATAATACGCGAAGATTATAAGAATACTATAAATGAGGAGTTAGATCTTTACAGTACTGAGAGTAATTCTTTTCAACTAATTAGTTATCGAGATGATTTGACAGGATTATTAAATCGTAAGGCGTTAAATGAACAATGGTCGAATGACATCAGTACTTTTAAAGATGGCCGAAATGTAGCTTTACTACTTGTAGATGTTGATCGTTTTAAAAAATATAATGAATCTTTAGGTCAAAATGCTGCTGATAGTTTACTTAAACTGCTAAGTAAACGGCTATTGCATTTTAGTAATGAATACTGTGAAATATATCGATATAATGGCGACGAATTTGTCATTGTCCTTCGTTACTTAAAGAGAGAAGAAATCGAAAACTTAGCTAATCATATTTTGGCTATTTTTAAAGAGCCATTCTTAATTGAAGAACAAGAGTACTTTTTAACTTCTTCAATTGGGATTTCTCTTAGCTCATATGGTCTTAACGACGATTTAGAAACAGTTTTACATCAAGCAGAACAAGCGGTTTATTACGCAAAGAATAATGGACGCTTTCATTATCGATTCTTTAGAAGCGAGATGAGTCAATCTTTTCCAAATGAAGTATTAATGGAGGCACACTTAAGACGGGCAATTGAATTTGATGAACTAACAATAAACTTACAACCACAAATAGACTTATATACCGATGTAATTGACAGTTTTGAGGCACTAATCCGATGGAATAATCGAAAGTTTGGTTATGTACCACCATCACAGTTCATACCTTTAGCAGAAAGTTCAGGCCTAATTATACAGATAGGGGACTGGGTGTTAGAACAGGTTTGCAAACATCTACAAGAGTGGAAACTAAAGGGGTATCGTCCAGTTAGAATTGCTGTAAATATCTCACCAAAGCAATTTAAAGAAAAGAATTTCGCGCTGAAAATTGAGCATCTATTAACAAAATACCAAATAGAACCAAAATATTTAGAGCTAGAAATTACGGAAAGCTCAATGGTTAATGTAGATGAAACACATTCAATTTTAACAAAGTTAAAACAGTTAGGGGTTTTTGTTTCTGTAGATGACTTTGGAACAGGATACTCTTCATTAAGTTACTTAAAGAAATATCCGATTGATATTATAAAAATTGACCAATCCTTTATTGCAGATATCAATAAAGATAAAAGAAATGAGGCTATAATAAAAGCCATCATTACACTTTCACACAATCTTGGAATGGAAGTAGTAGCAGAAGGTGTAGAAGAAAAATTACAAGAACAATTTCTAAAGCAACATAATTGTAGAAAAGGTCAAGGTTATTTATACAATAAACCTCTACCAGTTGATGAGATTATTGAAGAATATTTTGTCAATTAGGGCTAACTAAAAAAGTGTGTGGCGGTAACTCTTATGGATTGTAGTTTACCGTCACAATATGAGGTTACTAAATATGTTCCAATAAAGAGATCTAGATGGCAATAAACCAAACGTTTCGAATAAAAAGGCTTCTTTCGTTGAATACTATCAGTACTTTTAGCAAAGGAGCGTGAGCACATGACAATGTGGACGATTTTAGGAATTATTGCAGTAGTGATCATCATTGGAATTGCATATTATTCCACAGTTGGTGTCATGAAAAGGACAGCCCAAAGAGCATCAGCATCAGACACACCGATTAGTAAGGCTGTTCAGGAAAATCCAATCTTGATGAACCCAATAATTCTTATGTACATCGTCTTTGGTTTATTTACAGGCATAATCATTTTTTATTACTGGGCTCAATATGGATATTAGTTACCTACAATAAATTGTTATTAATAAAGCAATTAACAAGCAATAGAATTCATGTTAGAACACTGAATTTCTATTGCTTGTTTGTTACTTTATTCTGCAGATGTTTCGCTCTTTCATTATAGAGGAATAAGTGTATTTGTATAAATATTTGATGAAAACGTTTCCAAAATTCTTAAAATACTAAGGTTGTTGTCATGGTCATAATTTGGTCAATTATGATATGATAATAATAGTAGTACCTGTTCTGAATTGAGCAGAAAAGGGGTAATGGGAAATGATTTCTTATAATACAAAAGCTTTATTAGATAGACCAATCAGTGATTTTATTATACCATCGGAGAAAGTAGCTCATGTGCAGGTTGGTAATAGTGCAGAACATGCATTACTTGTTTTAACGAAAACCGGGTATTCATCTGTACCTGTTTTAGATGTAAAATATCGTCTTCAAGGTTTATTAAGCATGAAAATGATTACCGAATCTATATTAGGATTAGAACGAATTGAATACGATAAGTTGGGCTCCATTAAAGTAGACGATGCGATGGATCGGGATGTCATGTATTTAAAAAGTACAGATACTTTTCAAAAAGCGCTAGATTTAGTGATTAATCATGCTTTTCTTTGTGTGGTAGATGAAGAAGGTACGTTTGCTGGAATTTTAACGAGACGTGTAATTTTGAAACAATTAAAAAAGTATATATATCAAGTAGATTAATAGACTGTTGAATATGAATCGGCAAATCGGCAAAATCCTTAACTCTTGGATTTTGTCGATTTTTTTGAAAGGGTGAGCAATTGTGACAACAACTGAGGCAGAGATTATTAAAATACTTGCTGAAGAAAAAAATATGAGAAAAGCAGCGGAAAGATTGTTCCTTACTCAACCTGCATTATCACAACGTTTACAAACAATAGAAAAATATTGGGGTGCAACGCTCTTTATTCGATCTCAAAAAGGATTAACCCCTACACCAGCAGGAGAGTTAGTTATACAATATGCAATTGAGTCCATTGCAAAGAAGGAGGAAGTCTTTGAAACGATTCAAGCTTTGAACTCAAAAGTCCATGGCACATTAAAAATTGCCTGTGCTTCAATTGTAGGTCAAAACTGGTTACCGAAAGTATTAAAGGACTTTGTCACAAAATACCCTGATGCTAAAATTTCTTTAATTACAGGATGGAGTTCTGAAATTGTAAAAGCTCTTTATGAAGGAGAAGCCCATGTAGGAATTGTGCGTGGACAAGCAGAGTGGAAAGGAAAAAAGATTCATCTATTCCAAGATATGATGTATTTAGTGGATAGAGAAATTACAAAAATTGATGAAATACTTACGACGGATCGTCCATTCATACAATTTAAAAGTGATTCAAACTATTATCGAGAAATTCAACTATGGTGGCAAAGACATTTTTCTTCCAACCCCAGAAGACAAATTATCGTGGACCAAATTGAAACGTGTAAACAAATGGCGATGAATGGAATAGGGTACGCAATCTTACCATCCATTACTTTAAATGGGGAAGAACATGTGAATAAAATCCCGCTTTCCAATACGGACAAGGATATTGGTTTAACCCGTGATACATGGTTAATAGGCTATGATTCAGTCTTTAAACTAAGACAAGTCGAAGCATTTGTAAATGTTGTAAAAGGTCATGCAAACCATGATTTATAACATTTAATAAGAGAAATAAGGATTAATTTCGTGCTATTTATTCGAAAATTTAGTACAATCATGACATGCAAAAAACTACATAGTTAGGGGATTTTTATATGACTGAAAAATTAAACGCACAACAAATTATTGAATTTATCTCAAACTCTAAAAAAGTTACACCTGTAAAAGTATATGTAAAAGGTGATAACGTAGCAAATTTATCTTTTGGTGAAAATACAAAAGTATTTGGTGAAAATAATAGTGCAGTAGTGTTTGGGGAATGGAATGTTATTGAATCAGCTTTACAAGAACATGCTGCTCTAATTACAGAATATGTTGTAGAAAATGACCGTCGTAACTCAGGTGTACCTTTACTTGACTTAAAACATCAAAATGCACGAATCGAGCCTGGTGCGATTATCCGTGATCAAGTAACAATAGGCGATAATGCTGTCATCATGATGGGTGCTATTATTAATATTGGTGCTGAAATCGGTGAAAAAACGATGATTGATATGGGTGCTGTTTTAGGTGGAAGAGCAACTGTAGGTAAAAACTGTCATATTGGGGCTGGCACAGTTTTAGCTGGTGTAATCGAGCCACCTTCTGCACAACCAGTTATTATAGAAGATGACGTTGTTATTGGTGCAAATGCAGTTGTTTTAGAGGGTGTTCGTGTTGGAAAAGGAGCGGTAGTAGCTGCTGGAGCAATCGTAATCTCTGACGTAGAACCTTACACAGTTGTTGGAGGGGTACCTGCGAGAGTTCTTAAGAAAATGGATGATAAAACAAAGTCAAAAACTGAAATTATTGATGCACTAAGAAACATCTAAGAAGGTGTGTCCATGAATTCACTAATCCAAATTCGTAGAGATCTACATCAAATACCTGAACTAGGTTTTCAAGAATATAAAACACAGGAATATCTGCTAGATCGATTAAATCAACTACCTCAGGATTATATATCGATTACAACTTGGGAGACAGGAATTATTGTAAAAATTTCTGGTAGTGACCCTTCAAAAACAATTGGTTGGCGTACAGATATAGATGGTCTTCCTATAGTAGAGGAAACAGATTTACCTTTTGCATCAATCCATGAAGGAAAGATGCATGCATGTGGTCATGATTGTCATATGACGATTGCTTTCGGTTTAGTTAGTGCTTTTGCTACAACTCAACCAAAACAAAATGTAATTGTATATTTTCAACCTGCAGAAGAAGGACCTGGAGGAGCAGAACCAATGTTAAATTGGTTAAAGTCAGAGCGCCCAGACCTTTTACCGGATGAGATTTATGCATTACATATTGCCCCTGAATATCCTGTGGGGACTATAGCGACTCGTGCTGGTTTATTATTTGCTAATACATCGGAACTTTTCATAGATCTAAAAGGGATAGGGGGGCATGCAGCATATCCTCATAAAACTAGAGATATGACGGTTGCTGCTGCGAATTTAATTATTCAATTACAAACAATTATAAGTCGCAATGTTGACCCAATGGAAAGCGCAGTTATTACAATTGGTAAATTAACATCGGGGACTGTACAAAATATTATCGCGGAAAATGCAAGATTAGAAGGTACAATCCGTACATTAAATGCTGAAGCGATGCAAGATGTTAAAAAGAGAATTGAAGCAATATGTGCTGGTATAGAGGCTTCTTTCGAATGCTCTATTACGATTGATTATGGCTCTATGTATTATGAAGTAAATAATAATGAAGAGTGTGCAAATAAATTACTTTCGTTCGCTGAACAATTTGAAGGATGTAACGCGGTAATCAGTCCAGCTGCAATGACTGGAGAGGATTTCGGATATTTCTTAAGAGAAATTCCAGGTGCACTATTTTGGGCTGGGGCAAACTGCGATTATGGTTTGCACCATGCAAAAATAACACCAGATGAAAATCTTCTATCTATTAATACGAATTTTGTAGAACGGTTTATTCGATCATTATAAAAATAGTAGTAACATTAGCTACTACTATATTAGCAAGAGGTTCGTTGAGATGCAGGCGGAGACTCGTTCGAAAATGCTAAAGCATTTCCTCCTGCGATGTAAATTCAGTGAAGTTTTCCTTGTCCTACAGGAAAAAACAAGCAATGTCGAGCCCACACATAGTGTACTAGTGTGGGCTCGAGGGTTGCCTGATGAAAGCGAAGCCTGCATCGGAAACGAACTGTACGATATCAATAGCGTAAATACCATTTATGATATCCTAATATTTTTTATTTTACTGCACGGTATATCCGCCATCTAACACAACTGCTTGACCAGTCATACCTTTTGCTTCATCACTAGCAATAAATAACACTAAATTCGCCACTTCTTTCACATCAAGTAAACGTTTTTGTGGTACCAGTGGATAAATGACTTCTTCTAGCACACTTTCTAATGGTACATTACGTGTCTTTGCTAAATCGATTAATTGATTACGAACTAGTGGAGTATCTACATATCCTGGACAGATTGCATTAACTGTAATGCCATCTGTTGCTGTTTCTAAAGCAGCTACCTTTGTCAAACCAATTACTCCATGTTTTGCTGAATTATAGGCAGCCTTTCCAGCAAAACCAACTAAGCCATTAATGGATGCAATATTCATAATTCGTCCGAATTTTTGTTTTCTCATATGTGGGAGAACGTGCTTCGTCGTTACAAATGGTGCAGTTAACATGATCTTAATTAAAAGTTCAAATCGGTCAGTTGGAAAATCTTCAATCATTGCTACATGTTGCATACCTGCATTATTAATTAAAACATCAATACGTCCGAATTGTTCAATTGCAGAATGAATTGCTGTAATAATTTCTTCTTCGTTCGTTACATCGCAAGTGAGACCCATCGCTCGTTCTCCGAGTGAATTCGCAGCTTCTTTAACCTTTTCTTCGTTTTTATCCGTTAAAACAAGGAATGAACCCTTTGAGTGAAATTCTTTTGCAATTTCAAAACCAATTCCCTGCGCTGAACCTGTAATGAACACAACCTTATTTTTTACCACTTAAATCATCCCCCTAAAAGAAGAGCCATGTAAAACGGCTTTCATAAAAATTATAGCCCCAAACCAACCGAGAATAAGATTATTGCTATCACTAGGCCGATTATAGGTGTAACTACAGTTGTTGCAGCTACAGCCCAGTAAGCATCTTTATGTTTTTCACCACAGACAGATTGAATTGTTGTCACAACATAACCATTATGTGGTAATGAGTCTAAAGCACCAGAAGAAATGGCGACGACCCGGTGAAGTGCTTCTGGGTTTACTCCAGCATCAATATAACCAGGTGCAATTAATGGTAATGCGATCGTTTGACCACCAGATGCTGAGCCTGTCATCCCAGCAATAACTGAAACAGCTACAGCGGCACCAATTAATGGAGATCCTGGAATACTTGTCATTGCATCAACTGCAACTTTAAATGCTGGTACTGCCTTTGCAACACCACCAAAACCGACCACCGCAGCTGTATTACCAATAGCAACAATTGCTCCAATTGTTCCTTGAGAAACAGCCTCCCATGGGTTTTTGAAAAATTTCCAGCTCACGATGAACGTTGTAATAATCCCACCTAATAATGCAAGAATGAGAGCAGACTGTGCTAAATTATCATGGAAAATAAAGGAGATGATTAATACTATCACTAAAGGAATCATCGAAACAATTGGATTAGGTAAAACACGTGTTGCATCGACTTTCGGATCTGAATCACGGGCAATAAATCTTTCACCTTTGTCTACAGCCTTTTTAACGATTCGCTTCAACCACCAATAACCAAATACAGCCATAAATACAGCTACTATTAAACTTACTTCCCATCCAGCTAAATGGGTAGTACCTAAATGTTCAATTGGAATCCAGTTTTGAATCTCTGGAGAACCTGCAGATGTCATAGTAAACGTAACAGACCCTAAGGCTAGTGTGGCTGGGATAAAACGACGTGGTAAATCAGCTTCTTTGAATAAAGAAATTGCCATTGGATATACAGCAAAGGCTACAACGAAAAGTGAAACCCCACCATAAGTTAAGATAGCACAGGCAATAACAATTGATAGAGTCGCATATTTCATTCCTAGTTTATCAACAATGAATTTTGCAACTGCATCTGCAGCACCACTATCTTCCATTACTTTACCAAAAACTGCACCTAATAAGAACATTAAATACCATGACATGATAAAACCAGTAAATCCGGTCATGTAACTAGTTACAAAGTTCGCAACTCCTTCCTCTGCTAGCTGTGGGAAGAGCGGCATTCCAGATAAAACTGCTACAAACAATGCAGAGATTGGACCTACAATAATGATATTGATTCCTTTCATTGTTAACCAAATTAGTAGGATAAGTCCACCTACAAGACCAATCATGCTTAAAATCGTACTTGCATCCATCTAATAAACCCCCTTTAAAATAGATAAGACCAAAAACTAAAAGATAAGAAAATAATCGCATTTAAGTCTAAATATCATTAATTAAAAGCTTGTCCCTGCTTTTTAATAAATCACTCCTTTTAAAATTTTTAAAAACGCTTCCAAAATAACTTATTTTAGATAATCTACTATATGCTGTTATATGTTACTAAAATGTGAACAAGGTATTGGAACCTCAGTCCAGAAGTTCGGATTTGTAGATTTCAATATTTTAGAACATGCAGTAAATCAACCAATAAAAAATCCAATACTTCGGAATACAGTCCGAAATATTGGAATTTAGGTCATAAGTTGTGTTTTTTAATTTTTTCGTAAAGAGTAGAACGGCTAATACCAAGTTTTTCTGCAATTTTACTTTTGTCTTTTTCAACTTCAAGGTACTCTTGAATTACTTGTCCTTCAACATGTAAGAGTATCTCTTCTAAAGTTCCGTTTGTTCGATTGAAACTTTTATGTCGACGTTTGATATGAAGAGGCAAAACATCCTCAGTAATAATATCCCCACCAACTAGATGCACAATTGCGTGAATTACGTTTTGTAACTCACGTATATTTCCTGGCCAGGTATAATTTTGTAGGATCCACAGTGCCTTTCTATGAACTTTAATACCACGTCTACCTGTTTCATGACAATATTGCGTTAGAAATGTATGAATTAATTCAGGTAAATCTTCAATTCTTTCACGCAGGGGAGGGATTTGTATTGTAATAGACTGGATACGATAAAATAAATCCTCCCGAAAAAGTTTGGATTTGACTAATTCTAATAAAGACATATTTGAACTAATGATCACTCGAGTATTGATTGCTATTTCATGATCGGTGCCAACAGGTTGAATAGTACTTTCTTGTATTAATTTTAGTAGTTTTGCTTGAATTGTAATTGGCAATTCATTAACTTCCTCAAAATAAACCGTACCACCTTCAGCAAGCTGTATTCTTCCTTTTTTTAGCGTCGTCCCATCCCAATTACCAAACAATTCATATTCTAATAATTCTTTAGGGATAGTTGAGCAATCAATTTTAATAAATGGATTTTCTGTACGATCTGAAAGTTGATGTATGCTTTTAGCACAAATTTCCTTACCCGTCCCAATTTCACCTTCGATTACAATAGGAAGGTCTGTTGGTGCAATCATAGATATGGTTTCTTTTATTTTTCTAATTGAACTAGAGGAACCTACCATATCAGATAAACTATAAAATGCACCTTCATAAGATTTTAAGTTTTTACCGATTTTTTCGAGTGTATTCCTTACGTGTGAACTTAACTTCTTCCAGTCATTAACATCGCGGAAAATAACACTTCCAAATGCTCCGACAATTTCTCCATCAATGTATAACGGCACTCGGTTTGCTAACATATAATTCCCTTTTATAAATTGAGGTGCAGCGATGTCCGTTTTACCTCTTTCCATGACAAGATGCATTTCTGAATTTTCAATCACTTCAGTAACTGGTTTACCGATCGCTTCCTCACGTTTTACTTCAAGGAAATTACAATATTCTTCATTGATATAAAGAATCCGTGCATTACGATCAACTAATACAAACCAAAAAAATGCAGTTTCAAGTATTTGTTCAATAACCGGTGTTGATAACTTTCTTATCCAATCCTCCATATATTCACCCCATCTATTTAAATAGGTAGTTTTTTACTATATTATATGAGTAAGTTGATAGAGAAAATGAATAATAGGTTATATAAGAAATGTTAAGTTAATTAGAATAAAAAGAAGGGAACAAAAAAGCAGTAGCAAAGGCATTACTTTTGCTACTGCTTTGATTATTTAACTTCGGCATGCATAAGGGAAGGAGCTTTCATACGTGTCCAGCCATATGCTAAAACAAAACAACCAATTAATATAATTGCACCTAATATAAACGGTGATGGTAAACTCCATTCAAGCAGAACTCCTGCTAAAGCTGGACCAATCATATTACCTAAACTCATATAAGCATTATTCATACCGGCTGCAAATCCTTGATCTTTACCAGCCATTTTGGAGATTAATGTGTTTACAGCTGGGCGGATGAAAACGGTAGCAATTTGGAACAAAGTCGCTACTGCTAAGATTGCGAAGTAACCATTTACAAAAATCATTAATAACATAGTGATTGCAGCTGCAATTAGATTTATTAAAATGACTTTCATTTCACCAAATCGTTTAAATAATAGGTCAATGATGAACATTTGAAGAATAACACCAACAAACCCACCAATTGTAATAACAATTGCAATATCCGTTGGAGTATAATCAAATTTTAAAGTTAAAAACATAGATAAAGTGGCTTGGAAATTGGCAATCCCAAAACTAAAAGTAAATACGACAATCAGTAAAATAAAGTATGGCGTTTTAACAGAACGTACTAATTGTTGCCATAAATTATCCCGATGAGGACGTGCTTTCCCATCCGGTTGTAAATCGCCCTGAATCTTTGGTTGTGGTTTAACATTAGGTAAAATGACCATAGATAGGATCGCAGCTACTAAAGCTGTCACACCTGATGCATAAAATGGAAAATGTAAATCAACTCCTGCTAAAAAGCCTCCAATTCCTGGCCCTATCATAAAGCCTAGGGAAATAGCAGCACCTAACATTCCCATTCCTTTACCTCTTTCTTCATCCGTAGTTATATCTGCAACATATGCCATAATCGGAGGCATAATAAATGCTGCTCCTACGCCTGTTAAGAATCTACCTACGAATAAGACCCAAACTTCAGTTGCTAAGCCAAATATTATTTGGGAGCAACCATAAATAATCAGACCAATAATGACAAAAATCTTTCTGCCATATCTGTCCGATAAATCACCTGCAATAGGTGAGAGTAAAAATTGTGCCAAAGCAAAAAAAGCAATTAAAAAACCGAGTATCTGGCCACCAACACCAAATATCTCGAGGTACGAAGGTAACACTGGAACTACAATCCCAATACCACCCATAGTAATAAACATGTTAAACATCAAAATCATTAAGGCAAGCTTTTTTGTTTTTTGAGACATGATCGTTCACCTACCCTTTAGTAATCCCAAAACGAATTTAATAATCAATAGCTTAACATAATATGACATATAGGACTACAATTATTAACAATACATAATAAGAATAATTCATCCACATAGAAGCGAATAGACCATATTATACGAATAATTAAGGACATCTTTAATGGAAGAAAAATTCATTGTATTTTCCTAACCACTCTAAACTGAAATTCTCCAAAAACTTCATAATTAATGCATATGAGAGAGTATACCTGATGCAAATCCTAGCTATACAACAATAATTGTAAATAATATAAGGGAACTCGCTCCAATTACTCCAATAGAAATCCGACTTACTACATTGAAATGAATCTTAGAAAATGAGCTATAAGTTGTAAGAACCGAATAACAGGAAATTGAATTTATTAGTAATATCCCAAATACGGTTTTGGGATATTTTCCGTGAATTGAGGAGGTAATTACAAATGAAGTTAAGGGCACCTATGCCAGAACTTTACGGAGCTACAACATGGTTAAATAGGGAAGTTAAGCGTGAAGAATTAATCGGAAATAAGCCAACTTTAATACACTTTTGGTCAGTTAGTTGTTACTTGTGTAAAGAGGAAATGCCTTCAATTCAAAACCTTATACAACGTTATAAAGATTCATTGAACATCTTATCTGTCCATATGCCACTTAAGAAAGAAGATATGGAATTAACAAAGGTAAAAGAAGTTGCGTCAAGGTTTTATATGAAGCAACCGATTTATGTTGATCATTCTTTATATTTAACAAATTATTTTAATAATCAATATGTACCGTCATATTATCTTTTTGATAAAACGGGTATTCTACGACATTACCAAACTGGTGGAACAGGTATGAGAATGCTAGAACAACGGATTCTTCGTTTGCTAAATGAATAAATTTGAATAGGTAAAATTTTTTAGAAACACAAGAGCTAACATGCTTTTGTGTTTCTTTCTTTATTCTTATTACTTAAAGTAATAAATACTATCGAAAATTAGTTGTACAAGTTATATCGAATTTCCAATATAATCAAGTTAATTTATTAAGGGGGAATTTGTATGACTGGAAAAGAATTGAAAAATTATTGGAATCCATATCTATATGATCAAAGCCATTCATTTGTATCGGAGTATGGTAAGAGTTTAATTGAATTCCTTAATCCAAAAGAAGGGGAAAGAATTCTAGATTTAGGATGTGGAACAGGTGATTTGACGATGAAGTTAGCAGAACTTGGAGCAACTGTCATCGGTATCGATCAATCTGAAAACATGATCTTACAAGCTCAGAACAAATACCCTGACATCAAATTCGATATTCAAGACGCAACGGATTTACAATTTGAAGACATGTTTGATGGGGTATTTTCAAATGCCACACTTCATTGGGTAAAACCTCCTAAAAAAGCATTAGAATGTATTTATACAGGTTTAAAAACAGGTGGACGCTTTGTTGCGGAATTTGGTGGTAAAGGGAATGTACAAACAATCACAAGTGAAATTATCAAAGAAATTAAAAAAGAGAATATTGAATTTTCCTATAGTAATTTCCCTTGGTACTACCCTAGTATTGGTGATTATACTACTTTAATGGAAAGTGTAGGTTTTCGTGTTACCTTCGCTCAACATTATGATAGACCAACTCCATTAGATGGTGAGGAAGGACTGAAGAATTGGATTAGGATGTTTGGTAATCAGTTATTTGAAGGAATTAATGAAAGGCAAAAAGAAGAAATTATTTCCCGAGTTGAAGCATCGTTAAAACCAGTGTTATTTGATGGTGAGAAATGGTTAGCGGACTATAAACGAATACGCGTAATAGGTATAAAAGAATAAAAAAAGAGGTCATAGAATGAAACAAATTATTGCACTAGGTGGGGGAGGCTTCTCAATGGAGCCGGATAATCTTGTACTTGAACAATATATATTAGGAATATAACTCTCAAAAATCTGATTTTTTACAAACGAGAGGCAGTGAGTTAAAATGGCAAGAGTACTACTTCTTAGCACGGAGGTTAATGATGAAAAAAGAATTTGTAGTCATCGGATTAGGACGGTTTGGTGGTAGCATTGTTCGTGAGCTAATCCGTTTAGGTGCTGATGTCATGGCAATTGATGCTCACTCTGAACGTGTTGATGCATATGCAAAGATTGCAACTCAAGCAATTATTGCAGATTCAACGGATGAAGAAGTCATTAAATCGTTAGGTATACGGAATTTTGAACACGTTATTGTAGCAATTGGTGAGAATATACAAGCGAGTATCCTCACAACATTAATATTAAAAGAACTTGGTGTGCCAAACGTAACGGTTAAAGCGCAAAATGATTATCACGCAAAAGTGTTGAAAAAAATAGGTGCAGACCAGATTATTCACCCTGAAAGAGATATGGGAAATCGAATTGCTAATAATTTAATGTCAAGTAATGTACTTGATTATTTAGAGTTGTCTGATGAGCATTCCATTATGGAAATAAAAGCGAATGATCGAATAGCAGGCTATTCTATAAAAGACTTAGATATTCGGGCAAATTACGGGATTAATATTGTCGGAATAAAAAGGGATGAATCTATTATCATTTCGCCTAATGCGGATCAAAAAATATTAATAGGTGATATATTGCTTGTAATTGGGGCAGTTGTAGACATTAATCGTTTTGTGAAAAAAGCAATGGGGTAATGAAACTTTTTCAAAATTAAAAAGGGTTGTATACAAGATGTGGTTATCTTATATACAACTCTTTTTTAATTAAACTTCCATAATGATTGGTAAAATCATTGGTCGTCGTTTTGTTTTTTCAAATAAATAAGGACCTAAAACGTCGTTTATTTCATTTTTCAGTTCAGTCCACTGAGTTGATTTTTCTTGAATCATTCCATTTAAATGAATGGATAACATTTTTTGTGCTTCACTAATCATTGTACCTGATTCACGCATATATACGAATCCTCGTGAAATAATATCAGGTCCTGCAACAACTTTTTGTTTTTTCATATCAACACTAACAACGACGATTACTAAGCCTTCCTCAGAAAGGATACGACGGTCTCTTAAGACAATATTTCCAATATCTCCAATACCACTTCCGTCAATATAAACATCTCCAGAAGGTAGGCGACCAGCTACATGTGCATCGTTTGGACTTAATGCAAGTACGTCACCATTTTCCATGACAAAAGTATTTTCTACAGGAACGTCACAGTCAACGGCTAAGTGAGTATGCATTTTTAGCATGCGATATTCACCATGTATTGGCATGAAATATTTCGGTTTAATTAATCGAAGCATTAGCTTTTGTTCTTCTTGAGAACCGTGACCAGAAGTATGGATATTATTTAAAGAACCATGAATAACTTCTGCACCGGCTCTGAACAATAAGTTGATAATTTTATTTACACTTGTTGTATTACCAGGAATTGGTGAAGAAGAAAATACAACTGTATCTCCTGGCTGAATTTGGATTTGTCTATGTGTACCATTTGCAATACGTGAAAGAGCAGCCATAGGTTCTCCTTGAGAGCCTGTACATAAAATCATAACTTCATTAGCAGGAAGTCGATTGATTGCCTGTGCATCTACAAATGTTTCTTTAGGAGCTGTAATGTAACCAAGTTCACGGCCAATTGTAATAGCGTTATCCATTGAACGACCAAAAACAGCGATTTTACGTCCGTATTGTGCAGCAGCATCAGTTACTTGTTGTAATCGATGGATATTTGAAGCGAAAGTAGCAAAAATAATACGTCCTTCTACTTTTCTAAAAATATCATGGATACTTTCTCCAACTTTTCTTTCAGACATTGTGAAATTCGGAACTTCTGCATTCGTACTATCAGATAGTAAACATAGCACACCATCGCGACCGATTTCCGCCATTTTTGTTATATTTGCTGGCTCGCCAACCGGTGTAAAATCAAACTTAAAGTCCCCTGTATGAACAATGTTCCCAGGTGGTGTTTTAACTACAATCCCGAAAGCATCTGGAATACTATGTGTAGTACGGAAAAAGCTCACAGATGTTTTGCGGAATTTAATAATGTCTTCTTCTTTAATTTCGATTAATTTCGTGGAACGTAGTAATCCATGTTCTTCTAACTTATTGCGTAATAGACCTAATGCTAATTTACCGCCATAAACAGGAATATTCACTTGACGCAATAAATAAGGAATGCCCCCAATATGATCTTCGTGACCATGGGTAATGAATAGACCTTTAATTTTGTCTGCATTACGTACTAAATAAGTGTAATCTGGTATTACGTAATCAATTCCCAACAGATCATCCTCTGGAAATTTAATACCAGCATCAATTACGATAATTTCGTCTTGGAATTGAACTGCATATGTGTTTTTACCAATTTCGCCCAGTCCGCCAAGCGCGAAAACGGCTGCTTGATCATTTTTTACAAATTTCATGTTAATTAAGCATTCTCCAATCGGAAATTAGGGCTATTTTTTTCATAATCTAAATAATTACCCTCTAATAATTGAATGTATTCAATATTGTAGTTACGGTCTTTTAAATATTGGCGTACTTCTCGTTCCGAAGAAGCTTCTAAATAAAGACTTTTTGTGTTTTCGCGGACTGGTACTTCGTGTGCATTTTCTTGAAAATAAACTTTGTAAATCATATTCTCTCTCCTTTAATACGAACATTTTGCATTTTTCACTCACTGTTATAAATGTGAATCTAACTAATTCAAATTAGTTGAACGTTACTTTTCAAAACAATCTGTACAAGTTGCAGATTCACTAATTATATAACTTTGTTGAGATTTCGGTTAATTTTTACAAAATCTTATAAGAACAATATACAACAATTTAGTATGATAAAAATGTTGGGAAATCTTCTAAACAAAGTTAAAAATAAAATGCATTTCCTTTATATTATCATGTGACTGATTTAAAATAAAGAAAAGCCCTTCTAATAGAAGGGCTTAAGCGATAGATTTTTTTCCGAGGATGCCATTTAATCGTTTCAAAATTCTCTTTTTGAGTCGTTTTAACATGGCACATCACTCCCTATATTCATTATATTGGAGACGTATTTATACGTAAAGTGTTTTTCGTTTGCTTTTAATTATACATGGAAAGGATTAGGCTATGACTAAAATATTGTTTTTTGATATAGATGGTACGCTATATAACAGTGAGAAGAAAATACCCCAATCTTCAAAAGAGGCTATTTTACAAGCGAGGGCTAATGGTTATGAGATTGCTATAGCAACAGGTCGTGCACCGTTTATGATCCAACAGGTAATAGAGGAACTAGAAATTGATACATACGTTACATTTAATGGTCAATATGTTGTATTTAAAGGTGAAGTGATATTTACAGACGGTGTACCAAAACATCAGCTCTCGGAAATTATTCATTTTGGTCACGAAAGAAATCATCCAGTTGTATTTATTGATGATAAAAAAATGATTGCATCTGTTGAAGAAGACTCTTTTATACTAGAAAGCCTTCATACGTTAAAGCATCCATACCCTGTTATAGATCCTTTATTCTATGAGGAAAACAATGTATATCAAACATTAATCTTTATGGAAGAAAATGATGAACCACTTTATGTTGAACGATTCCCTGAAGTCAAATTTGTGCGTTGGCATCCATATTCTTGCGATATTCTTCCTAAAGATGGTTCAAAGGCGAGAGGAATACAAAAGCTTCTCCAAAAAATGAACATACCAATATCAAATGTTTATGCATTTGGCGATGGGTTGAACGATATTGAAATGTTACAAGCGGTAGGTGTAGGTGTTGCAATGGGAAATGCACATGAAAAAACAAAAGCCGTTGCGGATGTGATTGCTGATCATGTAGATGAAGATGGTCTTGCAAAAATATTAAAAGATTTAAAAATAATTTAATTATACTTATATTATAAGCAAGGAGATGCCTTTTACTTGGGCATCTCCTTTAATTACTTTTATCACAGATAAGTTTGCAATTATATGTGGAGTGATATACCATCTCTCGAGCACAATTTTGACGCGCTTATTAAAATTATCTCGACACTACATTACCGCGAGAATTCTATATATTAGAAAAAGAGATGCCTTTTAGTAAGGCATCTCTTTTATTTCTAAATTAAATACTCTCTATAGTTCTAAAGTATCGTGGTGAAAAATTTTTATTTTTCACCAAAAGGTATAGCGTCAGGAACAGGCTCAAATGGATTTTCTTCGTTAATATGATCGTAGAACATAACGCCATTTAAGTGATCTAATTCATGTTGAAAAGCTATAGCTGGTAAACCGTTTAAACGCATTTTTTGCTCTTGCCCATCAACATTGAAGAATTTCACAGTTATTCTTGCGTAACGCGGGACGTAGCCAGGAACTGTTCGATCAACAGATAAACATCCTTCACCTGTAGTAAGATAAGTTTTTTCAACGGAATGACTAGCGATTTTAGGGTTGATAGCAACAAAACTTAAAAGTTCGCCTTTTTCGTTTTCTAAATGTAAGGCGAACATCCGCTTTAATGAATTCACTTGGTTAGCAGCAAGCCCAATTCCAGGACGTAAACCGTATTTTTCAGCTGTTTCTGGGTTTTGACTATTAATTAAATACTCTAACATATCTGTAGCTAACTTTTTATCTTCTTCCGTTAAAGGGAATTTAACTTCTTCGGCTTTTATTCTCAAAGAAGGATGACCTTCACGAATGATATGTTCCATTAAAATCATATAACTTCTTCTTCCTTTCAAATTTGACTATCTTATTTAATAACAGGATTGAAACTATTTATTTCTCCTTTAATAAAATAACATATGAATATGAATAAAACTTATGAAATATTATTAAATCTTTTACTTAAAGGGTAATCTATATGTGGTTTTAAGAAATGTTTAATACCCTATAATATTCGAATAAAACACAAGGAAAGGGTGGCTGTTATAACACAGACAAAATTTACTCTATAACAGCAAATGTAATCGAAATTTACAAAAAAATGATGAATATGAGAATAATAAGTGATTGACCGATTGGAAAAATTTATATATACTTTATTTCAAGAGCGGTTGTACCATTAAAAAATTAAAAAATTTTGATACAGATAAAGGAGAGGTGTCGCATGGGAGAAAAACTTTCAAATCAATATAATCCGGCAGCATTGTTAAACGAGATTGAAGATAAGTTTCAAATGTTCCAAATTTTAAATGAAAAAGGGGAAATTGTGAACGAAGAATATGATCCGAAACTATCTGATGAAGAGTTAATTGAACTGATGTCTAGAATGGTTTACACAAGAATTCTAGATCAACGTTCTATTTCATTAAATCGTCAAGGTAGACTTGGATTCTATGCACCTACTGCAGGACAAGAAGCATCTCAGTTAGCGTCACATTTTGCATTAGAAAAAGCAGATTGGATCCTTCCAGGTTATCGTGATGTTCCTCAAATTGTATGGCATGGTTTACCACTTTGGCAGGCCTTCCTATTTAGCAGAGGTCATTTTGTAGGAAATCAAGCTCCTGAAGGTGTAAACGTTTTAGCACCCCAAATTATTATCGGTGCGCAATATGTACAAACAGCGGGTGTAGCATTAGGATTACAAAAGCGTGGCGCAAAAAACGTTGCGATTACGTATACGGGTGATGGTGGTTCATCACAAGGTGATTTCTACGAGGGTATCAACTTTGCAGGTGCTTTCAAATCTCCAGCAATATTCATTGTACAAAACAACCAATATGCAATCTCTACACCGCGTGATTTACAAACTGCAGCAAAAACAATAGCACAAAAGGGAATTTCAGCAGGTATTCCATGTATTCAAGTAGATGGTATGGATGCATTAGCTGTATATGTAGCTACACGTGATGCAAGAGAACGTGCGGTTAATGGTGAAGGTCCAACATTAATCGAAACAGTTTGTTATCGTTACGGTCCACATACAATGTCTGGTGACGATCCAACACGTTACAGAACTTCAGATATAGACAATGAATGGGCAGCAAAAGACCCAATCGTTCGTTTCCGTAACTATCTTGAAGGAAAAGGGTTATGGTCTGAAGAGAAAGAAACAGAAGTGATTGAAAGAGCAAAAGAAGAAATTAAAGAAGCAATTAAAAAGGCTGATGAAACTCCTAAACAAAAGGTGACAGACCTAATTTCAAATATGTATGAAGAATTACCGGTAAATTTACAAGAACAGTACAGCATTTTTAAAGAGAAGGAGTCGAGATAACCTATGGCACAAATGACAATGATTCAAGCAATTACAGATGCTCTTCGCTGCGAATTAAAAAACGATGAAAATGTTTTAGTATTTGGAGAAGACGTTGGTGTAAACGGAGGCGTATTCCGTGCTACTGAAGGACTTCAACAAGAATTTGGTGAGAGCAGAGTGTTTGATACACCCCTTGCTGAATCTGGAATCGGTGGTTTGGCGGTAGGTTTGGCTTTAACAGGTTATCGACCAGTACCTGAGATTCAATTCTTTGGTTTCGTGTTTGAAGTAATGGATTCAATTAGTGGTCAATTAGCTCGTATGCGTTATCGTAGTGGGGGCGTATATAGTGCGCCAGTAACGATTCGCTCTCCGTTTGGAGGGGGCGTTCATACTCCTGAAATGCACTCTGATAGTTTAGAAGGCTTAATGGCGCAATCACCGGGGTTAAAAGTAGTTATACCATCAACGCCGTATGATGCGAAAGGGTTATTAATCTCTTCAATTAGAGATAACGATCCTGTTATTTTCTTAGAGCATCTAAAACTTTACCGTTCTATAAAAGAAGAAGTACCGGAAGAATCTTATACAATTCCGATTGGTAAAGCAGATGTGAAACGTGAAGGATCAGACTTATCAATCTTTGCTTACGGTTTAATGGTGCATGAAAGTTTAAGAGCCGCAGAAGAACTTGAGAAGGAAGGCTATTCAGTAGAAGTCGTTGATTTACGTACTGTTCAACCTTTAGATATTGAAACAATTATTGCATCAGTTGAAAAAACAAATCGTGCTATTGTTGTACAAGAAGCGCAAAAACAAGCTGGAATTGCAGCGAATGTAGTAGCTGAAATTACTGAAAGAGCAATTTTAAGTTTAGAAGCACCAGTTTTACGTGTTACAGCGCCAGATACAGTGTATCCATTCCCACAAGCGGAAAATGTTTGGTTACCAAATTACAAAGACATTTTAGAAACTGCTAAAAAGGTACTAACATTCTAATTGTCATTCTGATCGAAGTAAATAAAAGCATGATATGAAGGAAAACTAACATTGGACGAATGAAAGGGTGAAAGACTATGGCGTTTGAATTCCGCATGCCTGATATTGGTGAGGGTATCCATGAGGGTGAAATCGTAAAATGGTTTGTTAAAGTTGGAGAGACTGTAAAAGAAGACGACGTTCTTTGTGAAATACAAAATGATAAAGCTGTTGTTGAAATGCCTTCACCAGTAGAAGGAAAAGTTGAAGAAATTGTTGTTGGTGAAGGAAGCGTTGCAGTTGTTGGAGATGTAATCATTCGAATTGATGCTCCTGGTTACGAGAATTTAAAACTAAAAGGCGACATTCATCATGAAGAAAAAACATCATCAGCTCCAGCGCCTCAAGTGCAAGCAAGCTATGAACAAGTTAAAACGAATCCAGATCCAGAAGCGAAGCCAGCTGAGATTCCAGTAGAGGTGGAAGCTGAGAAGTCAGTAGATACAACTAAACGAGTGATTGCAATGCCATCTGTAAGAAAATATGCACGTGAAAATAATGTGGAAATTCATTCAGTTAATGGCTCTGGGAAAAATGGTCGTGTTTTAAAAGAAGATATCGTTAACTTCTTAAATGGTGACAACAAACAAACTGATGTTCAAGCAGTTGAAACTGTTGAAGCTAAAGAGGTAGAAGTGACTGAATCTCCTCAAGTTCAAACGGTTCCTGTTGCCCTTGAAGGCGAATTCCCTGAAACTAGAGAAAAAATGTCAGGTATTAGAAAAGCTATTGCTAAAGCAATGGTACATTCAAAACAAACTGCACCTCATGTTACGTTAATGGACGAAGTAGATGTAACTGAGCTAGTAGCTCATCGTAAAAAATTCAAAGAGCGTGCATCAGAAAAAGGTATTAAACTAACGTATTTACCTTATGTTGTTAAAGCATTAGTTTCAACTTTAAAAGAATTCCCTGAATTTAATCGTTCATTTGAAGACGCAACTAGTGAAATTATTCAAAAACATTATTACAATATAGGTATAGCTGCAGATACTGAAAAAGGATTATTAGTTCCAGTTATTAAACACGCTGATCGTAAATCAATCTTTAGTATTTCAGCTGAAATCAATGAGCTTGCAACGAAAGCACGTGATGGGAAACTTGCACCGCATGAAATGAAGGGTGCATCTTGCTCAATCACAAATATAGGTTCTGCAGGTGGTCAATGGTTCACTCCTGTCATTAACCATCCTGAAGTAGCTATTTTAGGTATCGGTAGAATTTCAGAAAAACCTATAATAAAAAATGGTGAAATTGTAGCTGCACCTGTGTTAGCATTATCATTGAGCTTTGATCATCGAATGATCGACGGTGCGACTGCGCAATATGCTTTAAATCATTTAAAACGTTTGCTAGCTGAGCCGGAACTTTTATTAATGGAGGCGTAAGAAAATGGTAGTAGGAGATTTTGCAATTGAAATTGATACTCTCGTAGTTGGTGCAGGTCCTGGTGGATATGTTGCAGCAATTCGTGCAGCACAAACTGGACAAAAAGTAACTGTTGTAGAGAGAGCTGAAGTAGGTGGCGTATGCTTAAATGTTGGATGTATTCCTTCTAAAGCATTAATTTCGGTAGGTCACCGTTTTGAACAAGCTAAACATTCAGAGGATATGGGGGTTTTCTCTTCTGAAGTTAAACTTGATTTTACAAAAGTTCAAGAATTTAAAAATAGTGTTGTAAATAAACTAACTGGCGGAGTTGCTGGTTTATTAAAAGGAAATAAAATTGAAACTGTAAAAGGTGAAGCATATTTTGTAGATGCTAACACAGTACGTGTTGTAAATGGCGATTCAGCTCAAACATACACATTTAAAAATGCAATTTTAGCAACGGGTTCTCGTCCTGTTGAAATTCCAACATTTAAATTCTCAAAACGCGTTCTTAGTTCAACAGGTGCATTAAATTTACCTGAGTTACCTGGTAAATTAGTTGTTATTGGTGGAGGATACATCGGTACTGAGCTTGGTTCGGCATTTGCTAACTTTGGTTCAGAAGTAACAATTATTGAAGGTGGTAAGGATATTTTAGCTGGTTTTGAGAAAGCAATGACTCAAATCGTTAAAAAAGGCCTTAAGAAAAAAGGTGTTACTATTGAAGTAAATGCTTCTGCAAAAGGTGTAGAAGAAACTGAAAATGGTGTTGTTGTTACTTATGAAGCTGGTGGCGAAGAGAAGAAAGTTGAAGCTGATTATGTATTAGTAACAGTTGGACGCAGACCAAATACTGATGAATTAGGCCTAGAACAAATTGGTATTCAATTTGGGGAGCGCGGTCTAATCAACGTCGACAAACAATGCCGTACAAATATCTCTAATATCTATGCGATTGGTGATATTGTTGCTGGACCACAACTAGCTCATAAAGCTTCTTACGAAGGTAAAATTGCAGCAGAAGCAATTGCTGGACATCATTCAGTAGTTGATTACCTTGCTATTCCTGCAGTTTGCTTCACTGATCCAGAAATGGCAACTGTTGGTTATAACGAAGAGGAAGCTAAAGCAGAAGGTTTTGAAGTGTCAGTTGCGAAGTTCCCGTTTGCAGCAAATGGCCGTGCTCTTGCATTAAACCAAACTGAAGGCTTCGTTAAACTTGTTGCACGTAAAGAAGATGGTTTATTAATCGGTGCACAAATTATTGGTGCAGGTGCTTCTGATATGATTTCAGAAATGTGTTTAGCAATTGAAGGTGGCATGACTGCTGAAGACGTTGCATTAACAATCCACCCTCACCCAACTTTAGGTGAAATTACAATGGAAACTGCTGAAGTTTTACTTGGCAATCCAATTCACATTATCTCTAAATAACAAACGTATTTTTAATATACTAAAAAGGGCTCAGATCATTAATTGAACTGAGTCCTTTTTCTATTAGCTCCACCCAATCACATTTAATAGTAAGCTAACATCGATTGTGGGAACTTATGGGAGACTGTTCATATATGTTGTGGCAAATAACACTACCTTTAACTTAAGCATTTTTTCTATTATAATAAGTTAAAAAATCAGAAGATTTCAATATTGGGGGTTTTTAATGAAGTTTTCTTCTTTGCGGTCAAAATTTTTTATGTATATAGTATTGATTATTTTTTTAATAACGATTGTAACAGGGATATCATTTTACTATACACTTTCGGATGCGATAAAGGAGGAAGTTGGGCTCAAAGCATTACATATCGCAAAAACAACAGCTAGCCGTCCTGATATTGTTGAAGGATTTTATCATGAGAATCCTACTGAAGTGCTCCAACCCATCGCTGAAAAGATTCGCTTAGAAACGGAAGCAGAATATGTTGTAATTGGTGATAAGGATGGTATTCGTTACGCTCATCCAGTGGAAGATCGAATTGGGAAAGAAATGGTTGGTGGTGATAATGAGGGTGCATTAGTTCATGGATTATCTTACATATCAGAAAGTACGGGAACCCTTGGACCTGCTATAAGAGGGAAAGTTCCAGTTTATGGGTATGACGGAGAAATTATTGGTGTTGTATCTGTCGGTTATTTAAAGAAAAATATAATAAACTTACTATTTTTGGACTACATCGACAATATTATTATAATTGTTGTATTTGGTATTATAATCGGAGTGATTTGCTCCTTCCTACTATCTAAACGTATAAAAAAAGATCTGCTAAATTATGAACCAATTGAAATAGCCGAATTATTAAAACAAAGAAATGCGTTGATCGAATCGGTAAGGGAAGGAATTATTATGGTTAACCAAGAAGGGGTAATAACAGTTGCCAATTCAGCTGCTTATAAAACATTATCCATTAGTGAAAATGACCCATTGATTGGTAAAGGCATTCGAGCTGTTATTCCCAATACAAATATGTTTGAAGTGTTAAAATACGGGGAGAAACATCTTGATAAACCAACAGAAATCGCCGGGAAACAAACGATTGTGAACCGAATTCCCATTTGGAATGGTGATAAAGTAGTTGGGGCGGTTGCAAGTTTTAGACTACAATCTGAAATAGACAGTTTGGTGATGGAATTATCACAGGTGAAAAAATATACAGAAGCTTTAAGAGCTCAAACGCATGAATACAATAATTTTTTATATACAATCTCAGGATTAGTGCAACTAGGAAATTATGATGAGGCACTAAGTCTCATCCATAGTGAACGTGCGGAACAAGGAAGTTTGATTCATTTTATATCTCAACGCATTAGAGATTCATTTATTAATGGTATATTAATAGGTTTTTTTAATAGAGCAAAAGAATTAAAAGTGAGATTTATCATAGACGAGGATAGTCAATTAGATGATCTACCGAAAGATATACAAAAGCATCTTCTTGTGTCAATATTAGGTAACTTATTAACAAATGCATTTGAAGCAGTTGAACATCTAGATGAAAAAAATAGGATTGTTCGTGTTCTTGTAGTAGATCAAGGTAGAGATTTAGTCATTGAAGTTGAAGATAGTGGAAAAGGATTAGATGAAGAATTAAAAGGGGCTCTTTTTGAAAAAAGAATTTCAACTAAGGCGAAAAATAGCGAACAACATGGTTATGGATTGGTAAAAGTAAGTGAAAATGTGAAAGAATTAGGTGGTGAAATCTTTATAGAGCATGGGGATTTAGGGGGAGCGTTGTTTCTCATCGTGATTAATAAAGGGGGGGATCAATCATGAATGAGGTCATTGAAGTATTAATTGTCGAAGATGATAAAAGAATTGCCAGTATTCATCAAAAGTTTATTGAAAAAATAAGTGGTTTTAAAAATATTGGAATTGCTTTATCCATTGAAGAAGCAAAAGAATGGATTGATTCATTTGAACCGCATTTAGTTTTACTAGATGTTTTTTTTCCAGACAAGCTAGGAACTGAAATTTTGGAATATATAAAAAGAAATAGTCCTGAAACCGACGTTATTTTTATAACCGCCGCATCAGAGTCCGATATTCTCAAAAAGGCTTTTCGGGGTGGAGTTGCCGATTATTTATTAAAACCAATTACCTTTGAGAGGTTTAAGGAAAGCTTAGAAACATATCGTACAAAAAGAATACTCTTAGAAAAAAATACCCATTTTGGGGAAGAGGAAATTAAAGAAATTTGGACTACTACAAAAGAGGCACAATTGAGTCAGTCTACACCTAAGGGGATTGACGTAATTACTAGAGGAAAGGTATATGAATTTTTAAAATCATGTGCGGAAGGTATAACGGCAGAAAAGCTAGGGGTAGAACTTGGAATTAGTCGATCTACTGCAAGACGCTATCTAGAGCATCTAGTATCGGAAAATAAAGTATACACCGATTTAATATATGGAACGGTAGGTAGACCAGAAAGAAGATATTTTATTAATAAATCTTAACTAGGGGTGTTTTGGAAAGTAAAACTTTCAAAACACCTTTCCTTTTTGAAAAAAAACCCTAATTAACTTTTCGAACAGTCCTAAGGTTTAGAATTAGAATTCCTAAATTGTTGTGAACAAAATGAACAAAATAGGCATTATAGAAAGAATATCATTTAATTTCCCTTTTATTGTATAAAGTATGCGCTTTCATTATCTTAAACTTATACATCCAATGAAATTTAGGTGTATAACAAAGGGGGAAAATAGATGAAAAAGAAAATATTAACTTTATGTATGATGTTAATCCTTGCCATTGTATTAGCGGCTTGCGGAAGTAACTCAACGACAAGCAGTACATCTGGGAATGGGTCCTCAAGTTATCCAGAAAGAAACATTACGATTGTTGCACCATCTGGGGCAGGTGGAGGATGGGATTTAACAGCACGTTCGATTGCTAAAATTATGTCTGAAACAAAATTGGTCGAAAAATCAATTACAGTAGAAAATAGAGCAGGTGGTGGTGGAGCAGTATTCATGGCAGAGTACGCTACAAAAGAAGCTGCTAATGATTATATGCTAATGACGAAATCACCACCTATTATTATTAACAACTTAAAAGCAGAAGGAAATAGTCCATATGGTTATAAAGATACAACTCCACTTGCGCAGTTAACAAAAGATTACGGTGCAATTGTTGTCAAAGCTGATTCACCGTTTAATAGCTTAACAGAATTATTAGATGCAATTAAAGCTGATCCTACTTCAATTACGCTTGCAGGGGGCTCTGCTCCAGGTTCTATGGACCATTTAGTAGGGGTATTACCTGCTTATGCATATGGTATTGATCCAAAACAAGTAAAGTATGTATCGTATGATGGTGGTGGTGAAGCAATTGCAGCCCTTTTAGGAAGTAACGCAGATGTGATTGCAACAGATGCTTCATCAATTGGTGAATATGTTAAATCTGGCGATGTAAAAGTATTAGCTGTAAGTTCTACGGAACGTTTAACAGGTGATTTAAAAGATGTTCCAACATTTAAAGAACTTGGTTTAGATGCTGAATTTACAATTTGGAGAGGTCTATTTGGACCAAAGGAGATGTCTGAGGAAGCATTTAACTATTGGACATCAAAGTTAAATGAATTGGTTGAAACTGATGAGTGGAAAAGTGAACTTGAAAGAAGTGGATGGCAGTATGAATATCGAAATGCTGAAGAATTCACTGCATTTCTACAGGAGCAAGAAGCAGTAATTGGAGATTTATTAAAAGCTCTTGATATGCATAAATAGTTACCAGCTAAAAGGAGCGATATGTTATGCTCCTTTTTCCACTTTGGAGGTGTACGAGAAATGAGTAAAACGTTCGATAAATTTGCAGGAATAATATTTCTATTAATTAGCATTTTGTTTATTTTTGAAAGTTTAAAAATATCAGGAAGTGCGTATGGCTCATCCGTTGGGCCACAGACATTTCCCGTTATATTAGGAGTAGTCCTTGGGCTTCTAAGTATAAGGTTATTATATGAATCATTTAGATCGAAATCAGAAAATGGAGAAAAAGAAACATTTAACTATAAAAAGTTTGGCATCATTTTTGTTTCAGCAGTGATGTATGTCCTTTTATTAGAAATAATCGGTTACGTACTATCAACCCTTATCTTTTTAATAGTAGCCTTCCAAACAATGGAACGTGGAAAAATTCTTTCTACACTAATTATTTCAGCATGTTTTACATTCGGTGTTTATCTGATATTCGTTCAATTACTTGGAGGCGCTTTACCAAAATTTCCGTTATTTTAAAGGGGGGACATTGTAACGATGGAAACAATCTCATATCTATTAGATGGATTCGCTGTTGCATTTCAATTTCATAATATAATGTTTGCACTAGTTGGTGTAATCATAGGTACTGCAGTCGGAGTACTTCCTGGTATTGGACCTATGAGTGGTGTTGCCTTATTAATTCCAGTTACAGCAACATTAACATCTGGTATGCCAACGGAAGCTGCTGCTGCTAGTTCAATTATACTTCTAGCAGGAGTGTATTACGGTGCCATGTATGGAGGATCTACAACGTCAATTTTAATCAATACTCCAGGAGAATCTTCTTCAGTTGTAACAGCACTGGATGGTTATCAAATGGCTCAGCAAGGACGTGCAGGGGCAGCGCTATCGATTGCTGCGATTGGCTCTTTTGCTGCTGGTATTATTTCTCTAATAGGATTAATTTTATTAGCAAAACCACTATCTGATTTAGCATTACAATTTGGACCTGCTGAATATTTTTCACTAATGTTATTAGGTCTATGTGCTGTAAGTGGTCTTGCAGGGAAATCAATGACAAAAGCGTTAATTATGACTGTAGTTGGGCTAATGCTTGGAACAGTTGGAATTGATATTGTATCAGGTATTGCACGATTTACATATGATCAACCAGTATTATATGGTGGATTTGAATTTTTAACGATTGCCGTAGGGTTATTTGCATTAGGAGAAGTATTTAAAACGATATTAGAAGAAGACGGTAGCGCTCAATCTGTTACAAAAATTAAGCGAATTTTACCGACAAAGCAAGATTTAAAAGATAGCGCAATGCCAATTACGAGAGGTTCCCTGTTAGGTTTTTTTATCGGGGTTTTACCTGGAGCAGGAGCTTCAATAGCTTCTTTCTTTTCATATATTACAGAGAAAAAGTTAAGTAAGAATCCGGATTCATTCGGTAAGGGAAATATCGCGGGTGTTGCTGGGCCAGAGTCAGCAAACAACGCTGCCTCTGGTGGAGCAATGATTCCTTTATTAACATTAGGAATACCTGGTTCAGGGACTACCGCTATTTTGATGGGTGCATTTATCATGTACAATGTTCAGCCAGGTCCACTATTATTTGATGATCATCCTGAAGTTGCTTGGGGATTGATAGCAAGTATGTTTATAGGAAATTTAATCTTATTATTATTAAATATGCCGTTAGTTAAAGTTTTTGCAAAAATAATTCAAACACCTCAAAAGTATTTATTACCAATTATTATTGCTATTTCGTTCTTTGGAGTATATGCGGTACAATATACTACTTTTGATTTGTATTTACTTATTACTTGTGGATTTTTAGGGTATATTTTAACAAAACATGATTACCCTGTTGCGCCGCTAGTACTTGCGTTAGTACTTGGACCAATGCTTGAAAATAATATGAGACGAGCGTTAACAATTTCAAATGGCGATTGGAGCATATTTATTACTCAACCACTTTCTTTACTATTTATTTTAATAGCAGTTGCTTGGATTATAGTACCAATCATACTTAAGCTTATAGGACGTAAAGTAATTGTAACGGATGAAGGATAAATTTGAATAATCACATAGCTTTATAGATTTTTGGTGGCCGAAATGGTCACTTTTTTTATTTTTTCCATGATCTGAGGAAATGTCTACTTCAAAAGCTATTTTGTACAATCAGTAGATTTTTATTTTTCAGTGATAGACATATAGTCAATAGGAGGCGTAAAATATCGTTTATGGGGAGGTGAATGGCATTTTAAAGGAATCATTACAATCTAAGATCATTCGAGCTATTCGTACTGTTTTACAAATAATGATATTATTTGCATTTCAATATATAGGTGTCTTAATTACTTCAGTAACTAAAATACCATTACCTCCAAGCATTATTGGATTTATTTTATTATTTATTTGTTTACTGCTCCAATGGATAAAAGTTGATTTTATTCGTGATGGGGCTAGTTTTTTAATTAGCTCTATGTTAATTTTTTATATTCCTCCTTTGATAGGGATCATCGAATATCCTCAATTATTGTCTCTAACTGGGATTAGTTTATTTGGTGCGGTCATAATAAGTACACTTTTTTCACTATTAATGACTAGTTATTTAAGCCAAAAAATAGAGAAAAAAGAAGAGTTGCTAAAACTGAGATCTACTAAAGTTGAAGAAACAAACGAAATATTAAATGAACAGGATAAGAAAGGAGAAGAGGAAGTTGAACGTAATTTTATCAATCATTAGCACTATTATCGTTTATTTACTAATGGCTAAGGTTTATAAGCGTTTTAATTACCCTTTCCTGATTCCGGTTGTAACAGCTTCTGTTTTCTTAATTGTTGCACTTCTAGTTCTGGATATACCTTATGCGGTTTATATGGAAGGTGGAAAGTGGTTACAACATTTATTAGGTCCTGCTATTGTTGGTCTTGCCTATCCTCTGTACAATCAACGACATCTATTAATAAAATACAAATATAGTATTCTATCTGGTTTATTCATAGCTATGATGAGTGGGTTAATTAGTGTATATGTATTGTTAGTTTTATTAAATGTTGAAAAAGAGTTGATTTTAACAGCATTACCTAAATCTTTAACCACACCGATTGCGATGCAAGTAAGTGAAACGATAGGTGGGATTGCACCTCTTACAGCGGCTCTAGTAATGATAGCGGGGTTCACCGGTGCAATTTTTGGCCCCTATATCTATAAACTAGCAAAAATAAACTCGGCTATTAGTCGTGGGGTTTCAATGGGAAGTACTAGTCATGGGGTTGGTATTTCGAAACTAAATGAATATGGCGAAGAGGATTTATCTATTGGTTCAGTTTCAATGAGTCTTAGTGCGGTTCTTGGGGCAGTCATCTGTCCTATTTTTGCCCTAATAATTTCATAAAGTACCAGAATAAATGAATAATACAAATACAGAAAAAGCGGTAATCAAACAGTTTAGAAGAAACTATTTGAATTGCCGCTTTTTAACTAAAATATTGGTTTACGTTCTTTAATAACTTTAATATTTTTTAAAGTTGGATCTTCAGGACCTTGCACTGGAAGACCAGCATCGATATTCATTTGGATATATTTAATATTATCTTCTGCAATAATTTCCCCAGGAATAAATATAGGAATTCCTGGTGGATATACCATGATAAATTCGGCGCAAATATACCCAGCAGCTTCGCTTATTGGTATCATTTCAGTTTGAGCATAAAATGCATTTCTAGGTGACATTGCTAAAGCGGGAATATCAGGAAGTCTAACATTTGATTCAACCACAGTAGCTTCTGAATCATAAGCTTGAGACATACGTTGTAATGCGTTAATTAATAGGTTAACTTCTTTTTTCGTATCCCCTAAAGTAATAATACAAAGTATATTATAAAGGTCAGATAATTCAACCTCAATATTTGCATTATGTCGTAACCATTCCTCAGCTTGATGACCAGTAATACCTAAATCTTTTACACTAATTAATAATTTAGTTGGATCCATATCAAATGTAGCAGACGAATTAAGCTTTTCACGTCCAGCACATTTCAAATGTGGAATTTTATTAATACGTTTTCGTGCATCTTTTGCAAGTCGAATAGCATTATCAATTAGTTCATATCCGCTGACCGCTAATTGGCGTCTAGCAGTGTCTAATGAAGCTAAAATTGGATATGAAGTTGAAGTTGTTGTTAACATTGAAAATACTGATTGTACACGATTAATTGATACAAGACCTTCACGAACATTTAGTACAGAACTTTGTGTCATTGAACCCCCAAGCTTATGAACACTGGTAGCAGCCATATCTGCACCAGCTTGCATAGCTGAAATAGGAAGTTCATCATGAAACTTTATATGAACACCATGCGCTTCGTCTACAACAACAGGGATATTGCGTCCATGAGCAATATCAACAATTTTTTTCAAGTCCGCTGCAAATCCAAAATAAGTAGGGTTGATCACAAGCACTGCTTTTGCATCTGGATACGTATTCAATGCTTTTTCAACTGCTTCAGCTGAAATACCATGGGAAATGCCATAGTACGTATCAATTTCCGGAGCAATAAAAATAGGGATGGCACCTGCTAAAACGATCGCTGACATGATTGATTTATGAACATTTCGTGGAACGATTATTTTATCTCCAGGACCAACAACAGTCAGTATCATTGTCATGATGGCGCCACTAGTTCCTTGAACGGAGAAAAATGTATGGTCAGCACCAAAGGCTTCAGCAGCTAATTTTTGTGCTTCTTTAATGACACCTTTAGGTGAGTGTAAATCATCTAGTGGAGCAATGTTAATTAAATCAATTGATAAAACGTTGTCGCCGACAAACTCTCGAAAAGCACTATCCATACCTTGACCTTTTTTATGTCCAGGGATATGAAATTGGATTGGGTGTCTATTTCGATGTTTGAGTAATGCGTCGAACAAAGGAGTTTCTAACTGTGACAACGCAGGTACCACCTCACTTTTCTTAATTTCAAAACAAGAAGAATTATAACACCTCTTGGCCTTTGTGACTATAAAAAAATAAAGGAAAATTAAATTCTATTGGAGAAAGGTTATATATAGGGACTTTTAACGGGGGGAATCAATATGAAATGGGATACAAGAGTTACAAAATTACTAGGTATAAAATATCCAATAATACAAGGTGGCCTCGCATACCTAGCTTACTCAGAACTAGCCGCAGCTGTTTCTGAAGCAGGGGGCTTGGGTCAAATTACTGCCTTAAGTTTAAAATCTCCAGAAGCGTTACGTGAAGAAATTCAAAAAGTACGATTGAAAACAGATAAACCTTTTGGTGTAAATTTTGCATTTGGTAATTACGGAAAAGGCTATGAGGGAATGGTTCAAGTTGCAATCGAAGAAAAAGTACCAGTTGTGTCAATGACTGGTGGAAATCCAGCACCTCTCTTTAAAATGTTAGAAGGAACAGATTGTAAAAAGTTAGTTTTAGTTGCAGCTCGCAGACAAGCACAAAAAGCAGAGGAACTTGGGGCGGATGCTGTCATGGTTGTTGGGCAAGAGGGCGGTGGACATTTAGGACGAGATGATGTCGGTACAATGGTGTTAGTACCACAAGTTGTAGATAGTGTTTCGATTCCTGTCATAGCTTCTGGTGGTATTGGGGACGGTCGTGGGTGGATGGCAGCTCATGCCCTTGGAGCAGAAGGAATAGAGATGGGTACAAGATTTATCGCGACGAAAGAATGTGTACATGCATCAGGAGCTTATATTGCCGCATTATTAAAAAGTAGTGAAACAGATACTACAATCATTAAACGATCCATTGGGACACCTGCACGTGCTTTAAAAAGCGAATTTACAGACAAAATTCTAGAAATAGAAACGAAAACTCCTACGTATGAAGCTTTAAAATCCTTTATTAGTGGCGATGCAAATAAAAAGTTGATTTATGATGGGGATGAGACAAACGGTTTCGGTTGGGCAGGTCAAGTAACAGGAATGATCAAGGATGTTCCTTCTGTATCTGAATTAATTCAACGAATGGTTGCACAAGCGGAGCAAATACGTTTAAAATGGGGTCAATAAAAAGATAAAATTGGGGATAATAAAACTAAAAGGCAGGGTTTACTATGGAATACTCTTATCCATTTTCAACTGATTGGACAACTGATGAAATTGTTGGTGTTGTTCAGTTCTTTGAAGGTGTTGAAAAAGCATATGAAAAAGGAATTAAACGAGAAGATATGTTAGCATTATATAGACGCTTTAAAGAGATTGTTCCTTCTCAAGCTCAAGAAAAGTCTGTTTTTCGTGAATTTGAAGAAGAAAGTGGTTATGTAAGTTATATAGTAGTAAAACAAGCAAAAGAATTAGAAAATGGACAAATCATTCGAGTTACTAAAAAATAATAAAAAGGATGTGGTTTAGCTTGTGAAAGCAACTACATCCTTTTTTATAAAATATTCAAAATGTTACTGATTTTTTTGTAAAAATAAATAAAGAAATTAAGTAGAAAAATGTAATGTTTGCTAATGATTAGTGCATATTAATTATACAACACAAAAAATCAAACTATTAATATTCAGCTACTTACCAATCATTACATTGTAAATCGGTAAGAGTGTTTCAAATGTATCATCAGCAAGTTTCAAGAAATCATCAGGAGTTAGTTGAACTGCTTCTTCACGAGATATATAACGACCAACTAAGAAATCACTTTTCTTCACGTCGCGTAATCTAGTTAGTGCTTGTTCTAATTGACTGTCAAGACCTATTTCTAAAGATATAACTTCTTGAGACATATGATTACCTGAAAATATATAATTTTTTGGCAATTTTTTGAACAATTCGTATTGATCAAGAAGTCGTTCTGCCATAACAGTTTTTTGTGGAGCCTCATAAATAATCGCTACAATTATGAATAAATATGTGTCCCATAGACCAATTTGAAAATGAGGAAGTGATTTATAACCACGTTTATAGGATGAGAAGGCTACCCAAGAATCCTTAGGAGGGTTTACAGTTCTTCTTGCATGTTTTGCTATATGTGGAAAAAATTCTTCCCCTAAATTGACACTTAAAAAATTTGAATATCGTTCACCTAATAGTTGAAATTTTGGCCGAACAATTGATGTTAAAGCTTCCATTCGTTGTTCTAGACCATCAATAGTGAATACGTCAAAATCTTCTTTTGTCCATTGAATTTTATTTAGCATTTTTAGTACCACCTTTCAAAAACAGTGTTTATTTTCTGAAGTTTTTGGGAAAAATCTTGTAACAATAGCTTTTCGTGAAAAAGTTTTCTAATTAGGAAAGGGAAGTGATTCATATGAAACAGATGATAAAAATTATACGTAAAGTCGACATTGAAAAGCAATACGAACATGTTTTACGTTTAGAACTTGATTATGAATTAGCCTCACTTTATTCCGCTATGCAAGAGAATGATGAGACAGAGATGGAGAAATGTAAAAAACGCCTAAAGGAGATCCAAGACGAGTTAGATGGTCTTCACGCGTATGTATGATAAACTATATACGCAATAAAAATCACTTGCAAACATAAATGCTTGCAAGTGATTTTTTGTTATAATAAAAGAGGGGTAAGTGAAAAGATCTTTTGAGGCGACCCTTGAGCTTTGAGGATGGTGACAATTTAAGGTGACCACCGCAGGAGCATATGTTTTGATTGTGACGAAATTTTGCGACAGTCACAATAGTCTTCAGCGTTCATTTATTTTAAGAGGTGGTGCGGGGGAGTATGGATATACATCAAATTGACCATTTTGCTAAGGATATGATTTTTGAAGCTGGTAGGCGAATTCGGGAATCTTTTTCTTACGATATGGTAGTAGAAACTAAATCGGATCCAAATGATTTGGTGACAAATATTGATCGTGAAACAGAGTTATTCTTTATTGAAACTATTAAAAGTTTACATCCAGATCACAAAATTTTAGGCGAAGAGGGTATGGGTGAGGAAATTGAAAACCTAGAAGGTGCAGTTTGGATTATAGATCCAATTGATGGGACGATGAATTTCATTAAACAACATCGTCACTTTATGATTACTATTGGCTTTTTTGTGGATGGTGTTGGAAAGTTAGGCTACATATTTGATGTAATGAAAGAGGATTTATTTTATGCAATAGCTGGGGAAGGTGCTTGGTATAATGACTCGTTATTGCGTAAGTTAAAACCTATTCCCCTATCTGAGGCGGTAATTGGTATTAATTCAAGCTGGGTTATACCAAATCGTAGAGTGAATCATGAAAAAATTATCGATTTAGTAAGGTCAGTTCGAGGTACTCGTTCTTATGGCTCAGCTGCGATGGAAATTGCCTTTGTGGTAAGCGGTAAATTAGATGCTTATATCTCAATGAGGTTATCACCTTGGGATATTGCAGGAGGTACTATTATTGCGAAAGAAGTAGGAGCAATTGCGACGAACTTTAAAGGAAATGAATCTGATTTGTTATCAACGGATACATTTATTATTGCAAATCCTTCGATTCATCA
>JAPSJC010000054.1 GCA_031178355.1 Ureibacillus sp.
TAAATCTTTTTCTTTTATTCTAACTTGTTATGAAGTAAAAGGCTATTATAAAAAAGCTTGCCACCTATTCACCGCAACTTACCTCATTTCGCACAAACCATTAGAAATAGCAAAAAGGAATACTAAGGACATCCCGTGGCAAACTAAAATCATGGAGGTGCATATAGTGAATAACAACCGGAAGAGCAATGTAAGTGGTACCGTTAGTGATAAACAAGCAGTAAAAAAGAATTTATCAAGGGAGTTTGATCATGAACTTGCAAATGAACCCTTAACAGCGGCAGAGATACTTAATAATAAGAAAACTAAGAAGCGTCAATGAGCTAAAGAGATGTAAACAATAAGTTGGTACAACAACCCCCCTCTTTAATAAGGAGGGGGCTATTTGATGCTTACAACTATAATATAATCGCACAAATTCTTCCATGAACTTCATTTTATTATTTACATAAGAGGGATGGATATACTTGTTATAAGATTGAAAACGGTTCGAAAGTTCTAAATTGCAATGAAGTCATTGAAACAATTTATAAAAATTGGTAAAAAATGTTTACAAACAGCTTAAAGATGGATATAATTACAAAGTAATTAAAAAATTCTTAAGGAGGTCGATTGAAATGATCTTTAACGTTGAATTAATGACACTGGTAGTTACAACTTCAGCAAAAATGAAAATCACACATTCGACCAGATCGGAATGGATCGCTTAAGATTTTTTTAGTAATTAAGCATACCCATACCGCAGGGAGAAGCGTGTCCCTGCGGTATTTTTGTGCCTTTTTCACCGTAGTGGAGTCTCTCTACGGTTTTTTTCATTTTCCAAGGAAATTTAAGGAGGTGATACTGAATGACATTAAACATTTTTTCTCTCACGATAACTATTACAAAACGTGAGATCTCTCTTGAGAAAGCACTTCATAATGAAAATGCGAAAAAAATACTAGAAGAGAACCGAAGGAAAGTAGAGAATTATATTCGTCAATATTAACTTTGTTAATTAAAAAACATGAAAGGTGGGAATTGAAATGATTTATAAGATCAAAAGACGTCATGCAGTTTTATGGGTGGAGAAAGACACAACCTAGCCTGCAGATGAACTAATATAAAATGACAATATAGCAATTAACTTTAAAACTAAAGCTAACCCGTTACTAACCTAGGACGGGGAAAATATGAAATATTTGCTTTGAAAAAATAATAGATGTAATTATTAAGCTACATTCGTATGAGTATCATCCATAAACAGAAATTTGAGGTACATGGTTTTATACATGTAATCTAAATGAATCAAATAAATAACTAAAACACTAATATAAATATAAAAAACGTTATTATATCAATGTTTATCATACAAAAAAACACTCGTATTTTATACGAGTGTTCTAGTCATTTTTAGGATAACCATTTTGGTGGTGTGTTTTTTGACCAATAAATATCTCCAATATCGTGATGAGCAACAAAGCGATCCTCATAAGTATGATAATGGAAATTGTAGTAGTACCCTTCTAATGGACGTTTCTCAGTTCTAACATGAAATCGTATTAGATCTTTACCATTAGTACCATCTGAAATATGAAAGATTTTCTCACTGTAATCTCCACTTGGTTGTTCTGTTATTGATATGTATTTCGTTAACTTTAAGTCACTTAATTCAGACTCAAGAACTTCCTGCATTTTGGGAAAAATTCTCTCATCAAATTCTTCAGAAATAACTGGAGCAATTCTCGCACCAAATTTAATGTAGGATTGTTCTTTTGCTACTGCTAAAATTTCTACTAATCGCTCATCTACGTTTGCATGTTTATCATCGTAATCGACGATACTATTATTCAGATCAGTATTTTCGGTAAGCTCACTTTTAGAGTCAGTTGAATGATCACTCTCTAATAAATCCCAGATTTCGTGGTTCGGTGAAATTATTCCGAATGTGATGAATGCAACGAATATGACGACAATTCTTTGTAACCATTTCTTCATACACATTACCTCAGTTCTAAATTATAAAAATGTTACTTTTTTATACTTACGATTTTAACATTAAAAGGTTTCATCTTTTGTTGTTTCATTGTAAAATAATAGTTGTAAATATCATTGTTTTTTTAATAAGGAGGTTTTTCTTCTATGTTTGAAATCGCAGCAGGTCTTGGTTTTATTTTAATGATTGCTTACTTAACTTCATTATGCTTTACAGCAAGAAGCTAATATTAGTTAGTATTCTAACTTATGAATAGTAATAATGCAATTAGACAAGGGGTGCCCGATTAATTCGAGCACCCCTTTAGTATTTCAGGCAACATTATAAATAAATTAAGTCTCTACCCTATCATCAGGGGAATTATATTGAAAGATGTAAAAATCTTTATACCGCGGTAAATCCCACTAAAACGCTCTCTAACTTAAGCAATGCAAACCCATCCTACTTTTGCATCCTTGCAAGCCTCAACTTGCTCCAGTGTGAATAAGTGTCTTCAAAAACATTAGCGAAACGCCAAATTTATCTAAATGCTACCTAAAAATAGCACTTAATAATTTTACCACAGCTTTGTTATAAAGTCAATAAACCAACAAAACATACTTTCTTTTCTATTAAATTTATTAATGATGTGGTTATATATTTAAAATATCATCATAAAATTTAACATATTACACACTAAATGATAAGGAGAATAATAGAATGTATAATGTTACTTTTTATGAGAACAGAGAGCTAATCATGAGCAAATTAACATCAACGATTCCTACAGAAAATGAGAATATCAATATAAAAGGTCGCAAAGCAACTGTCATTAACATTGAAAAGTTAGATGAGAAGAAAATCAATGTCCATGTATCATTAGAAAAAGTAGTAAAAAAAGTTACAAACCTCGAACCTAATAAGAAACGAAAATAATTTGCTATTATTTTTCAATAACACCATAATGAAACTTTGAAGTTAATCGAATCTCTCGTTTAAACCCAAACATTTCAAAATAACTTGATTTATAATGCGCTTTCAATACTACTCTTTTTCTAGCAACCCTTACAGCTTCTTGAACCCATTTTTCTGTCAGGCTTAAATGACTACCCGCATCACGAAGTGGTTCGAAATTATTTGACTCTTCTATAATTTCTTCAAACATTGGATCCATATATACAACATCAAACGAATGATTTGGTTGATTAGTTAAGAAGTCTACTGCTTCTGTATGAATAACTTCTACCTGTCTCATACAAGCTGTTAACGGAAGCTCAGTGACATCATAATTGTTCATACCTTCTTGTACAATAAATGCAATATTTTGATTATCTTCTAGGCCAACCACTCTACCTTGTTCACCAACAATAAAAGCTGCTACAATCGCGTCCGATCCTAAACCTAATGTACAATCAAGATACGCATCACCAGGAGATAAATTACAAGCATACAAAAAAGGATCACTTTCACCTCTAGCAATACGTTTTAGACGAAATGCTGCAGAGTTTGGGTGAAAGAAGAATGCATTTTCTGTACCCTTTGGATAATATTCAAGTCTGTTTTTTCCAGCAACTATAATATTAGCGTTCAGTAGCTGACTAATTTTCGCTACTGAACGCTTTTTTCTTGGTTCAAAGGGTAACCCTAACTTATGGCAAACAAACTTCGCTAGTTGCAAAGATTGTTCGTCAGGTCGCCCTGCAGTTGTGACAATTGTTACTTCTCGCATGTTTGTTTTAAGACACCTGTTAGATGTTCTGTAATTTGTTCAACTGGATAACCTTCAATTTGATCACGTGGGATAAAATATTCCAATTGACCATCCCTTAATATTGCAATAGAAGGTGAACTTGGTGGTACTTCCTCAAAGAAACCTCGCATTGTTTCGGTAGCTTCACGATCTTGCCCTGCAAACACAGTCACTAAATGATCTGGTTTCACTTCTGAAATTGCATTTCGGACTGCAGGACGCGCAAGACCTGCTGCACAGCCACAGACAGAGTTAATTACTACTAAAGAAATTCCTTTAGCAGTTGCCATAAATTCATTTACTTCATCTGGATTTGTTAACTCAGTAAATCCTGCTTCTACTAGTTCTTGACGCATTGGTTGTACAATGCCTTTCATATATTCATCATAAGCGTTCATCATATCTACCTCTTTCTATATACTCGCAATAAAAATTATATCAATGTTTCTTTATGTTGTACAAATTTTGGATTTAAGCTGAAAAGAACTTTCTTAAATTATCCATATAATAATAGAAAGGATTATGAGCATTCATGGGTTATCGCTTGAAAGAAGAAGTTCATCCAACAGAAATGGGGATGTTTACTATTGAACAAGTATTAGTTCGCACTATATTCCATGAAGGTATGCACATCAAACAATTTTAGATTTAAAAAAGGTTATAACCGTTAATTAATCTATAATATCGAGGCATAATTAATCCTTACTAAAAAATTGTATTAAAAAAATTTTGAATAAAGACAATCATTGTCCCTAACATGGTAGCTAATACACGAATTAAACCTGATTTTATTACTATAAAAATTACCAATATCGTAATTAATAGTGAGTTAATTATAGGAAAAGCATTTGTAAGCCCATTAAAAATACGTGATTTGGCAAGGAAATATAAAATTATGTACCCTACAATTCCAATTAAAAATAGTTGCAACAGTGTTAAACCCCATTCTTTATAAATAAAAATTAAAAATTATTCATCTTTCAAATAAACGACTAATTCTTGTCGATAAGTCCCATTTTCCAAATAATGATCTAATGTGTGGAAATCATATTGAAATGTGCCAAAAGGAAATGTGACATTTTCACCTTTTACAGCAGCAAGTAGTCCTGCGACATCGTGAGATACCATTTCTAGTACTTCTTCACCAGTTTTTGTTAATACAAAAATAACATTCATACATTACACCTACTATCATTCTTACACTTTTTTACTACATTAACATACCATATCATTAACACAAACTTTATTGGTATGATAATCCATTAATTCATAACATAAAATACTCCCTTTGTCGAAACAAATCATACAAAATTTGTTTCATTCAAAAGGGAGTAATGTAGTATCCATTTCAATCAGACTGTAATGGGAGCAAAAAACTCTTCATATAAAGCTGTTAATACTTGATTTTCAACCTCTGATAATACACCAAATACTAAGCTTACTTCTGAGGAACCTTGATTGATCATCTCGATATTAGATCCAGTACGTGAAATAGCGTGGGCAGCTCTTGCAGCTAGACCCGTATTATTTCGCATACCTTCCCCAACAATAACAATCATTGAAAAACCATGTCTGAAATAAACGTCATCAGCATGTAGTTCTTCTTTAATGCGTTTAACAATTCGTTCTTCTGCCTCAGGTGTAATTTGGTTTGAACGAATAATTACCGAAATATCATCAACCCCAGATGGTGTATGATCATAAGAGATATGTTCTTCTTCAATAATATGAAGTAATTTACGGCCAAAACCAATTTCACGGTTCATTAAATATTTTGATACATATAAAGTTGAAAATCCACTATCCGCTGAAATGCCCGTTACAGGGCGTCCATTAGATGTTCTTGTTGGTAGTATTCTTGTACCAGGTGCAGTTGGATTATTGGTATTTTTAACATTTACAGGAATCCCCAATTTAAAAACTGGCATTAAAGCTTCATCGTGAAATACGGAGAATCCTGAATAAGATAGTTCTCGCATTTCTCTATAAGTAATTTCTTCAATTCCTATAGGATTTTTGACAACTTTAGGATTTGCAGAAAAAACACAGTCTACATCTGTAAAGTTTTCATATAAGTCTGCTTTTACTGCTGCTGCTAAAATCGAGCCAGTAATATCAGATCCACCGCGATCAAATGTACGTAATGTACCTTCTTTTGTGTAACCAAAGAAACCAGGGAATACAATGATTTCTTCATAGGTTTTTAATTTATTTAAAAGTTCATAAGTTTCAGGTAACGCATAAGTACGTTCTGGTGGATTATTTAGAAGCAGTCCTTCTAATGGGCTTACGTATTTTGCTTTAAGACCAATTGAATTGAAATATGCTGCAATCAATCTTGCGTTATTATCTTCGCCACTTGCTTTTAAATTATCGACATACAAATTAATATTCGTTTTGTCGAATTCAACACGCTCACGTAAATCTTGTGCAATAATGTTTGAAATAGATTGGTCTAAACCAAGATTCTCCGCGATATCTTTATATCTATTCACAACATCTTGAAGTTTACCTTCTACATCTCCATCTTTTAGTGCTGCATTTGCTAAATCTATTAAAAGATCCGTTACTTTAATGTCATCACCGAATCGTTTCCCTGGTGCAGACACTACAATAATTCTTCTTTCAGGATTAGACTTCACAATGTTTGCCACTTTTTTAATTTGTTCAGCACACGCAACAGACGTACCACCAAATTTACATACTATCATTTCACCAGATCCTTACTTTTAATAATTGTATTTTCAGAAAAAACATTTGACTCTTCACAGTGTACAAACTTTATAAAGTTACGTCAATAGTTACTAAATAAAAAATAATTAAAATCATATCATATATAGCTTTTCGCAATCAAGTCAGTTTATTATATGTAGTTTGGATGTACCGAATAGCATGTTTGCCTATCCTATATTCACCTATTTTAGTTAATATAGTGATTAGGTCGGAGGTTTAGTATGGACTCTTAGATAACTTATCCTATACAATTAGAAACAAAACCGTGTACATCCATAATGGAATGAATGCACACGATTTTTTTAACAAACTCATCCAACATAGGAGAGCAACTAACTTATTAATACCTGGTTATTTAACTAATATAAATTGCAACACTATTATATTACTATATTATAAATAATGTTAAAAGAGATTATTTCAAGTTCAAAACTTGTAAATAACAAATTGAACGTGTATCAATTTCTTTTTTCTTCTTTTTATTTTGAATCTGAAGATTTCCTTCTCTTGTATTTATTAATGTTCCCACCAGAAACTCTTCGTCTGTTCTGATTTTCACTTCTTTCCCAACATACTTTTTCAACGCTTTATATAATGGAATTCCGAAAAATAGGTTTTCTATATCCATGTTCTTTGAAACAAATTCTCCAAAGTTGAACGCTAATTCTCGTCTTGTCTCTTGGTCGGCATTAATAAATTTTGGTTCACGCTCTTCTACAGGACAGTCTAATCTTGAAATTGAAAGAAGTTTCTTATATAGAATAAACATAGCACTACCTATTGGATTTATTTGTATAAAATCACGGCCAGCTGTAGCAAGTTTGCCGGATTTTTGAATTAATTGGTTACCATTTTCAATGTTTGTTTCTTCATTTTCTACTATATCTTTTTTTCTATCCCTTTTTGCTCTTTTTTTACCCACTAGCTTATTTTCATCTATTTCATTAAATTCATCATAATTATTTCTGTTGTTCTCTTCTAATAGGACCATTTCCTCGTGGATTTCTAAGTCATCCTCCTCTGGTAGCTCAAATCCACATAATATACTTACCTTAACTCGTTCTCCTTTTAAATCAAGAAAGTGTAATTGTAACTGCCTTGTATTCTCAGCATCTCTTTCATTTCCTAATGATCTTAGTAAATCATTTACCGCCCTAATACAAGCTTGTAGATTTTCTAATTCGTCAAGCGGTAGAGGGCTGTTTTGCGAAGTGAATTTTCTTGTTCGAATTAGTTTTTTACAATCAAATGGCGAACCGAACAAATTAACTGGATTCACAGGAACAGTCTGATTACAATGACAAGGATGTTGATTACATTCATTACAATGAATCATGTAGAACACCCTCATTCTTTTTCTTTTTCTCACGTGTATCGTCTAATATTAATAATCCTGTTACTTCAGTATCACAATCATCAAAATCGTCAATATTATCTATAGGTAGTATAACTGTTGTATTATTTTTTAAAGGTGCAAGGATTGTATTTCTTCTTTTTAATACACGAATAATTCCCCACATTCCTAATTCAATGTCCCACCTTATGTTTCCAGATCGGTACATATAGTCACCAGGTTTTTTAAAGAGCCCACCAGCACCGTACCATAAGTGCAAATCATCATTCGAACCAACTGTCATCAGTGGTCGATGAGAATTAACAGTTGAATTAAGATCATCTTCACTTCTTGAGAATTTATGTCCGTGAATAACAAATGTACGAGTTCTTGGTTTATCTGCGGGGTGTGTTATTCGAATTGTAATTGGATCTCCAGGATTTGCTAAAAATAATGGTGTACTTGGGTCACCAAAAACTTTTGAACTAAACACCTTATGAATATCTTTAAATTTCTTCACACGATTTCTAAACGGTTCATAACGGTAGTTAAATCCTCTAGAACCTTGGTCTTCGAAATCCGGTTCCTCCTCTTCAATGTCAACCTCGACATCCTTAAAGACAAGTGGCTCAGGGTCTATTATTAGTTTTCCGTTCTTATCAAATAACCTTACACCATCATGCATTAATAGTGCGAATTCTCTAAATTCAGGTAATAATGGGTTCGAAATGATCACCTGATCTCCAGTTTCTCTATCTTTTCTTGTTTTTGAATCAAGGAAGTTAGATCCACGAGGTTCCGCAATTAACATTCCAAAGGCTCCATGGTGTCGGTGGTTTCGTATATCGGCCATATCCCATAGATTTACAGCACCAATATCTTGATCGATATACCAACTATAAGTAATAGATTCACCTGGTCCAATTGTTTGATCCTTATTAAAACCAACAGTTGCTCCATCAGAATTACGCACGTCGTAAACTAGTAATTGTGCATGTAAGGAAATACGATCTGATGGAGGGAAAAATGCTTCAACAGGAACTTCTGGATATCCATGACGACCATTATGATGATCTTTCGCATTTAGTAAATTTGTTAGTTTAATTTCTACATATTCTCCAACGTTTGCTCGAATGATTAATGGCTCAGGGTTTTTCTTACCACATAAAATATCATCCACATCTTCTTTCAATGCATAAACGATTCCGAATGGGTCATGGTCACCATCCTTATGGTACTCAATACAAGTATTTATTGTGTAAACATCATATTTTCGAACTTTCGCACCTTTTGGATAACAAAACTTTTCTACCTTGACTTTAGGCGGTTTTTTACCAGTTGGTACTGGTAAAGGTGTTTTTCTTTCAGGCAATGCAATCCAATTACGATCTGGTAATGGCTTTAAATGAGGGACTCTATGCTCGAATGTACGGAAAATACCCCAATTCCCTAACCAAATATCATCTACTGAACCAAAATGATATAACATATCAAAATCCCCTTCACCTTCCATGCTAAATTCGAAAGTGAAGGTTTCAGCAACAGCTATATGCTTTTGTTGATCTAGTTCAGAATCTAAATCTGGACGTTCGCTATGCCAACGCTGCCTGTGCAGATTAAAACTATGTGATTCTTCATGTGAACCTGTAATTAACCGAACCCTTATAGGATCTCCATTATACGATTCTAATATAGGTGTACATGGGTCTCCATGTACCCATGAACTAAAGACATAAGCAGGGTCACAATCTGGTTCTTTTAAGCGAAATTGTATTGGCTCACTTCGATAATTAATACCCATTACTCCTGGATCGTCATGGGAACCTGGGAATGGTGGTGCATTGAGCGGACATCCATCTTTATCAAATAATAAAGCGAAGTCATGAACAAATAAATTTATTTCCCTAAAATCTGGAATTATCGGGTTTACAATTCGAGCTTGTGTACCAGAAGTGATTTCCTCATCTGAGAAAGGACTTAAATATTGAGAACCTCTAGGTTCAATGTTAATAGAGGCGAACACGCCATGCTGTTGGTGTTCATTTGCAAATAAATGGTCGTGGAAGAACACACATTTTAATTCAACATCTGCATACCATTGATATTCAATTGTTTCATTTGGTGTAATACCAGAATCATAATTCCAGCCTACGTTTGCGCCATCGGAAACAAGAACATCAAATTTTACGAAGTGAACGTGCATTCCAACCTCGTAAGTTCTATTCACTAACTGGAATGCATTTCCCCCTATTGTTTCAGGTAGTTTATTCGTGTATTTAAAACGGATTACATCCCCGGCATTCGCTCTAATCACTAGTGGTTCTGGATTTTTCTTTCCTGCGAGTATATCTTCATAATCTTCAGCTAAAACATAAAAACGTCCTTCTGGGTCATGCCATCCTTGATCGTTATAAATGATTGGTGCTTGCATAATGATAATATGATATTCTCTAATAGGTGCATCGGGTGGTGCTGGATTTGAAAATACGGCTCCAGGGACAGCATTTTTTACAAAGTGATTCATTTCGATTTCTGTCGGTTTTCTACCTGGAGTAACACCTATTGGTGGACGAGGTGCTTTAAATCCAGGGATTCCTGGAATGAAATTCGGAAATCCAGGTCTTTCTGGGGTAGGTCTAGGTGGACATGGTCGATCTGGTAATGGTTGCAACGCCTTAATTTGAACCCCATTTGGATAACACATACTACCATCTTGTAACGTATCAAAACTTCGTTGAAGTCCCCACATTCCTTCCCCAAAGTGCGGATAAAGGTGGCAGTGAATGATTGCATCCCCGATAGACTCTTGCAAGCTCCCAGCACCATATAATGGTGAAATAGTAGAAGTAGCTTGTGGTGATATTGCCTGAACATCCAGTAATTCTGAATCCATGTCTGTATGTTCAAATAACCATTGGTGTACATGGTAATGGAAAGAGTGTGTTTCTTGTACTCCAGCGTTTACGAGCCGAATCTTTATAGGATCACCAACGTAAGCATTTAATATCGGAGTATCTGGATCTCCAAAGACCCATGAGTCATGGTGTACTTCTTCTCCCTCACAATCTGGACAAACAACGCCTTCTTGGATTAATCGTATACGATTTCTCATTGGCTCAGCACGATAATTTACAAGGTGAGTAGCTTCAGGTTGGAGAGTATGTGGACTGATAGGTGCTTGCCCAGTTAAATCATCAATCTCCTGTTCATCATGGAAAAACCAACCGTATTCACGAAAAGAAGGGAGTAGTGGGTTATGAATATCTGCAAAGATTCCACTCTTTATCGGTTTACCTGTTTCAGGATGTGTCCACCAAGAACCCCTTGGCTCAACAAATAATGCACCAAATAAGCCATGGAGATTACTACCTTGTTCACTAGATAAAGGGTTACCTAAATCAGAGAAGAAATGAATTCCTTCATCAAATACCTTCCATTTATATAAAATTTTCTCACCTTTTTTTATGGTTGTATCACGGTTTAAGCCAACAAAAGCACCATCAGCGGTCATTACGTCATATTCTGCATTTTGAATATGGATGCCTGCATTAAATGGTAGTTGATTTTCGAATAACACTTCTATTTTATCACCAATACAAGCTCTAATAACTAAAGGTTCAACTAAATCCACTGGTGTGAAAGGATTCTTTTCTACTTGTTTTTTTACTAGACTCTCATTTTCTTTTAAAACATACATCATACCGTCAGGGTCATGATCTCCAAATCGATTTACAACAATTCGAATCGGAATGGCTACAATATGATATCGCCTAATCATGGTGTTCATTCCCAGTTCTAATGTTTGGAATTTCGGGTTGGCCAGGCTTTTCAATATAAAACACTTCAATTTGGTCTATATGCACACGGAACACTTCATCATCAAGTTCTGTTACATTTGTTACATCAGATTTAATGAATAAAAAGTCCCCATTGACCGCTAAAAGTGTTCCTATAATTAAAAATGGAAAGGGGAAGATTAGCAGTAATGCTTTTTCACCAATGTTTTCCCTAAATTCTTGTGTAAGGACGAAACTGCGAATAGCATGAATGTCAGGATTCCCAGCTTCATTAAAATCAATGTTTTCCGCTTCTTTTCTCACGTTCTCCATCCTTTCTTTTTAAAAATTTTTAAAAGGATTTAAATTAATGGTATTTTTCGGTTAGGGTCAAATGGTGTAAACAGAGCAATTTTCTCAATTGGGAAACTTAACGGAGTTGGAAACTTATAAAATGGTGCATTGTGCATTTTAATAATGACCGGATCTAACGTAATGAAACCATTGGTTACTTCGACAACTTTCCCAGTAAAAATTGGGCGAAATGTTTGACCTAAAATGTTTAACTGTTTACTCTCCGTAACTAGCAATATATCTTTTCCTAATACATCCAAAAACACTGCATTTTCTTCAATGATTGGTTTTTTCACCCATAGTCACCTCCACAGTTACAAATATGCGTTTACCCTATCTTATAAAAAAAAATTAAACAGGATTAAACGAAAACACAGTTTCCATACATTTACATAAAATTCCTTTAAAATAAAAAGAGTTTCTTAATTGACACTCTTTGATTTATTTGTGAAATCATTTTGTAAAAAATTGTTGCCAAAATGAAACGAATCTTGTCTGCTTTAAATAATTTATTTTTGAAATAAGAACATCCTTGCCGTTATTTAAAAAAACCTTTCCTTTATGAACATCAAGAACTTTGCCGTTCATAATGCTATTTACGTAAAAAGTAATCTTCGTCCCTTTCCAACTCTTTAAATTGGTCTCTAACAATTCCTCATAAAATTGCTGTCGCAATATTTCCTTTTCAGCAACAACTGAACCAAAGTTAGTTAGTAATTTGTTCCTTAGTTCCTGGTCGTAGGCAACATGTTGATGTGTTGCAGAAACATCCGGGATACCAAAAGGTGACTTAGCAGATGTAATTGTATGAAAAGGAATCCAAAACCGCAGAAATAGTGTCTTTAACATAACAAAATCTCTTCCGATTACAGCTACTTTACCAATTGTATGGATGGTCTCATCGCCCGCTCTCGAATGCACTTCAACTAGTTGGTTCCTTTTTGATTTAAAAAATTTCAATAAGATCATTTGTTGCTTGGAACTAGGGAGTGTAGTACCTAGATTTTGTAGGTTCGCATTATGAATATATTCTTGTAGCATTTTCAATTCATATAAAGGTAGCCCACTGGGAGGTGAAGTATATTTCCCCTCTTTTTGTAATTCAGGGTGACTTTGCCCGAATAAATCACTCATTTTACATTTCCTTCCTTTAACCCGGTGATAGTAGCCATCTGTCAATTCATACACTTTAATAGAAGGAGTGAATTCTTGAGTTTATTCATTGTTCTAATTCTGTTTAGCTATTTTCTTGTGTGTACCGTTTCCTATCTATTTTTAAGGAAAATTAAGTATCAAATTAGTTATCATTTAGGAATGAATCTTGCGATGACGAGTAGTGGAATTATGGGGATTGCTATCGGAACTTTATTAGTTTATGGATTTCCTGGTCATTATACAATGATTACTATAATTACAACGATTATTGCAATATTGGTTGGAATAATTTTTGGGGCGTTAGTAGACTATCAAACATTACTTTCAGGAGTATCGAGTGGTATTATGTCTGGTCTAATGGGTCCAATGATTGGAATGGCTGCGGATATTCCGTTAGTAACATTTTGTACAATTCTTCTTTATGCGTCTTTTGCTATGCTTTGCTTTTCAGTTCGATCTTAGTTAGTTTATGGTATTGGACTCAAGTAGGTTAATATAGAAACAATTATGATAATAATGATCATTACGGTGAAGTCGATCTTTATCCATTTACCTATGGTGTTATGATTATATGTAATTTTATTACGCATTTTTAAGGCCATTAGTATAACGATTGTTACAATGACAATCTTTATTATTAACAAGCGTCCCCAATCACTCACAAACAGTGCCAAATTTGGGGAATACATAAACGTAATGCTCATTCCAGTAAGCCCCAATAGAATAAAACTAATTAAAGCATATTTTGAAAATGTGGGTAGAAAATCTTTCACATATAGCTTTTGTTTATGCCAAAAGATTACTATAAAAGTTAAACCAGCTGCCCAAACAGCAGCTGCTAATAAATGAAAACTATTTAATGTCGCGACTATATAGGTGAGATCAATACTTCTTGCATGACCATTTAAGCTCTTACAGAAAACAAGTATGGTGATCCAGGCAATATCGACCCATCTGTTTCTAAATAAACTGAGAAAACCAACTAACGAAGTAATCAGAGAGATAAGCCAAAAATATCCAAAGTTAGTATCAAAGGGGAAATTTGGGGTAAAGAATAATCCATTACTTGTAAATATGTCTACTTGAATGAGAATAACAGAGATTAGACCTACAAGATGAATCATTTGAAAAAGAATTCCCCAAAGAATATATTTTCTCTTCAATTCACCTGAATAACTTTGAATTGTTTGCCACCATATAAGCCAACCGATTAGCAAGATAAAACCAAAATAATAAAATGCTTTTAAGATATAAATGATGAATTCTATTAAAATAGTATTGCTCGAGTTTTGGCTAATTAATGAATTTGCATCTTTGAGGTTTTCTAATGGTTCGTTATTCGTACCAACCTGTATTTGATAATTCCCTTGAATCGGGTGTCCGTCATTTGAAGAAATGATATAATATTCAATTTTGTAGATTCCATCCATCAAAGTAGGTAATTGAATAGAAATCACCTTACCATCATCACTTATATAAGGAGAATGACTTTTTATTTGTCGATTATTTCTATCAAACACCTTAATCGAGAAATTTTCCTCAACTTCGCTATTGAACGTTAGTTTCACTTCTGTAGGAGAAGATTCCTGTTGGCTGTTTGACTTAGGAGACTGTTCTACAACATAAGCATGACTCCAAACAGAATGAGCTCCAAAGGCAAAAAATAATATAATGAAGAAAATCGTTAATGGGATTACTTTACATTGAATAGCTATTATCCTTTCTCCGTTTTATTACTATCCTATTCAAGGATTTTATTTTGGATAATTTAGGGAGAAGGATAATAGCATGTCTAATTTAGTTGGGAACATTAATACCAGCGAATATGGTCAATCTTGTCTTTTAAGATTGTTATGATTTTATCGCTACATTCTAACTCAACAAAATCTATACCAATTCGATGAGTTTTTCCTCTAAGCTTAAAACGACCAGTTGTGATAATTTCAACGATGCGATTTCGGTTTTCTAGTAACTTATAATTCAGGTTACCTCTTAACCCTGCTAAATTAATACGGAATAATTTATCGCAATCGCAACGATCGGTACAAATATGACAATGACAACCACAATTATGATGCCTTTTGAAACAATCGCAATCATGTTTCAGGTCATGCCAATCATCATGGTGATTACCTTCGTGACAATCACAGTGATGATTTCGATCAAGACATTTACATTGGTGGTTCTGGTGGCATCTGCAAGTATGGTCACAACTATTACATCTGTGTTCATGTTTCAGATCATCGCACTCATAGTACCTGTGACCTTGACACAGACATATCAGGTTCCGACTATGGCAACGACAACCATGCTTTTTGTCATGATTTTTACGTCTTTTATTTTCCTTTGTTCGTTTCATACAATTGCTACTATCTTCAATCAAATCAAACATCCAATAAACCTCCTTTCAAATAGGACTATTCTAATATATGTATCTTTTCCTATTTGAAAGGTGGCGAATGCACACTACGATTCCTGATTTTTTCTAACTTTTGTAAATATGAATTCTAATTTTTCACCATTCAATTTTAACTTCGCTTTCCCCTTTTTCCCACTCTTCCATGTAAAAAGTATTTCACGGGTATCTCTACCATTTAACAGTTTTTTAGCGTCGATTGCTGTAATTTTACCTTTCATCACCGATTTGCTAATCATAAATTTACATTCCTTATTTGTACATTGGTACACTTTAAATGCCTCAACAACATTATTATGACACTTTATACATTTCCCAACGATATTAACTTGTTTTTCTTCTACATTCATATCCAAATCCAAAAAACTAGAAGTAGCTTTTTTTACATATAAAAGCATTTCTATATAAAATTGGCTTGAGCTTAATTGACCATCAACAATATCTTTCAATTTTTTACTCCAAATGGCAGTGAGTACGGGCGATACAATGTCATGCTCACCAATACTTTGTATAACATCTATTCCGAATTGGGTTGCTTTAAAGGTCTTTCCTTCTCTGGTAAGCATTCCAATTGAAATCAGTTTGTCAATTATCTCAGCTCTTGTAGCGGAAGTACCAATACCTTCTGCGTCTTTTAAAATGCGCTGAAGGTCCCTATCTTCAACAAAACGCCCTGCATGAAACATTGCATCTAATAAAGTGCTATCAGTATATCGAGAAGGTGGTTCAGTATGTTTGGTTAAAATATCAGCTTGATGAATATCTAGTTCCATATTCATTGTTAGTCCAGGCAGAGGTCGATCTTGTTTACGACGAAATGCCTCATATAAAACGGTATATCCCTTATCAATGACGACATTTCCACTCGCTCTAAAGTATTGTTGATTTGATTCTAACAAAACATTTGTTTTATCAAGTACATAGGGTGGCATAAAAATCGATAATAATCTTTTGGCAACCAAGTGATAAATTTTTAATTCATTATCCGATAATTTTTTCTTACCAATGGAAACATCGGTTAATGTTATAGCATGGTGATCAGTAAGTTTTTTATCATCAACATACCTTTTTGAGTGAGTGATAGCATTTAGTTGTTTTTTATTCTGTAAAATAGAAGGTAAGAAGTTTTGATATTCCTTTATATCTTTTAACGTGTTTAGGTTATTTTCTATTGTCTTTGCAAAGTTAGTCGGTAAATGTTTCGATTCTGTTCTTGGATATGTAATTAACTTTTTTTCATAAAGGCTTTGAGCAATTTTTAACGTTTCAGAGGAAGTAAAGCCATAAAATTTGTTTGCTTCTTTTTGCAACTCTAATAATGAGTGTAAGGAAGGAGCAAACATCGTTTTTCTCTCTGTCTTAATGTCCCGTACAGTCGCCATTCTACTAACTTCTGAAAGTATTTGTTC
>JAPSJC010000135.1 GCA_031178355.1 Ureibacillus sp.
TCCTTGGAATATTAATCTCTGAACATACAAATAAATTTAAGTCGATTCGTTTAATTGTTAGAGGATTTGTATCGATTTTGCGTAATATCCCATTTATCATTTGGGGTGCATTGTTAGTTTATATTTTCGGTATTGGTGGGATTGTTGGTGTATTAGCTTTAATCCTAGTTACTATTGGATTTTTAGGCAAAAGTTACGCTGAATCCATTGATGAAATCTCTGGAGATAAACTAGAAGCGCTATACGCAAATGGAGCGTCATATTTTCAAATTCTATTTCATGGAATCATTCCTCAATTTATCCCATCATGGATTAATTGGACGTTATTTGCCTTTGAAATTAACGTCCGAGCTTCAGTTGTTCTTGGTTTAGTGGGAGCGGGAGGAATAGGGGTTCTTATTGATACAAATATTAACCTATTTAAATACGGTGAAGCATTAACAATTATTATTGTTGTTGTATGTATTATTTTACTTACAGAACTTGTTACAAATAAACTTCGTAAACGAATAGTTTAATAGTACATCATTATGTGAGTACGTTTTATTAATCATGTTTGCATATAAAGGATAATTTTGATGTTACATAAGGGAGTGGGAAAGGTGCAAAAGATTCGAGTTACTTCTAAAGGGAGTATCGTCAAATCAATCGGGATTGTTTTCATATTGAGCTCTGTGTTTCTGGTTGCAATAAAACTAATTAACCTAGATTTTGAAAAGTTCTTTACACGGCTGGAAAATGTCCCCGAAGTTTTAGGAAGAATGATGGCGATTGATGTGTCAGTTATTCCGGATGGTCTATATGCAATTGTTACGACTTTATCACTTGCCTTTTTAACGTTAGTATTTGCTGTAATCATTTCCTTGTTACTTAGTTTTCTTGCAGCATCAAACATTACGCCTAATGGTATTTTAGCTGGTTTTATTAAGGGTTTCTTTGCAATTATTCGATCCGTTCCTTCACTTGTATGGGGGCTAATGGTTATTGCAAGTCTTGGGTTTGGTTATACAGCAGGATTTATTACCATGCTACTCTCGGCGGTAGCTTACTTAACAAAAGTTTTTACAGGAAGTATCGAAGAAGCGGGTACAGATATTATAGAGGCGATGAGATCTACAGGTGCTTCATGGTTTAATATTATTTACCACGGGTTGATTCCATTGTGTATTACTTACTTTTTTGCATGGATTACAGTTCGTTTTGAAGCTAATGTAGAAGAGTCCATTGGGTTAGGAATTATTGGAGTAGGGGGAATTGGACTTTTACTTACAAAAGCAATTGGTTCCTACAACTACGCTCAATCCACGACGTACTTAATTATGATCTGTGTACTAATGCTTATACTGGAATTTACTATGACCAGACTTAAAAATAAGGTGAAGTTTGGATAGCTTTAATGAATTACTTTTAAAAAAACAGAAAATGAAATGGAGGGTAAAATCTATGAAAAACGCAAAACTTAACTGGATTCGACTACCGCTTATAGGAGTTGAAAATTGCCGTGAATTAGGGGGCTACAGTAGTGAGTTTGGTCAACAAACAAATTGGCATTCCTTCTTAAGATCAAGTGATATGAGTAAGTTAACTCAAGAAGATATCCATTTTTTAAAAGATTATGGTGTGAAAACAGTTATAGATCTACGTGGGGAAGATGAAATTCAAAAAAGTAAGAACGTATTGGCAGATGAAAATTTCTGTAAATACATCAACATTCCATTCGTAACTGAATTGGTTTCAAATATGGACTTTACGAAAAAGGATTTTTTTATGGGTGACTTTTACGTAGAAATGCTAAAAAATAATCTAGCATTAAAGAGTATTTTTAATAATATTGCTCAAGCTGAAGAAGGATGCATTCTTTTCCATTGCGCTGCAGGAAAAGATCGTACAGGAGTTCTAGCGATGTTGTTATTAGGGTTAGCTGGAGTAGAAAAGAGAGATATTATCACAAACTATGAAGTAACTTATACAAATTTAGAATCAATGCATTCTTTGGAAGGCCAGTATAAAGATGTACCTGAAGATTTACTAAATTCAAAAAGTGAAAATATTAAATTTGCCTATGAATATATCATTCATAACTATCGATCAGTGAATGAGTATTTATTAAATAAAGGAATAGAGCAAAAAGTAATTGACCAAGTAAAGAAAAGATTATTATTAGGGGCAGAAGTAACTGTTGCTTAATTAAATAAAGAGACTGTCTAGAAAGGGTATGACGTTCAAGGCAGTCTTTAATTTTCAATAATTCATTAAACTCCCTCACTAAATCGCCGTTACTAGCATACGAATAACAATTAATCCATCAGTATTTTGAAACTACATAAAAAGGATCTCTACACCAATCAACAGGTGTGGGGATTTTTTATTTACAGCATTGACATTATTTCCCTCTAGTTATATAGTTAGTTACATAGGTAACTAACCGACTAACATAGAACTGCGTAAAATGGAGGATACCCTGTGAAGCACTCATTATCAAATCAAAAACCAATTTTCCAACAAATTCGAGAGCGGGTAGAAGAGGCAATACTAGATGGTCTTTTACAGCCGGAGGACCAGGTTCCATCGACAAATGAATTTGCAAAAGAATATCAAATTAACCCAGCAACCGCTGGGAAAGGGGTAAATGAGCTAGTAGATAAGGGGGTTATATATAAAAAGCGAGGCGTCGGCATGTTTGTTAGCGAAGGGGCGCGTCAGATTTTAATTACAGAACGCAAGAACAGCTTTATTGAACAATATATAGAACCGATGAAGGCAGAAGCTAAGCGTCTTGGAATTACGGAGGATGATTTAAAAAAAATGTTATAAAGGGGTAACATGATGAAAATTCAGGTGAGAAATGTAACGAAGAAATATAAAAACAAATTGGCATTGAACAATGTAAGCTTTACTATTGAAGGATCGAAAATTGTTGGCTTTCTAGGTCATAACGGTGCAGGGAAAACAACCTTCTTAAACTTATTATCCGGAATTATCCCCACGACAAACGGCGACCTTGAAGTTAATGGTAAGCCCGTATTTAATACTGCTTCGGTGTTACGAGATATTTGTTTTATTGCAGAAACAGGAAACTTTCAATTTGAAATGACGGTTGAACAATCATTAAAAGCAAATCGTTATTTTTACCCGAATTGGGATGAGGATTTAGCAAGGGAGTTAATGAATACATTTGCACTACCACCTAAAAGTAAGGTAAGGAATCTTTCGAAAGGAATGGGTTCAGCATTAGGAATTATTACAGGTTTGGCAAGTCGTGCACCAATCACGATATTTGATGAGCCATATATTGGTCTCGATGTAGCAGCGCGCAGTAAATTTTATGATTTGTTAATTGAAGAACAAGAGATTCAACCGCGGCTATTTATTTTATCAACTCACTTAATTGATGAAGTGAGCAACTTATTTGATGAAGTATTGATTTTAAATGAAGGAGAACTTTTATTACAAAAGGATTATTTCGAATGGGATGAAACAATCCTTGCAATTAGAGGTTCATCCGAAAAAGTGGCAATTGCGGCTGCGGGTCATGAAGTAATTTATGAACAGGAATTTATGAATGAGAAAATGGCAGTTTTATATTTAAAGGACCAACTGTTTAATAAAGACGAAGTAACATCTGAACGCGTATCATTGCAAGATTTACTTGTTTACCTAAGCAAACAGCAGAAGGGAGGATATGCAATATGAGTGTAGTAAAGGGTAGCTTCTATGTTTTTTATCAAAGTTATAAGAAACAGAATCTAATTTTTTGGACCATTTTATTCGCGATTGTGGTTTTTACATTTTTCTTATTATTAACACTTGTAAACGGGGTTGAAATTTATTTTATGGTATCCATTCCGGTGTATGTGTTTTTTGCTATAATGGGCTCGAAATGGTTGACGAGTACATTTTCCTATTTTATAAGATTTGGAATGAGCCGCATGCAATATGTAGGAATGACAGGGTTGATTTTTATTGTTTGGACTATGGTTACAGCGATTGCAAGTGCAAGTCTTCATCAAGTGATTTTTTTAGCCAGAGATTTAATGGGAATAGACTATTTCATGATTTTTCATCCGATGTATTTTATGGATTCAACTTTAGCTTTCCATTCCGTATTTTTATTTGATTTTGTTATTTTGTTATTCTTTTTGGTAAGCGGACTACTATTGAACCTAATTTTTTTCCGATTTGGGTTGGTTGGTGGATATACGTTTATAGGTGTAGTCGCGTTTATTCCACTATTAACAATTGCGTTGAAATGGTATGAAACAGTATATCGCTTGATTAGTAATTTATCGTTTTGGTCACTCTGTGGTATCGTTGCGTTAGTGTGCATTGTATTGTACGGAGTAATTACAGTGAATTTAAAGAAGTTATCAGCAAT
>JAPSJC010000136.1 GCA_031178355.1 Ureibacillus sp.
TAGCTCCTAAAATAGCCATAACTACAAATACCGAACGCCAACCAAGAAAATGCTCTAATAACGCACCGAATGGAGCTCCTGCCCAAAGAGCTGTTAAATGCCCTGAAACAACAATTGAAAGCCATGTCCCTGTACGATTTGGTGGTGCAATATCTCCAATGATTGCGTAGATCAAAGGGGTAATTGAAGCAACAGATAAACCAGCTAAAATACGACTAACAATTAACCAAAAAAATGAAGGAGCAAGAGCAGTTAGTATGTTAGAAATGACGAACAACAACAAGCCAAATGTAATAAATGCTCTACGCCCATTTTTATCTGAAAGCCACCCCAAAAAAGGTGCTGTTATAGCATATGTTACAGCAAAAACAGTTACCATCCATCCCGTCATTGCTGAACTAATATTATAGGCTTCCGAAATGAACGGCAGTAATGGAGATACTACAAATAAGTCAACACCCATTAAAAATAAAGTTATCCAACCAACACTTAAACTTACCCTCCCTCTATACACCATTACATCCCCCTTAACAGCTATTGCTACATGTATATTCTTAGAGCTATAAAAAGGACTTCTTGTTTAAGTAAACTACTCTCTTAATCCAATAAGAAAGGACATTTCCCTTTCCGTAAAGAAATGCCTCATTCGAAAAATAAAGCTTCCAAACACAAATATAGTTTTGATTTCTTCCAAGGTTTCTTAATGTAAAATTACCCTCTTGACCATTCACCTGGAAAATTAAATTGAAAGATAGAATTGATTTAAATGTCATAGGACACATTAATATACCCGTCATTAATAATTTTACTGTTTCAATAAAAAAAGGGATTAATCCTTCTTGGATTAACGCCCTTGTTAGTGCATATAGAGAGTTTTATTTTTCCTTTAAATATCTAATGGACTTTCGTATAAGTAAAATGAAACTAAGAATGAAGAGTAAAAATGGTATTCCTTCTATGATTAAAATAACTAATAATGCTCCAGTGTTACCTCCAGTTTGTGTTGCCATAGCTCCAGCAAATATAGCAATCACACCTGTGAAAATATTTACTACAATCATTACTATAAGAAAAAATAATTCCCGATAAAATGCTGGGGTCATTTTTTTGAGTCCAACATATAACAAATGCCCTATAAAGGAAGCGATGATGAGCATACCAACTAAATTTTCCATTAACCTCTCCCCCTTTAGTACACCTAATAATCTTTCTCTGTTTCTTCCGGATAGAGCAGGATATTGTAGATCGGATTTTATTTCAACAATAAGGGAAACCTTTGTATCTTTTTCCAAAACAAGAACGAAAAAATAAGAGGCATTCTACATTGAACTTCAACCTGTCTAGTAAATAAAGGAGGCTTTATAATAGAAAATTAGTAACTTTCTATTATAAACTGTCTATTATTGAAATTACACCTATAATAAATAAAAAAATCCCTATATAACGATAAAACTTTATAGCAACATCACTTGGTTCGGCATCTTTAAATAGCCACCCGACTGCAAAAAACCATACCATTCCTGGGAATTTTGCTACAACAAAACCTATTAATATTAATAATATACCAGACCCCATTACAATTACTTTCCTCCCAAATATTCTCATAGTAATTATAAATTAGAATAGGCATGCATAGTTCTGGTGCTTTTTCCCATAATTTAAAACGCAAAGGTTTATATCTTTAAACGAACCTGCACCGAAAGTACAATAACTTCAATAAAAAAGACATTAACCTTCTTGGTTCAATGCCCTCGTTTGTTGAATAATAAAATATTACTCTTTTCTCCTATCTAGATAATCAGGGGTTTACTCACCTACCATACCGTCGTTATCTCGATCGTCCATATAGGGGTATAACCAATGATCACTCGTTATTGGCATACTAAAACCTGCTGCTTTTGCTTCTTTAATCGTTACCTGTCCATTACCATTTGTATCAATACTAGAAATATCACCTTTTGTGTTTGAACTAGTTGAATTGGAAGGCTTACTGTCTGTTAAACCAAGTGATGTGTTTACTTCATCAGGGTTCACATTGTCAAATGTATCAACGATTTGGTTACCCATTAAAGTATAAGTATATTGATAACTTGAAGGCGTCTGTGTTTTTGTATTTGGATATGTGATAATTGCTTCAAAATAAGTTGCTCTACCTGCTTTACGAATTGCGTCTTCCATATAAGCTTGATCACCATGTCGGTTAAGCGTACTATCTTGTGGAGTAATATTATAAGCATTCGATACCCCACCGAGAGAATCAGCAATGATGTGTCCTTCATCTAAAACGTCACTTTCCACACCAGGAACCTTTGCTTCATCTGAGTAGTATCTGCCAGACGATAATACAGGTTCGTTACTGTCATCTTGTAGAATGATTTCGTCAGCAATGACACGAACTAGTTGTCCGTATTCATTGGTAAATGCCCAATATTCACGGTCCCCATAACCAATGTCAACAACGACGTTGGGTTCACGATATCCTGACAAATCTCCACCATCAATTTCAATAAGTTTATATCCTGCAAATAGTTCATGATTTGGTTCGGATGGTGTTTCATCTACTTTTGGTTCATCAATAACAATAGTGATTGTCTCTTCTTTCTCACTATTTATGTTTGTTTCAACTGTGGTTACTGCTTGAGAATCTGTTTCTACATATGTATTGGATGCATCTTCTACGTTGGTACAACCAACCATAAGGATGGTCGAAACGAGTAAAATTAGATGGTTCATTTTCTTTTTCATTTTGGAGTCTCCTATACTAGTTGCATACTGTTCATTCTAAAAAAATTTAATGATAAATCAAATAACATTGTTATCCTATTATAATAACACATTCCAAGATTAACTTTACTTCAGTAGATTCTTTATTCGAGTCCAGTATGATTTAATTTTTCCAATAGAATTTCTAACAATTCCATTTTGTTCTCTATTTCACTTTTTCTTTTTTCTGCATTGTTTTTATACATTAATAGATACAATTCATTTGATAATTCACGGTATTCAATATCTAATTTTTGATATTCTTCCAGTTCTTTTGTTCTTGGCGTGTAGGCTTTCAGTTCTCTTATATATGTATCAAAAGCTGGTTTTAATTCTTTCTCTATGACTCTTTCTGTACCTTCTTTTGTTTCCACTTTACCTAAATTGCTAAACGCTTCGATAATTTTTTCGTTCTCTGACCATGCTTGAGCGAAACTTAAATAGTGGTCTAGCTCTTTTGGGAATGTTGTTCTTTTTAGAACCATCGTATCGTCCGTTACATCTTCCCAATCGTTTATATCATAGAGTTCCTCAATCACTTCATTGTTTTTTGCATACTGCATTTCTTCCCGTCCAAATGGATAAAACACAATATCTATATGTTCTTCTTTCCATATCTTTTCTTTTAAATGAATAAGTCTACCGTCTTGATAATAATCAATTAAAAATTCATGTTCATCATTTTTTGATTTTAAATAAATTAAAATGTTTAATCCATCATTTCCACGTCCTCTTGCATCATCCTGAATAAAGGGAACCAAATTTATTTCATTAATCTCTTTCCAACTTATTACACTTTCTTTAAAACTTACTAATCTTTTATAATGATACCCTTCATCATCAAGGTAGGCATATTTTGCTGTTGAAAAAAACACACATAGCGTAGAAATAATAAATAAAGCGGAAGCTACCTTTTTCTTTCCTTCTGAGTAATAACCAAAACCCCAGCAAAGAGCAAATACATAAATAAAGAATGCTAAATAACCAGCTTCACTTGAATAAGAATCATTCCATGCAATGAGTGTTTTCTCGTCAGCACCTGAAAAAAGAAACTTGTATATGTAAGGAGAGGTTAACGGCAATGTTACAACTAAAATAAATACAACAAGATATAAAAGGGTAAATAAAAAAATTCGCATGTCTTTTCCCTGGAACTCCTTCTGTAGAAATAATAGAGTTTTGATTGACTTAAAGAAGACTTCAATATACCAACGGTTTCCATAAACACGAACAATTTGTTTCAGAAAGCGTATAATCTATTCCTCATTATCTGACATTTTTCTCATATACAAATGTAGCATAAATGAGTCAAATCAGATATCCTCGTACTTACCTTACTTCAGTCAAAAAGAAAATACGGGTTCTAAATGATCCCACAGGCTGGTCGACCTTACTTCAATTCTACTATAAAAAAAGTAGCACAAACCATATCCTTGGTTTGTACTACTAATGTTTAGTATGTTTAGTTTCTTGATATTGTCAGATTTA
>JAPSJC010000137.1:0-2693 GCA_031178355.1 Ureibacillus sp.
TGAGTTTAGCTCAAATTTTTGCTGGCATCAAACTTGATGTCCAAAATTGTGTTTCTATAAATAGAAACGTTTAAATCATTAACGTTTTGTTGTTCAGTTTTCAAGGTTCATTATTACATCTACCAATTAGACAGATAATTATTATATCAATTTCAGAATAGAAAGTCAATATGTTTTTTTAGTTTTAAATCATTTAATCTCTCATGCGATTAAACGACTGTATACTTATTATATCAAAATAACTTAATGAAGTCAATAACTCTAATCTATTAACTTTTCGTTAATATCATATTCGATAAGAATAATAGTCATTTACGACTGTTTTAATATAATACCAATTAATAATTACTAAGTCAATATAATTTTGATGAAAACATCATCACACTATCATATTCTCATTATTTACTTCACGTGGAATAGGTAGAATCTCACTAATAATTTAATACAGTTCTTTTTTAACTAATTCTTAATAGACTTAAAAATAAAGCCATAGCTTACCATCATTATTTAAGTAAGCTATGGCTTCATTATAATATAAATAGTATTTTAACTGAATGTATTTCCACCATTCATATTCTGTTGAGATTGTTGATTTAGTTGTCTAACTTCCTCTACATCCGTTCCAGCAAATCCAGGTTGGAAAATTGATTGCCCATCTGTGACTTGACCATTAGTTGCTCCTGTTTGGAAACCTTGCTGTGATTGATTTAATTGTTGATATTGTTGGATCATTTGTTGAATTTGAGCTAGTTTTTGAGCAGCAGTTTGTTCCAACATCGCCATCTGTTGTTGTTCCTGAACCCCCAACTCCTGACCTTGTAACTTTTTAGCATTAAGACTTTCCTGTTGCGCTAATTGTCCAGCAATTTGACTGATTTGTGATAGGATTTGTTGAGCAGTTTGATTCATTTACAGACTTCCTTTCTTAATAAGCTACCTTTAATCTGTAACTTAATCTTAAAATCTATTCATAAATCCATAAAAACAATTATAAATACTCTATTGTTCCATAATTTGAATAAAATCCTTAATACTAAATATTATCCTAACAATGATAAAGTAAAGTATTAATAAAAATATATTCAACAAATTGTTTGTACTACCTTTATATAAAAGACATCATACAAATAATAAAGATTATTAAAAAACGACATACTTATCCCGTTTACTATACTCAAGGGCGAACTTCAGTTATTACTTCAAAGTTTGGAAACTTAATCTCATATTGTGTGTCATTTTTTAATAATCTCTAATACCTAATAGATTTTTTTATATATAAACTTGTTATACCTACAACAGTCATTGAGTGATAAACTCAGTTTCAGAAATCGGTTGTACTGATAAAAGGATCCGAAAACGATCGGACCCTTTTTGATACCATTATGGATTTAAACTGCCGTATTTTCTTCTGCTGCTTTATCTGCTAAACGCTCAAAGCCATTTTTAATGGCATTTAAGAACTCGTTTGAAGCATATTGAGCCATTTTTGCATGTGGGTTTAACCCTTCAAATGAATGATAAGCACCAGGATATAAGTGGAACTCAACATCTACTCCTGCTTCAGCAAGTTTCGTTACATACGTTAGTGTTTCAGATCTGAATGGATCGAGTTGACCGATGAACGTATAAGTTATTGGTAAGTTTGAATAGTCAGTTGCACGAGCAGGCGCTGCATATGCAGGGATATTTTCCGTACCATGTAACTCACCTAAGTAATATTTCCAACCTAAATCATTTAATTGTTGATTCCAGATCATGCCTTCTGTAATTTCATTTGCAGAAGGCGTGTTATTGCTATCGTCAATCATAGGATATAAAGGGAATTGAATGTGCACTTTAGGGAATTGGCGATCACGAGCTAACAATGTTAACCCAGCAGTTAATCCGCCACCTGCACTTAAACCACCGACGCCAATTTTATCCGTATCAACACCTAATTCATCGGCATTATTAACTAAATAGCATAATGCACTATAGCAGTCTTCAACTGGTGCTGGATATGGATATTCTGGTGCTAAACGATAGTCTACAGAAACTACAACACAATTTGCATTGTTTACGATATTAACACAAAGCGCATCGTCTGCTTCAGCAGTACCAAGTACATATCCTCCACCATGGATCCATAAGAAACCAGGTAATTTCCCTTCGATTTCTTTAGTTGGCTTGTACACTCTTACTTTAATCTCTTCATTGTCATAGCTTTGGATTGCAACCTCTTCAATAGAAACCTCTGTTTGTTCTAAAGGTTGCGTTAATGTTGCCAATGCTTCGCGAATTTGAGGAAGTATTTCTTTTTCCAAACTTAATGCCGGAAAAGCATTTAATGTTCCAAGTAATTCAGGATTAACTCGATGAAGTACCACTATACATATCCCCTTCCTAATAAACATGATTGAACATAACTATGCAAAAAACATAATTACATCTACTAGGTATATATGCTTGTATCTAAAAGCATATACAAGGGGATTAATAGTTAATTATGACACTTTCTATTAAAAAATTAAGTTTCTTAATAGATTTATATGGACATGTAATTAAAAATGAACCGCTCCATAAATGTTTGCAAAAACTAACATTTAAAGAGTAGTTCCACTTTCCAAAATACTATTGAAACAGTGCTAAACCAATAAACCAAATGACCGGTATTACTAGGGATGGTAACATATTTAATGTTTTACTATCTTTAA
>JAPSJC010000137.1:2793-4238 GCA_031178355.1 Ureibacillus sp.
TATTAATTTTTTTCGTGATTTTCTATCCATTCTTCACGTAATATAGCGTAGTAATATTCATCCCACCATTCTTCACCATGTGGAATACATTTCTTGAAGAAACCTTCTCTTCTCATACCAATTTTCTCCATTATTCGGTAAGAAGGAGGATTTTCAGGTTGACAGGTTGCAATTATGCGGTGTAAGTTCATCGTATCAAAGCCGTGTTTAAGTATTGCAGATGCAGCCTCTGTTGCAAAACCTTTATTATAAAACTTAGGGTTAAATACCCATCCAATTTCATAAGTATGATTCCCAAAATATCTATGAAAATCAATATGTCCGATCAAGACATTTTCCTCTTTTAGTATAACCGCAAACTTTTCAGCACTATTTCCCACATTGTCTAACACAAATGCCATTGTATCCTCTTTTGAAAATACTCCTTCTGGTATATACTTCATTACTGTTGGATTAGATGTATATTCATATACTGCTTCCCAATCTGTTGATTCTAATTTTCTAATCAATAATCTCTCTGTTATTAAATTCATCATGATGGCTCCTCTAAAGTAGTTTCATTCTGATTGATTAATATTCGATTAAGAATTAAGTTTTCCTCTAAAATATAGGCTTTGTATTTACTAAAAATGAGGGAATCATTTTCTGATTCCCTCATTTTTACTTTTTATTTATAGAATTTATATATATGACTAATCCAATGATTCCTATAATAATAATGGTCATGAATATTATTCCTCCGATAGAACCTATAAATTCCAAAGCAAATGGAAGAATAAGAGTCAATACACCAGTTATCATAAGAAAAGAACCTACTGCATTTACTAATTTATTTTTGTCTCCCTTAAAAGTTTGTTCATTGTAACCTGATATAAATGAAAGCTCCTTCTTTTTCCAAATCAAATAACTAAAAAAGAAAAGTATAAAACTTACAAGAAGACAAGTAATAAATCCACCAAAGAACATTTAAACATCTCCAATTTTAACTAATATTCGCACAATATTGATACGTTCTTAACGAATGATAAGTTTCACTAATTGGATATAAACAACTTTCCACAATTATTTTACTTATTGATACATTATCACTTCGAAGATTCACTATGTCTAAGATTGAAACCAACTCAAATAATGGTCGAGGTATTTTGTTGCCACGCCATTAAATCGTTGCACCCAACCTTTTAGTCGGCTGTGATAGTTGTTTACATTTTGAATATGGTACAGTCCTTTGACACGTTCTGTACCATCTGACTTAAAACGATAATGCTCCAAGCCTCGCTTTTTGCATAGGTAGAAAAAGCTCTCCAAGCATCGGTACATAGCGTGTTGTCCGATGATAATTTAGAGCAAACAGCTTTATACTTATATCAATGTCCACTATGTATGTAAATCTGTTTTTTAAACTCGCCGAACCTTCGGTTTTGCAGGAAATTAGATATAAAAAA
>JAPSJC010000138.1 GCA_031178355.1 Ureibacillus sp.
CCTTCTGAGCTAACGATCAATCGCACTCATCGGGTTAACCCTCCCAGTCATTAGGATTGAAGTGAAATCTTTAATAGTATAGATCGAATTTCATTTTCCATACGCCATTGTGAAAAAATAATAAAATCCCTTAAAGTAATCTAATAAGACTCCAAAGTAAGGGTAAAAATAAAAAACATCCAAGTGACCACTTGAATGCTTCTCAAATAATTAATTGTTATGAATACTTTTGACACGACCAATTTGTCCATCTGTCAATCTAACTTTAATACCATGTGGATGTGTGCTGGAATTTGTTAAGATATCTTTCACTGTTCCTCTAGTGAGGTTTCCGGATTTTTGGTCCTTCTTCAAAACAATATCAACAACTGTACCTGGTACTATATCTTTACGATTTTGTCCGTTCATTAAGAACCCATTTTTCTACGCGTAGTACTCGACTTTTTCGCTGTTTGTTGGCTTTTCATCTTTTTCGTTGAAAGATCGCCATTGGCACTGCCTTTACCTGCACCTGATTGGTTCTTTTTATTCTCAAGCATTTGTTTCGCAGCCTCTTGTAGGCTCATTTTCTTTTTTGGTGCTTCTGTTTGATGTTCACTCATAAGAAATTCCTCCATTATTTATATAGCGTTGTTAGTTCAAGTATAAGCTACTTTTACCAACTTTACGAATGTTTTAAATTGGAACGTTAAATTTAATAAAAAAGAAGAGCCAAATATTATTTGGCCCCCTGTAAAGTATTAATTCCGTTAAATTATTTCTTGTTTGTATCTTTAAATAATTTCACTAATAGACTTTCGATTAACTTCGGCGTTTGAACAAAAGCACTTTCAATGTGTACGCGTTCCGTACTTTGATGAGCATCTTTCCCATAAGGACCAACATTTAATACAGGAGCTCGAAGCTGACTCATTTCTTGGAATGGGATGTTATAAACAGAGCCCCAAGTTGGTGTGTTTTGTTCGTAAGCTGTCCAACCATGCGATTCGTCCAGATAGTTTACATAACTAAGATCACAAAGACCATTAAAGTAATGGATTTGATTCACAGCTAACCCAAATTGCTCTTGTGCGACATTCTTTAAATTTTGTATCGCATCTATAATGAGCGGGTCGTCTGATGAATTCACAGCAGGATAGAAGGGTGGTGCAAATAGTAAAACGATTGCTGGTGCAAGTTCCCTGCAACGAGTCATTAAACTTTCTGCTATACGAAGTGATTTATCTCTCTCATCCCAAAGGTCATTACTTAATACATCATTTGTTAATTTCACTACTTGTTCTTTCCCTAATTTTCCAAGTGCATATTCGAATAATTGTTGGTAGCGAATAACTCGAACCTCTCCAATTGGTTCGACTTGTGCTTGGGCACATATCGCTTTATAGGCGGTATTGCATTGGAGTGCTGCTTCTTTAGCCACCTGTTCAAATAAATTCATAATGTCTTGAGCTGTTCTATTCAACATAAATACATTGTATAAAGCAACAGCTTGATATGGTGTTTGAGTTGAGTATTGCGTCTTTAAATCTTTTTGTTGTAAGGAAACAGGTAATGGCGTACTTTCCCCACGGTCACTCTCAGTAAAGAGGGGATTCCATTCCATCATTTGTGTAAGGAAAGAAGCAATATAGTTTGCTGTAATTCCTGATAATGGCTCACCAACATGTGTTTCTTTACCATAGAAAAGCGCGGCAGGCATCACTTTTCCAATAGAACCGCTATATACATAGTAATTTTCATCACCAGGTTTTTGGGTGAATGAAGGTTCGCTATTTAAAAAGAGTTTGTATGTTAGATTAAATTGGTCACGTAATCGAACTAGTACATTCACTGCTGCCCGCATACCAGCTGAATTAACTTCTTCATCTGGTACTGTAAGTAAAATAAGGTTGATTGGCCATTCTTCAATGATTGCTTTCTCAATCATCGACATATGAACAACAATTCCCAATTTCATATCCATCGTGCCACGGCCAAATAAATATTGCCCTGATTCAAGATCGATTCGGGCTTCTTCTTTTAAATCATTTTTTCGGTTGTGTAATTCTTTTGTTAACAGTTCTGGTTGATAGGCTAAATTTTCAAGATCCCCGTATTCTTCTGTTTGAACCGTATCAAAGTGGCTAATTAACACTACCGTATCTGTTGCATTAGGATGTTTGTATAATGCGGTAACTAAATTTCTGCCCGGGTCTGCTTCATGAAGAGATAAAAAATTAGGATTTGATTTGTAGTATTCATTTTCTTGTAATTTTTTTATCAGTTTGTGAGGGAATGTTCGTTCACCCTCGGAATGCGTCCGGCTTTCCCAACTAACAAGTTCACACAATAGGGAGCGAAGTTGTTCTGGCGAGCTCCATTGTAATTTGCCCATTGGATCACCTACTTTCTAAATGATGTGTCAAAAATTGTATGTAGCTTACTTATAGTGTTTAAGATTTTAATTAACAGGACACTTGATTAAGACATCACAGATAGGATGTAATAAATTTTTTTACTTATGATGAATAGTATGGATCATTATTTATACATTGTGGAAAAATGTCATAAAAAATCGAAACTTACTCTTAAGTTAACATCTCTAAAATATAGAGTCAATTTAATTATTTTAATATTTGGGCAATTAAGATTTTGAATAAATGACAACGGATTGAATTCTTTTATTTAGATAAGAAGAGCAATCTAGTATAATGAATAATGTTGATTCAGCTTCAATTGAAATAATTTCAAATTTGAAATGTTTTAATTGTTGAGTAATTATAGGATATACTTTTAATAGACCTATAATTAGATTTGAAATAGGGACAAACATTTATAGAAGTTTTTGGGGGTTTATTTATGAATTACAAAATTATTAACAGATCGGTATTTGAACAAGCACAGGTACGTTCAGTAGCGGATGTTCCATTTACAGAAGAAGAGCTACAAAATGGTATGAAATTAGCTGTTTCGAAACAAGATGATACGCTTGCATTGTACCTAGTAGATATTGATGGACATAAAAAGTTTGATGTTCGCTGGGATGATTCATCAGAAATATTCAGTGGATGGCATTCTGCATGGGACAATTTTAGTTGGTGTCTAAATACTGTTGCTCAAGAAAAATAACCATTTTTACGATAATCAGCCGAAAGCAAAATAAACTTTGTTTTCGGCTTTTTTCTATTTATCATTTTGCAAAGAAAAACCCCAACAGCAAAGGTGCCATTGGGGAGATTATCTATAAGATTATCGTGAAGTATATCCAGCATTAGCGTGGATTGTTGTACCTGTTACATATGAAGATAGGTCAGATGCTAACCAGAGCGTAGCTTGAGCAACCTCTTTAGCTTGTCCAAAACGGTTTAGTAAACTTAATTGAGGTGCGTATGTCTCTTCATCTAATCCGAATTGCTCTAGAGCGCCACGTAACATTGGCGTATCAATGGCACCAGGTGCAACAGAGTTAACACGGATATTGTATTTACCATTTTCTGGTGAAGCAACTTTTGTAACACCAACTACACCATGCTTGGCAGCTACATAGGCGATATTATTAGGTTGTGGGCGGTAACCACTTACAGAAGAGATGATGTTTATAATAGAACCGCCAGTTCCTTGTTTTTTCGTGACTCAACTTAAAGATGAACACTAGAAAAGTCTACTCACCCGTAGAAGAATTTTTAGAGTTTCAAAGTATATTAAGAGAGTTAAAAAAATATGATGAAGCTAACAAGTCATTTACAAATTATGGGGGTAAATGTGAAAATAACTAAGTAACTCATTTTGATAAGCGGGGAAGTGATAGTGTGTTAATGGCATCTATCTCATTTTGGTGGCCATTTTTAATAACCATTGCTATTCTTGTTTTACAAGCACAGGTCAGTCTTAAACATAAAGTTGCAAAAAGTTTTTCCATAACGATTCTTTATACTTGCTTTACATTTTATATAGCTACCTTTTTTAAGCTGGTGTTCATATTAGCGCTAATCACAGTCTTATTCTGGGTTATGTCAATCATGGTGCTGATTACAGCACCCAAAAAATACTAGAACCATGAAATCAGGTTAATAATGTCCAATAGAACGTTTCAATGAGACAATTTACCATGAAATTATGCAAGTAATGTCCAATAGAGCACTTCTATGAGACGATTCATCATGAAATTTAGTTAGTAATGTCCAATAGAACGTTTCTATGAGACAATTCAGCACAAAATTTACTTAGAAATGTCCAATAGAACGCTTCTATGAGACAA
>JAPSJC010000139.1 GCA_031178355.1 Ureibacillus sp.
GAAAATAATGGTTACTTTGTTGAACCAACTGTATTTGACAACGTTTCTCCGACAATGCGCATTGCTAGAGAAGAAATTTTTGGGCCAGTTTTAGCGTTAATGAAAGTTTCTTCTATGGAAGAAGCCATTGATCTTGCAAACGATTCTGAATTCGGTTTAAGTGCTTCCATATTCACAACAAATATTCAAAAAATGCTAGAATTCATTCGCGAAATGGATGCAGGATTAATTCGTATCAATGCAGAAAGCGCTGGTGTAGAACTGCAAGCACCATTTGGTGGAATGAAACAATCAAGTTCACATTCTCGTGAACAAGGGCGAGCGGCAATTGAATTCTTCACATCTATTAAAACCGTTTTTGTGAAGTAGACTAGATTGCCTATGGAATTAGGTAAACGAACGAACATCCGCTTTACTATTTTAGCGATCATATTTTTTATTACCGTCTTGAGCTTTGCCGATAGGACTGCTATTTCCATTGCAGGTGATGCGATTAGTAAGGATTTTGACATTAATCATATTACGTTAGGTTATATTTTCTCGGCATTTGGATGGACTTACGCAATTGGCCAAATTCCGGGAGGCCTACTCGTTGACAAATTTGGCCCAAAAAAAGTTTATGCAGTACTAACTTTTGTTTGGGCCATTCTTTTAATTTTACATTCTATTATTGATCTTGTGCCAGTTTTTATGATGGTGAGTGTGTTCATCGTATTAAGGGCATTAGTAGGGGTGATTTGTGCCCCAATGTTTTCGATTAATTCACGAGTAGTTGCCGAATGGTTCCCGTCGTCTGAAAGGGCAATGGCAACATCTGTTTATACATCAGCCCAGTATTTATCTGTCATTATCTTTGCACCATTAATCGGTGTACTATCCACAACGATTGGATGGCAATATGTATTTCTCGTAATTGGCTGTGTCATGATTGTCGTGTCACTTGTATGGATTAGTTATTTTGATTTGCCAAGCCAACATAGATTCATAAAAGAAAATGAACGAAATTATATCCAAGGTAAGGTAGACCATGTAGCAGCAAACCGTCAAGGAAAAATAATTTTTAATCAGAATCCAATTGTACAACTGTTAAAAAATCGAATGATTTTCGGAATTTACTTTGGACAATATTGTTCTGCTGTGACAAGTTATTTTTTTATGACGTGGTTTCCGATTTTCTTAATCGTTGAGAAAGAGTTAACCGTAGCCCAGGCAGGTTTTTATACAGTTTTTCCAGCGATTGGAGGTTTTATCGGATCCTTAATGGGTGGAGCTCTTTCTGATCGATTTGTGCAAAAAGGGTTTACGCTTACATTTTCTAGAAAGTTTCCTATTATAGTAGGGTTAGTAATCTCATCCACGATTTTCTTTTCTATTTTTATAGATTCGGTCAATTTAGTCGTTGTTACGATGACACTGGTTTTATGGGGTAGAGGATTTAGCGGTCTTGGATGGACATTAATTACAGAAACTGTACCGAAACGTTTTATTGGTATTAATAGTGGATTATTTAACACATTTTCAAATCTAGCTGGAATCACAACACCTATTGTGATAGGAATTTTGGTTGAATGGACAAATTCGTTTTTTTGGCCGCTATTGTTTGTCAGTATACATTGTTTGTTAGCCATCGTTTCATATGGATGGATCGTTTCGGATTTAAAAGAAATTAAATTAAGTTATCACGTTGTGGAGGAATAAACCAATGCATGTTACACAATCAAAAACAGAAATTCCCGTGATTAAGAACATGACAGTCTATCCTGTAGCAGGCTATGATAGCATGCTATTAAATTTAAGCGGCGCACATAGTCCATTTTTTACTCGCAACATTGTCATTATTGAAGATAGTAACGGAAATGTAGGGGTAGGAGAAGTTCCAGGTGGTAGTGAAATCACTCAGACTTTAGAAGAAGCGAAGGAATTAATTTTAAATCAAAAGTTAGGAAGTTATAAATCGATCTTAACATCGATTCGTAATAAGTTTTCATTTAAAGATGCTAGTGGGCGTGGTCTTCAAACATTTGATTTACGTACAACAATTCATGTCGTCACTGCTGTTGAAGCTGCATTACTCGACTTATTAGGGAAGCATTTAAATGTACCGGTATGCGATTTATTGGGCGAAGGTAAGCAACGTTCGAGTGTAAAGATGTTAGGGTATTTATTTTATGTTGGAGACCGAACGAAAACAGATTTACCGTATGTAACAGGGGAAGGTGCGGAAGATGATTGGAGTTATTTACGTCATCAAGAAGCATTAACACCTGAAGCAATTGTGAAATTAGCAGAAGCCGCATATGAAAGATATGGTTTTGAAGATTTTAAATTAAAAGGTGGCGTACTTCACCCTGAAGAAGAAATGGATGCCATTGAAGCATTAGCAAAGCGTTTTCCAAAAGCAAGAATTACACTTGATCCAAATGGTGGATGGACGTTACAACAAGCGATTGAAGCAATGTCTAAACGTGGTCACTTATTAGCGTATGCAGAAGATCCTTGTGGGGCTGAAGGGGGCTATTCTTCTCGTGAAATTATGGCGGAATTTAAACGACGCACAGGCATAAAAACCGCTACAAATATGGTGGCAACAGATTGGCGCCAATTCGGCCATGCACATTCGTTACAATCTGTCGATATTCCTTTAGCGGATCCACATTTCTGGACAATGGAAGGCTCTGTAAAAGTTGCTCAACTTTGTCATGAGTGGGGTTATACATGGGGCTCGCACTCAAATAATCATTTTGATATTTCACTTGCAATGTTTACTCATGTTGCAGCTGCTGCACCAGGTGAAATTACAGCGCTCGATACACACTGGATTTGGCAAGATGGACAGCAGCTTACAAAAAATCCATTCCAAATTGTAAATGGAGAAGTACAAGTACCAACAGCTCCAGGGTTAGGTGTAGAAATAGATTTAGAAAAGGTAAAATTGGCGAATCAACTATATATAGAAAATAATTTAGGGGCTCGAGATGACAGTATTGCGATGCAATATTTAATACCGAATTGGAAATTTGATAACAAAAAACCTTGTCTCGTTCGTTAAAAATGAAATAATCAATTAACAATAGATGATAAGATGAGAATAAACAAACGATGAGCAGGTGGACAAATGAATAACAAATTTTTATCTGAAGGACTTAATAAATCGACCCTCTCTCAACAAGTTCTAGAATATATCGTGAATTTACTCATGTCTGGTAAGCTGAAAACAGGAGATCGATTGCCTTCTGAATATGAGTTGATGGAATTACTTCAAGTTAGTAGACCCGTTTTAAGGGAAGCATTAAGTTCCCTTGAGACGTTAGAGATTATTAAAAGAAAACCTCGAGAAGGAACGATTATAAACGACAGAATCAGTAGCTCTCCTTTTAAAGCGATGCTTGCATTATCAATTAATGACATTCCTTCCGTTATCGAGGCGAGGATCGTATTAGAGTTAGGACTCGTTACAATGGCGGCAGAAAAGATAAATGATGACGAACTTCAACGTCTAAAGAAAACCATTGATTTAATCGCTGCAAACCCAAATTCAGATTATGGATATTTAGATCAGGAATTTCATCGAATTATAGCAGAGTCGGCCAACAATCCTATCGTAGAAGGAATGATTGTTGCCTTGCTAATTGCTCATAAAAAGACGGATAGCTTGATTCCACACCGTGATCCGGATATTACGATTGAACACCATATGGCCATCTATTTAGCTTTGAAGCGTAAAGATCCAGCAGCGGCATATCATGCTATGTATCATCATTTATCTTTTGTACGCTCTAAAATTCTTTCAAGAAATGAATTACAGTCACCATAAGAAAGGAGAGATAGTTTTTATCTCTTCTTTTTTTTAAAAAGAAAGGCTGTGGATTTTACATTTTTAGGCGGACGTTTTCTGCGGGCGAGCTTCGAGTCTAGGGACAACGGTGAAATAAAGCCTTTAGTTTAAACAAGGGATGTGGAGAAATGGAAAAATTTAAAGTATTAATTCCTTTACCGGTTTCGCAAGAAGCGTTAGATATTCTTGAACAACATCACTGTACAGTCATCTGTTTATCGAATGATTCTGAGCAAGAAATTGAAAAATATATAGAAGATGTCGATGCCGTGTTACTTCGTACGACAGATTTCAAACAACCAATGATTGATAAAGCAAAAAACCTAAAAATTATCGCAAGACATGGTGTAGGAGTTGACCAGATTGATGT
>JAPSJC010000140.1 GCA_031178355.1 Ureibacillus sp.
AAAAAATCTGGGTACTAAATACGCCAAGGCAATACGATTAATAGGAGGAGTTTACATGATTAACTTTAACATTCGTGGTGAAAACATTGAGGTAACTCCAGCAATACGTGAGTATGTTGAGACGAAAATCGAGAAAATTGAACGTTATTTTGGCGATGATTTTGAAGCTAAAGCAAATGTCAATTTAAAGATTTACAACGACAAACAAACAAAAGTAGAAGTCACAATTCCATTAAAGAACGTAACACTCCGAGCAGAAGAACGTCATAATGATATGTATGCTGCAGTTGATTTAATCGTCGATAAATTAGAACGTCAAATTCGAAAACACAAAACAAAAGTAAATCGTAAATTCCGTGAGCGTGAGGGAACTGGTGTATTCTTCGCAAATGGTGTTGGTACAGATACTCCAAATACTGATGAAGAAGAGTTCACAGTCGTTCGTACAAAACAATTTAGCCTAAAACCAATGGATCAAGAAGAAGCAATTCTACAAATGAACCTACTTGGCCATGATTTCTACATCTTCACAGATGCTGATACAAATGGTACAAATATTGTGTACAAACGTAAAGACGGAAAATATGGTTTAATTGAAACTCAATAAAATTGGTTTGAAACCTCTAATCTAGGGCAAAATTGCCTTAATTAGAGGTTTCTTTTCCTTATTCACCTATTAAAATCCAAAATGTTACATTTTTGTAAGGGAGAATATTGAACAAATCAAATTTTGTGCTAGTATTAATTTAACGGAAACTTAACAACAGAATAAAAAATTCTATAGTACAATTAAAAATGCATTTAGATACGAAGAAAAATTTATAACCTATTTGGAGTTGATTACATGACTAAAAAAGTTAGAAAAGCCGTTATTCCGGCAGCAGGACTTGGAACTCGTTTCCTACCTGTAACTAAGGCGCAACCGAAAGAAATGTTACCTATTGTTGACAAACCGACGATTCAATATATTGTAGAAGAAGCTGTTAAATCTGGTATTGAGGATATCATTATTATCAGTGGTCGTAACAAACGAGCAATCGAAGACCATTTCGACAAAACATATGAGCTTGAAGAATTATTAGCGAAAAAAGGAAAGTGGGATGAGTTAAAAGATATCCAAGATATCGCAAACCTAGCAAACATCCACTACATCCGTCAAAAGGAACAAAAAGGCCTAGGAGATGCTATTCATTGTGCTCATCGCTTTATTGGAGATGAACCATTCGCGGTACTTTTAGGAGATATCGTGTTACAAGCAGAAACGCCAGCATTAGCACAATTGATTCAAACATATGAAAGAGAACAAGCTTCTGTCATTGGTGTACAAGAAGTACCAATGAGTGCTGTTCATCAATATGGTGTTATTAACCCAGCGAATGGGATCGTTAAGGGACAACCTATCGAGGTTAAAGGATTTGTTGAAAAGCCAAGAGCTGAAGAAGCACCTTCAAATTTAGCTATTATGGGTCGCTATGTTTTAACACCTAACATCTTTAAAGCATTAGAAGCTACTCGACCTGGCGTTGGTGGAGAAATCCAATTAACAGATGCAATTGAGCTATTAAATCATAGTGAACGTATTGTTGCTCAAGATGTTGTTGGAAAGCTTTATGATATTGGTAGTAAGTTTGGATTTATTCAAGCGACAATCGAATTTGCACTAGAGCACGAAGATTTAAAAGAAGATTTACGTGACTATTTAAATAGTTTAATTAAACAAGAACTCTAAAAACTAAAGGGGTCCCCAAATTCATTCATTTGGGGTCCCTTCTAAGCCTTTAAAAGCGCTCATATAATAGGGCTAACATACTATTCTTTGCAATACATAATTATAAATTAGGTACCTACTTGTATGTGGTACCTATCTTTAAACCTTTACTACTACCAATCGGCAGAAATTGTTATAGAAAGTTGATTTTCTATCATCTATAATTTTATTAGTAGTTAGTAATAAAAATTTAAAGCTTGCTCTAGAAATATAGGCAAGCGTTTTTAGGAGAAGATAGATAAATGTTGAGATTTGAATATCCAAAAAATGTTCAACAATTTGATATGGTCGGACTTCCAGATATGAAGCATTACATTGATTGTTCTGTTGAAGAAATGCTTGGGATTCAAAAAGTAGCAAACGAGATTCAAGAGAATGCTGAAGTTTTACTTGTCATTGGTGTAGGAGGGTCTTTCCTAGGGGCGCGTGCTGTTATCGATGCATTAACACCATATTTCCGTACGATTAGCGGTGTTGAAGTCATTTATGCTGGAAATAATATGAGTGGAGCTTATCTACGTCAACTATTAACTTATTTAGATGGTAAGAGCGTTTATGTAAACGTTATTTCAAAATCAGGTTCAACGATGGAACCGGCTCTGGCATTTCGTGTTGTGAAGCAGTATATGGAAAATCGATATGGTACTGAGGCTTTTGAACGTATTCTTGTTACCACTGATCCAGAGAAGGGGATTTTAAAAAATATCGCAAATGAAAGCGGATATCGTCAATTTGTGATCCCAACTGATGTGGGTGGTCGCTACTCAGTGTTTACAGCTGCTGGTTTATTACCGATTGCTGTTGCAGGTATTGATATAGACGCATTTTTACAGGGTGCAAGACAGGCAGAAGTGGATACATCAAATGAAAATATTGGGCAAAATGCAGCATATCAATATGCTTTTGCACGTTTTGAATTATATAGTCAAGGCTATTCATTGGAATTATTGGCTTCTTTTGAACCACGATTGAAAAAACTTCATGAATGGTGGAAGCAATTGTTCGGTGAAAGTGAAGGGAAAGAACAAAAAGGACTTTATCCTTCTACAGTGACGTTTTCAACGGATTTACATGCAATTGGGCAATTTATCCAAGACGGTAGTCGTATTTTATTTGAAACATTATTACATTTTGATGAAATAGAAGAGGATATTGAAGTACCGTCTTCATTTGATGATTTAGATGGACTTAATTATTTATCAGGACGTTCTATGAATGAAATTAATGCCACTTCAAAAGATGGTGTTGTCCTTGCTCATGAAGAAGGCGGCGTTCCCGTTATGAAAATATGCGTTCCAAAACTAGATGCATATCATGTGGGTTATTTAATGTTCTTCTTTATGAAAGCTTGTGTGATTAGTGCGTCTTTACTAGAAGTAAATCCTTTTGATCAACCAGGTGTTGAAGCCTATAAACAGAAAATGTTAGAGCTATTGAAGGAAGATGTGGTGAAAATTCATGAATAAATTATATACGGAATGGCTTGAAAAGGCTGATGCTACTTACACAAATGAGTTAAATGAAATCCTTAATCGCACTTCGGATATTGAAGATCGTTTTTATCAAACGGTTCCTTTTGGTACTGGTGGTATGCGCGGTCTTCTTGGTGCGGGAACTAACCGAATAAATTCTCATACAATCCGTCTCGTTTCTGAAGGGCTTGCGCGTCAAATTGAGAGTCAAGGGGAAGCGGCAAAAGTTCGTGGTGTGGTTATTGCTTATGATACACGACATTTTTCACAAGAGTTTGCGTATGAGACAGCTGGTGTTTTAGCTCGTCATGGCATTCAATCTTACATATTTACAGAAAGCCGCCCAACGCCAGAGCTCTCTTTTGCAGTGCGTTATTTACATGCAGTTGCAGGAGTCGTGATTACAGCGAGTCACAATCCAAAAGAATATAACGGGTTTAAAGTGTATGGGGAAGACGGGGCGCAATTAACGCCTGCTTTTGCTGATGAAATTGTTGCACATATGGAAGCGGTAGAAGATATTTTTGCAGTGCCTTCTATGGCTAAAGACGAGCTTCTTGCATCAGGATTCTGTACGGAAATATTAGAACAAATTGATGTTGCTTATAATAGTGCATTGATGTCGTTAATGCAGCGTAAAGATATTGAAAAGAATATTAATATTGTTTACACACCTTTACATGGTTCAGGGTTAAATCCAACAGTGAGAGGGTTAGAGGATTCAGGTTTTACGAATATCCATATTGTTGAAGAGCAAGCGGTTCAAGATGGTGCTTTTCCAACGGTTTCTTATCCAAACCCAGAAGAAAAAGCGGCGTTTGAGATGGCGATTGAGCTTGGTGGACGTGTAGGTGCGGAATTACTCTTAGCAACGGACCCAGATGCTGACCGTCTTGGCGTAGCAGTGAAAGATGGGG
>JAPSJC010000141.1 GCA_031178355.1 Ureibacillus sp.
GTATTGTTAAGTTCGTTCATACAATTCCAACTTTCAACTAGTAATGCAAGTGAATACTTACACCCTTATAATAATGGGAAATTGTGTTAATGTCAAATGGGATAATAAGATTATTTTTATTATAATGTATTCGGCGAGTACAACCAGAAAACTATTTTCACAAGCAGGTTCGAACTGTTTTACGAGACAAAATTTAAATGTATACTTCAAAGCAATTCCACCCATCTTTACCATTTTATACATGGAATTATATAGTAGAATAATAGATAGGCAAATTATCATTTAAATGATATGATTTGCTAAACGGAAGCTTAATAAAATTATACTCCTGGAGGCAAATATTAATGAAAAAGATAGGTTTATACATAACTAGTCTATTGCTACTACTTGTTTTAGCTGCATGTGGAACAAAAGAATTGGACAAGTCTGAAGTACTATCTAAATCGATTGAAGCGAGTACAGCTTTAGAAAGCTACTCAATTGAAATGGATATGGATATTGATGCTGAAGATATGCAACAAAAAATGACGCTTACTGGCGACGTTACGAATAATCCAGATGCTATGTATTTAAACATTAATATGGAAGTATTTGGCATGGAAATGATTTCTGAAATGTACTTAAAAGAAAACGAAGTATACATGAGTATGTTTGAGCAATGGGTTAAAATGGATGCAGAAGCATTAGGCATATCAAGCTTTAATCAGTTAAACGAAGAAGGCTTGGACCAATTAAAACAGTTTGAAGAGCAATTTGAAATGACTGAAGAAGAAGATCAATATATCTTAACTCTATCTGGTAACGATGAGGCATTTAAAGTACTAGTGGAAGATTATGTTTCTTCATCTTTAGGTGGAGACCTCTCTGCTGCTCCAGAAATGGAAGAACTAGTTAACTCTATGACGATTAATCAAATTGATTTAGAGTATCACGTTGATAAAGAATCATTTATCCAAACAAAACAAGTCTTCAATATTGACCTTGAAATGGATATGGAAGGAACAAAGATTCCATTAAAAATGACAGGTGAAGCAATAATCTCAAATATTAATGGTGTAGAGCCAATTGAAGTTCCAGCTGAAGCAATTGAAAATGCAATTACAGAAGACGAAATGTATTCTGAAGAAGATACGTACTATGAAGAAAGCCTTTCTATTGAAGAAGTTCAAGAACTAACTAGTTACCAAGTAGTGGTTCCAACTGCTATTCCAGAAGATTATGTATTTACTGAAGGCTTTTATGATGAGTCTATGGAAATGGCTACGTTAAGCTTCGATAAAGATGTAGATAACTGGGTTATGTTTTCAATTAACCCTCTAGAGTACTATAGTCTGGCTGATTATGAAGGAGAAGAAATTTCCGTCCGTGGAACAACTGGACTTGTCTACGAAATGGAAGACTATGTAAATATTACATGGGAAGAAAACGGTTTACTATATGATTTAGTAGTATCAAGTACAGAACTTACAAAAGACCAAGTGCTTGAAATCGCTGAAAGTTTACAATAATTTAATAAAAGAGAGTCGCATCAACCATAGATGCGGCTTCTTTTTATATACTAATAGTATAAAGGAAAACGAAAACCCTGTATTTCCTTGAATTCGCTTATAATGAGCCATATAGTAAAGAATGTATTGGAAATGAGGTATTACACATGACTTTACAACAATTAAAATATATTATTGAAGTTTCTAGAAGTCGATCCATTAGTAAAGCTGCACAAAATTTATTTATTAGTCAGCCAAGTCTGTCAAACGCCATTAAAGAACTTGAGAAAGAAATTGGGATAACCATTTTTTCTAGAACAAATAAAGGGATTATTATTACACAAGAAGGTACCGAGTTTTTAGGGTACGCAAGGCAAGTTGTAGAACAAGCAGAATTACTTGAAAATCGTTATATAAACACAAAAGCTTCCCAACATCATTTCTCAGTTTCTGCTCAACATTATGCATTTGCTGTTAGTGCGTTTGTTCGATTAATAGAGCATTACAATCGTGACGAATACGAGTTTACGCTAAGAGAGACGAAAACGTACGAAATAATAGATGATGTTAAAAATTTGCGAAGCGAAATAGGTATTTTATATTTGAATGATTTTAATCAGAAAGTTATTAACAAGTTTTTACGTGAAGGAAATTTAACATTTCATGAACTGTTTGAAGCAAAACCCCATGTATTTATTAGTTCGCGAAATCCACTAGCTAATAATGAATATGTTACATTAGATGATCTAGTTCCATTACCATATTTATCATTTGAACAAGGAGACTTCAACTCGTTCTATTTTTCTGAAGAAATCCTAAGTACGCTCTCTAGACCGAAAAATATTAAAGTAAGTGATCGTGCGACATTGTTTAATTTATTAATTGGGTTAAATGGATACACCATATCAACAGGTGTTATTAGTAAGGAGCTAAATAGTGATATAGTTTCGGTGCCTCTCAAAGTAGATGAGCGGATTACTGTAGGATATATCACGCATAAAGAGGTTACAAACAGCGCATTAGCGAACCTATATATTGATTATTTAAAGGAGACCATAGCGGAAGAGAACTCTTAGGTCGATAATAAAATGAAGTTAATTGTTGATTGTGAAAGTAGTTTGGGGCTAAAAGCTATATCTTTAGAACGTTGAGCTACTAAAAACAATTTCTTTTAAAAAATGTTAATCCGATAATAAAGGATTAACATTTTTTTTGTTGAAGTAAATTAGAGGGAATATACATTAAACATTGAAACGGTTTAAAAACAGGTCCTAGTTCATGTCAAATATTTAAATAAAGTGAGGTTAATAACACATGAAACCGAAAGTTTTAATTACAAGGAAAATATCAGAATCAGTAATTGCTAATATGCGAGAATATTGTGATGTAATGGTTTGGGAAGAAGAAGATACACCTATACCTCGTGAAAAATTAGAGAACAAAATAACAGAAATAGATGGTTTACTTTGTCTATTAACAGATTCTGTGGATGAAGAATTATTAAATAAAGCAACTAATTTAAAAGTGATTAGTAATCTCGCTGTAGGTTATAACAATATTAATGTGGATGTAGCTACTGAAAAAGGTATCGTTGTAACAAATACACCAGATGTACTTACTGAAACGACTGCAGATTTAACTTTTGCCTTACTTATGGCGACGGCAAGAAGATTAGTGGAAGCGTCAGATTTCCTAAGAGCAGGGAAATGGTCGTCGTGGTCGCCAATGTTATTAACGGGACAAGATATATATGGCGCGAAAATTGGAATCATCGGAATGGGGAGAATTGGTGAAGCTGTTGCAAGAAGAGCAAAAGGTTTCAACATGGAGATTTACTATTATAACCGTAGTCCAAAACCCGAAGTTGAAAAAGAACTTGGTGCCACTTATACCGATTTAACTACATTATTAAAAGAATCTGACTATGTTGTGATTATGGCGCCGTATACGGAAGAAACAAAAAATTTAATCACAGCTGAGCACTTTAAAATAATGAAGAAAAACGCCATTCTGATCAATACCGCTAGAGGTGGAATTGTAAACGAGACAGACTTATATGAAGCATTAAAAAATGGCGAGATATGGGCTGCAGGGTTAGATGTTTTTGAAGAAGAACCCGTTCCATTGGATCACCCATTGTTAACATTAAAAAATGTTGTTACGCTCCCGCACATTGGAAGCGCAAGTATCACTACTCGAAACAAAATGGCAGATGTAGCGGCTATAAATCTACTGTTAGTATTAAAAGGTGAAAAACCATTAAATCCGGTAAACAACATATATTAAAAAGTTAATTTGGTTATAGTTGAAGGCTTGGTTCTTATTTAAAAGGACTAAGCCTTTTTATATGAAATGATTAAAATTAGATTTCATTTTCAAAAGTAATGAACAATATAGTAAATTATGAGGCAAATGAAGGAGTTGATATTTTGAGAGTTGGAAGAGGTATTGTAGTTGTCCTTACTATAATGATATTCATACTCGGGTTATGGATCTATTCTAAGATGAATACAAACACAACTGAACTCAACCAGATCGAAACCATGTTTATAAAAGATATCGAATTCCTTCGAGAGCTCAATCAAGAGAATGGATTCTTTCATTCGGTAGGGAATAATTTAAACAAAGCAGGTAATCAATATACTGTTGTAGG
>JAPSJC010000142.1 GCA_031178355.1 Ureibacillus sp.
ATTGCAGTATTCTCAGGTTATGTTGTCCAGTATTCATTGCCGTATTGTAGAAAGATTTTGATGAAAGCAATTGGTGAAGTAGAAGATATGAAACCATTTTTCTAATAATATAAACTCGTAAAAGATTGGTAGTCTTTTACGAGTTTTTTTATTCCATTATGATATACCTTAAAAGGTATAATGAGGAGCATATCCTACGTATTAGTAACAGATGAATTTTAAAAGGGGGGAGAATAGTGTCATTTATTCAAATCGGTAACATTACGATAAACGCAGAATGGGGTGCGTTTATCTTAGCGTTACTATTGTTCATATTAGTTGAAAAATTTATCTATAAAAAGTCTGAATCCCTCCTTCATGATGCGTTGTTTTATTACATCATTGTGTGGAAATTTAGTTATATCTTTTTTGAGTGGCCGATGTTTATTGAAAATCCAATGTCTGCACTTTATTTTAACGGTGGTTTATGGGGGCATATATTAGGAGTTTTGATAGCTGCAATTATCTTAATTTACAGAACCAAACAAAATGGACAGTTGAACTGGAAAGACCTATTAGTTTCATTTGTAGAATTTTATTTATTAATGCAAGCAGGAGTTTTCTTACTTTCCGGCGATTGGTTTGTTGGAATTTTCATATTAATCATAGTGATATGGATGGCAATAAAAAGGAGGAATAAGAACGATCTATCTCATCTCTTTATTCTAATTTTATTAAATACTATTTTTTTGGCATATAATCAGAAGCTCTTTGCAGTAGAAGGTTGGACGTTCATTAGTATTAGTGTATTTGCCTTGTGCTTTATAGTAATGAAAGAAAAACATCTTATAAAAAATATAATATCTTGGATGCTCATTGTCATATTAGCTTCCTCTGTTGCATTAAATTTTGAGAAGGCAAATAAAGAGCTAGTGCTGGATGAAGCACCTGATTTTGAATTGCAGACACTCTCAGGGGAAACGGTAAGGTTATCAGACTACCGTGGTAAGAAAGTAGTTTTAAATTTCTGGGCCACTTGGTGTCCCCCTTGTAAAGCAGAGATGCCACACATGCAAAATTTCTACGAGGACCATGGGGATGAAATCGAAATCATCGCAGTGAATTTAACTAGCAGAGACAATGGTTTGGATTCATTGGAGAGATTTATTAGCGAATACGGATTAACCTTCAACATCCCACTAGATGTTAACGGAGAATATGGTAACCTTTATGAAATTATCTCCATACCTACTACCTATGTAATAGATGAGAGTGGACAAATCAATCAAAAAATCATTGGCCCAGTGGACCAACACACACTTGAATCGTTCTTAAAATAAGTATCTTTCTTATAAGATGTTAAATCTACAGTAAAAAACGTATATCCTGCATACAGAATTGTTTGTGTACCTGGCACGCAGAATTGTCTGCGTGCCAGGTACACAAACAATTTTGAATATTAAAATAATTATAGCGCGAAGGAGGGGTTATGTTGGGGGAAGTTTTAGAGAAGTTTTTAAATGAGAATTTGCAAAGTTTAAGGGATCAAGGGCTATATAATGAAATTGATACAGTAGAAGGTGCTAATGGTCCTGTCATTAAAATAAAAGGTAGTGAACTGATTAACTTATCTTCAAATAATTATTTAGGATTAGCTACTCATGACGAACTAAAAAGAGTGGCAATTGATGCAATTCATGAGTATGGTGTTGGAGCAGGAGCCGTTCGAACAATCAATGGAACGCTTGATTTGCATCTGAAACTTGAAGAAAAGCTTGCTGAATTTAAAGGGACAGAGGCAGTGATATCTTATCAATCTGGCTTTAATTGTAATATGGCAGCTATATCAGCAGTAATGGATCAACATGATGCGATATTATCTGACCAATTGAATCATGCATCCATTATCGACGGTTGCCGATTATCGAAAGCGAAGATCCTTGCCTATAATCATTCCGATATTGAAGATTTAAAAAGAAAAGCGTATGACGCCGTTACATCAGGTAAATACAATAAAATTATGGTTATTACAGATGGTGTCTTTTCAATGGATGGTGATATTGCTAAATTACCGCAAATCGTAGAAGTGGCAAAGGAATTCAATCTCATTACCTACGTTGATGATGCACATGGTTCTGGTGTAACTGGGATGGGTAAAGGAACAGTAAAACATTTTGGCTTAGAAAGAGAAGTGGATCTTCAAATCGGTACGTTATCCAAAGCAGTTGGGGTAGTTGGTGGGTATGTAGCAGGGAAACAAAATCTAATCGATTGGTTAAAAGTACGTTCACGACCGTTTTTATTTTCAACTGCTTTAACCCCTGCGGATGTTGCTGCAACAACTGCAGCTGTACAATTAATTTCAGATTCAGCAGATTTAGTTGAACAACTGTGGAGAAATGGGAATTATCTTAAGTTAGGACTGAAAAAATTAGGATTTAATATTGGTATTTCAGAAACACCGATTACACCTTGTATAATAGGCGAAGAAAAACTAACACAACAATTCTCAAAACGATTAATAGAAGAAGGCGTTTATGCAAAATCAATTGTATTCCCAACAGTGCCAAAGGGTACGGGACGTGTTCGAAATATGCCAACTGCTACACATACTAAAGTGATGTTAGATGCGGCTTTAAGTATTTATGAAAAAGTAGGTAAAGAATTAGAAGTAATTTAAATGTGTCATACAACATAACAAGGGCCCAATAAATTATGTACAAGGTAGCTTTAATTATGGGGTCAAATTATCATTCTTACTCAATGACAAAAAATTAAGTAAGTAAAGTGCTCATGGATATTATGCGGATAGAGATAAGGATATATGGAAATCTGCATAAGATAAACATTAACTCTGGCCAATACGAAGTAGGTCACAAAGCCGTTGCTACTGGAAGTGGCTTTGTAGGATTTGTTCATTTTCTGGCCCGAGTTGTGTTTTTCTAAATGTCCTAGGCACTTTTTTCGCTTTTGTTACATAAAAATAGGGTAAGAAACTCTTGGAAGGATGACAACTTGAACAGCACGATCTTACATTTCTTTGGGAAAGCGTTAACTGGGCAAGGTATGAAAAATCTTTATAAAGAATTAATCGAAGAAGCGAAAACCGTATGCTACATAAAAGGAGCACACGGATTTAAAGTATCTGAGTTATTGAATAATCTCGGAATCCATTATCATAATCAAAAAGTAGATATCGAATATTTCCATGACCCACTTTTTGAAAATACATTTGAAGCTCTCTTTGTAAAAGAGCCACACAATATCCTTTTCCTTCAGGCGACAAATCCACCATTTGAACCAACCTTATATGGAAGCAGAGATAGAGTAATTTCATTATATGAGTGTGTAGATGAAATGAAATTAGCTTCCCATAGCGCTAAAATTGTTCAGCTAAACAACGATAAAAATAAATGGCATGACAAATGTTTTCAAGCTCTAGCGAGGGCTATTAAAATTCATGATGATTGGGAAATTGAAACAAGAAGGTATATGGACTGGAATGGATTGAATCAGCAAATCGTCCAATTAATTAAAAATTTATTTGGGGAAAATCAGTTAAATAAACGCGGAAATGAAACCCACCGCCTTCTTGGAACATTAACACCTGCTGGCGCACGGGATACGGTTCAAAGTATTACTCAAAGTCTAGAGAACCGTTACTTTATCAAAGGCTATCCAGGCACTGGAAAGTCATCGATGATGAAAAAACTTGCAGGAGAGGCCCTAAATCGAGGATATGATGTTCAGAAAGTATGGTGTGGCCTTGATTCAAATTCGATTGATATGGTCATCATTCCTGAATTAAACTTCTGTATATTTGACAGTACAGAACCACATGTATACTTCCCAGACCCATCACGTAGTGGGGATCAAGTTTTCGATATCGCTCAGCATTGTCATCCAACAGAAATAGAAGAAGAGAATATTAAAGTAATTGTAGCGAAGTATCGTTCAGCTATGTATGATGCAGTTGCGTATTGTAATCTATATGCAGAAGCAGAGAGAGAATTACGTAACCTTCTAGATAGTAGCATCATTGAAGAAAAATGGAATGAGCAAACAAATGGTTTGTTTCTATAAATAGTATACGAGGCTTGGACAAAAGTTTGGAATAAACCGATCATTATGGATCACCCTTTCAAAAAGGGGT
>JAPSJC010000055.1 GCA_031178355.1 Ureibacillus sp.
GATGATTATAATGCGCTCATTAGTCAAAGATTTGCCCCGGAAATTGGTCGTGAACACATTTATCAAACTCCTATTCATATAGGAGATCCAAAAGACTATAGTAAATCAATTGGTGGAAAAAAACTTTTCTCACCTGAATATAATATTCATACATTAAATAACTACGTTGAAAAGGGATTTATGATACGTAAAACAGTTATTACAGAACAATATTCCTTAGAAAACTTCCATGAAGATAACGGTAATGAGACAATCCCGCTTTTTACTGTAGATAAAGATAATAAAATTAATTTCTTTACAAGTGATAGAAAAAGTTCAATTGAGACGGGATCAACTATTATTAGTTTAACGTCGCCTACTCGGAAAATAGAAAAAGCATTAAGTAAAGTAAACAACACATCATCTCAGACGAAAGACTGAATTTCTTTCCTTTTAAAACTTGTTTCCTATTCCAGAACTGTAGCATCTGTTAAAATAATTATGGAAATAATGATTATGGAGGAAATACAACATGAAGATTCTTCTTGTAGACGGCACAGTATTTGGAACAAAGACAGGTGCAATACTACGACAAGTAGAACAATATATAAAAGAATACGATCACAACCTACAACTTGAGATTTTATATTTCTCAAAATTGAAACATCAAATTTTAGACGGTAGTCCGTTAAATGAAGATATGCAAATGATGATACAAAAAATTGAAGAGGCAGATGGTTATATTTTTGCTACACCAATTTATCAAGCTTCTATTCCTGGTGTGCTTAAAAACGCTTTAGATATGATTTCTCCGAAAGCATTGCGATATAAACCAGCGTCTATTGTTGCAAGTGGTGGGACGTACCAACATCATTTAGTGGTGGAAAATCAGTTTAAACCTATACTGGATTATTTCCGCTGTTTAGTAACACCAAATTATGTCTATACACACACATCACATTTTAATGAAAACGATGAAATTACGGATATAGAAATTCAAAATCGACTTCGCGAACTAGCACGTGTATTTGTACAATATTGTAAGCTAAGTCAAACATTACCCAAAGAACCTGTTGATAATCATTAATATAAACATGGCACAACACAAATGTGTCATGTTTTTTTAATTGTGTGCCCCAACTTTAGTCCAGTGCATACACTAGGTAAGAATAACAGGGGGTGTATGGAGTGGGATTATTTATCAATAAAAAGCAGCACCCAGATGTATATAAAACCCATGGCGCAATCATTGAGCCGAATCAAGTTGAATACTGTATCAATACTTTTACAGAATTTGTTAAGGAACAAAAAGCATCAAACAAGTCAATGAATACAGCAATTGATACGATAAGTAGCACTCAGAATAAACATTATAGTCAACAAAAGAGACAGTTGGATGAATTAGAACATCGAATTTATGAATTAAAAACATTTCATAGAGAACATGAACGAGTAGAAAAACAAATTGTGACATGGTTACAAAAACTTGAAAGTAAACAAGAAAGTCTACAAAAAATAATGCAAAACGATCAACAAGATAAAAAAGAACTGTTCGCTCAGATTGAAAATTTAACGAGATCCCAACAAGAAGTCATTAGCCAAATAGATGATTTAGGTAAGACAAAGGTAATCATAAACCAACGATTAGAGATGTTATCTAATTTTAGGGATGAAGTGATGGATCAATTTCAATTAGTTAATGCATCGAATGAGCAAATGCTTAATAAAATGGATGAACAAACAAACATTCAAAATGAAATTGCGGGCAAAATTACGAATATTGAAGAGACACAATTAGAAGTGATTCATCGGGTCGATGGTCAAGAAGGGATTATTGAAAAAATTATACATCAAATTGACAATGTGCGATTTATTCTATTTGAGCGCACGAGTTTCTTAGAAGAAAAGATTGAGTATTTATATGAGCAAGCAGTTGCATATATCCAGAAAATTAAGAATAGTATAACACAAACAACAACTTTAGAAGATAGTGAACAGGAAGAAAAACGAGATGCTTAACCCTTTAGGCCGATCTAACGGTTTAGAGGGTTTTATTATTTGTATTATCTTTGATATTTCTAGTCAAAGTGACAGGGACAAGCTCACCCATAGTTTACAGTTTGGGTACCAGGGCGCCCTGTGGAAAGCGCGGTCTGCATCTGAAATGACCGTTACTATATCAAAAAAGCACACTCCATAATGAACGATGGAATGTGCTTTATTGTCAAGCCCTATTTCTATTTCGTTACTTCTTTCTCTGTATCCGGAGTAACGAGGGAATAACGCTCCCATTTTCGACTCTTCCATCTAAAGAAGACAATGATTGCGCGACACCATTCATCAGCGGCAATCGCTAGCCAAACTCCAACTAAACCAAAATCAAGTACAAAAACGAGTAGATACCCTAGAGGTATACTCATACAGATCATCGACAAAAAGCCGATTTTTACTGGGAAGAGAGCGTCACCAGTTGCACGCAGCGTATTGATAATCGTAATATTCATTGTTCGTCCTGTTTCAAGCAAGATGCTAAGTAAAAGAACCGAGACACCGATTTTTATAACTTCCGGATTATCCGTAAATAAATCCATTAATGGTTCGCAGAAAATAGTAATAATAATGACCATCACAAATGTAAAGACCATTGCCGCTTTGACGCTGACCCATAACTGTTTATAAGCTGCTTCTTGATTACCAGCCCCTACATAACGCCCCACAATGATGGCGGTCCCCATTCCAATAGCCATTGCAAAAAGATAAGTAAACATGGAAATATTAACAGCGTATTGACGTGCTGCAAGCGATTCTGTACCTAAGTAGGTTACATAATATAAGAAAACAATCTGACATACTTGGTACATAATTTGTTCTAATGCACTTGGTATTCCAATAGATAAGATCTTACGAACATAATCTTTCGAAAAAGTAAAGAATGTACGTAATTTAACCTTTACTTCAAGTACTTGATAAAATAACCATACAAAAATAAATACCGCAAGTAAACGACTTAAAACAGTTGAAATTGCAGCTCCTTGAACTCCTAATTCAGGAGCACCAAAGTGTCCGAAAATTAAAATATAGTTTCCAACTACGTGTATGATATTCATTCCAAGTGACACATACATCGTTTGTTTTGTCCATCCGTGAACGCGGATTATAGCAGCCAATGAATTGATTATAGCTTGTAAAAATATAGCTCCTCCAACAATAATTAAATAGCTCTTCGCATATTCAAGAACATCACCTTGTAAATTCATCATTATCATCAAATGATTAGAAAACAATAAGAAAACAATCGACATTACAACCCCAACGCAAAAATTGAGTGTCACAGCTAATGCGGATATTTTTGTTGTTTCTAGAAATTGACGAGATCCAAGGTACTGGGCAACTACAATCGAAGCACCGCTCCCAACAACGCCAAGAATTAATATCGCGATTTGTATGTATTGGTTCGCAGTCCCTACACCTGAAACTGCATCATCAGATACAGCAGCTAGCATGAATGTATCTGCAAGCCCCATTAACATAAATAAGAAAATCTCTAAAAAGATCGGCCAAGTTAAATGAAATAAATTGAGTTTTTCTTTTGGTTGTTGAATAGTATCTGACATCGTCATCCTCTTTCTAATGGTCAATCGACCTTACTAAAAATAAAAAATATATTACCACATATTTCAAGGTAGTTGATGATAAATTTAAAAAACATTTTAATTTTTGTTTTAAATTCCAATACCTATACCATAAAGCACCTGCTAATGATACATGTTTAGTTATATGCTTCTTGTTTTTAAGGTAGAAATCAGTTTTTTGACCTAATTGTATAAAGATGTTATTATTATCTCGAATTCAGTATATTTGAATTCGAAGTACTATTTCTTACCGAACAAAGTAACAAATTCATAGCAATAGGAGGAAATGATATGCTTAAAATCGGTATTATTTTAGGGTCTACACGTGATGGTCGAGTTAGTCCGCAAGTTGGAGCATGGGTAAAAGAAATTGCAGATAAACGCGGTGATGCAGAATATGAAATCATCGATATCGCTGACTATAAGTTACCATTATTAGGAGAAGCAGGTGGCGATACTTCTGGCGTAGCAGCTTGGTCTCAAGCAATCGCTAAACAAGACGGTTTCGTATTCATCACGCAAGAATACAATCACTCAATTACTGGTGCACTTAAAAACGCATTAGATTTTTTACGTGAAGAATGGAATAACAAGGCTGCAGGTATCGTATCATACGGTTCAGTAGGTGGAGCAAGAGCTGCAGAACACTTACGAGGAATTTTAGGTGAATTATTAGTTGCAGACGTACGCGTACACCCAGCATTATCATTATTCACAGATTTTGTTAATGGTAATGAATTTAAACCAAGTGAGCATCAAGTACAATCTGTTAATGATATGTTGGATCAAGTAATTCCTTGGGCAACAGCTTTAAAAACAATTCGTAACTAATAAAATGATAGATCAAAGCTCAAAATGAAAAAAGATGTCGTTCATGTAATCCATGAACGGCATCTTTTTTTACTAGCTTACATATGATGATTGTTTGAATCGTGTAATGCCCAATACATTTGTACTAACTGCTTTTCAGCCATAAAATGTTTTTGATAAAAATAGATATGCTTCTCGGGATCAATGTGCTCGTAAAATTTTGCTAATGTTCCGTAAAGGCTAGTCATTTCAAGTAATTGTTTTAATCGTGGATCCATTACTTTCACTCCTTTATAATGTCATCAGCTCAAGATATGCTTATTGGACATATGTACATAGGCGTTTTCCTCTCCTAAATTAGCCTGATTTTAAATAAATAAAAATCAATCAAACGTGCACCTTTACAAGTATCCATCTTCATTTTTAACAAATTGAATAATCTTTCTAAAATTAGTTGCAACATCATAAAAATATTGGAAATATGCACACTATAGTAAGGGAGGTATTGTTCGTGAAAAAAACAAAATTGGATAGCAAAGTAATCACAATTTTAGAAAAGAAAATTACATTAATAAGAACTAAAGACGGTGGTATTTATTTAGTTGGTCCCGTTAATTTACCGGTTAATTTATATGGAGAGACAGTAAAGTTCCAATGGTATTGTTGGTTAAACTGTAAAGAGGTAACTGAGGATATTGAAAACATTATGGAAAGACTTACGGACTTGAACCTCGCAGAAATGCAACAATCCAGTGTTCTTGTATATGGTGATTTTGAACATGAAGAAGACGCTATTATAAGAATGCATTCCATTTGTCATACCGGTGATATTTTTGGTAGTAAACGATGTGATTGTGGTTTTCAACTAAAAGAATCGATGAGAAGAATCGTAGAACATGGTACTGGTGCTCTTTTTTACCTTGCAAACCATGAGGGAAGAGGGATTGGATTATTCAGTAAGGCATTAGCCTACGTCCTACAGGAAAATGGGTATGATACGGTCGATGCAAACAACGCATTAGGGTTCGTAAATGATTCGCGAAATTATGATGATGCCATTCTTGTTTTAAAAACGTTACGTTCAAAGCCTGTTGCACTTGTTACGAATAATCCCGAAAAGGTAGAAGCATTAAAAGCATCAGGGCTTAAACTAACGGGAAGGAAACAAATTTGGGGTGACATTTCAGAATTTAATCGAAACTATTTAGAAACGAAAATTAATCGCTCCGGTCATTTGAATGAAGATGGAACTTGCTGCAATGATTAATAATGATTTTGAAGGCGTTCTATTTATGGTGAGCGTCTTTTTTCATGGAGATGGACTATTAACAAAGATTATGTAGAACATCTTAACAGATTAACACAGTAGTTGTGATAAAACGAGCACAGTTATGTGAGTATCACTGAATTTAGATCTTTTTTAAATGTAACAAAATGAAAAGGAACAAAATGCATAGAAAGTATATGTTTGTTCAATCCTTTTATTATAGATAGTAAAACTGTTTAAAGCTAACGATATTAGGAGGAATAATATGAGAAATAGAATAATTTTAGGTTTCGTAACATTTGTACTAGCAGTTGTCCTTTCAGCCTGTGGTACAAATAACGCAAACGAAAATAAGGCAAATAATACAGATTTAGGTGCTGAAACAACTAATAACGAAGCAGATAATACAGCAAATACTCTAAATGCAGAGGATACAACTTCTATCCCGCGGGAAGTACCAGAGGGAATTAAAGAGGCTGAGAATTCAACTTTTACTGTTGGGGATGTCGTGACGATAAATGCGGCGCATGAAGAAGGGATGCAAGGTTCACAAGGAATTATCCTTGGTGCATATGACACGATTGTCTATTCTGTTTCATATATTCCTACAAATGATGGACAACCAGAAGAAAATCATAAGTGGATTGTCCATGAAGAATTACAGGGATTAGATGAAGAAATGCTTGTACCAGGAGCAGAGGTTATACTAGAAGCTGATTATGAAGAAGGCATGTTTGGAGCAGAAGGTGAAATCGATACAGCTGAGCAAACTATAGTGTATATGGTAGAATATGTATTGCCAAATGGTATCCAAAAACAAAAATGGTTTAAAGAAAGTGAATTAACTGCTACAGAATAACAAGTAAATGTCCTACTGTCCTGAAATGACATTAGGGCATTTTTTGGTAGCAAATGTAAAATATACAAAAGACAGAATAATCATCACCTATGATGGAGTGGAAATAGTTAAACGAGCAAAAAATTATATTTTTCCCACCGAAAGAGTAACATCGTTATGATAATTTTCTAAAATACACTAAATATTCCTTTGAAGTTTTTTAAATAGTCTGATAAAATCAGATAACACTGATTTGGATATAGAGAGAATCCTTTCAGCGATCACTAGCGCAAAAGAGGGAAACGACAATGAAGTACTCAGATAAAATTTTAAAAACACCATCGTCATTTATTCGAAATATATTAAAAGTGGCGAGTGCAGAGGATGTAATATCATTTGCAGGGGGATTACCTAATCCAATCTCATTTCCAATTGATGCCTTACAAGAAACAATTAACAAGGCAATGGAAGTTCATGGTCCGAAATTATTTCAATATTCAACTACAGAAGGATACTTACCACTTCGACAATATATAGCTGACAAATACAATCGTAGTTATGGATTAACGATTGATCCTGAAGATATTTTAATAACAACAGGTTCACAACAAGCCTTAGTATTGCTTTCAGAAGTACTTATTAATAAAGGTGAAGGAATTATCGTAGAAGAACCAGGATATTTAGGTGCTTTACAAGCCTTCTCCTTAACTGAACCAACATTTTACCCAGTTCAATTAAAGAATGAGGGGTTAGATGTTGAGCAATTAGAACGTACACTTGAGGAAAATCCATCAATTAAATTTATTTATACTGTACCTAACTTCCAAAATCCAACTGGAATTACATACACAGCAGAAAATCGAAATGCAATTTATGAAGTATTGAAAAACTATGATGTTGTATTAATTGAAGATGATCCTTATGGGGATCTTCGTTGGAGTGGTGAAAAATTACCGTATATTGGTGCTGGTCGCTTAGAGAATTCGGTCTTACTTGGTTCGTTCTCTAAAACAGTAACTCCTGGATTCCGCTTAGGTTATATCATTACGAAGAATAAAGAATTGTTGTACCATGTAAACACTGCTAAACAAGCAACGGATCTACACACAAACATATTCTCACAAATTGTTATTCACGATTATTTAGTAAATAATGATTTAGCAGCACATATTGCTAAAATTACAGATTTATATGAGACTCAATCAAATGCAATGTTGGCTGCAATAGCAAAATACTTCCCACCAACTGTGACATACACAAAGCCTGAAGGCGGGATGTTTATCTGGGTTACACTAGAAGAGGGGATGTCAGCGCTTGAATTATTCCAAAAGGCTATGAATGATAAGGTAGCATTTGTCCCTGGTGATCCATTCTATACAAATAAAACAAATGTAAACACACTACGTTTAAACTATACAAATTCTTCACCAGAGGTTATTGAAGAGGGAATTAAACGTTTAGGCAAAATTTTATACGAAGTAACGACAAAAGAATTAGTCTAATTTGTTCGTAAATAAAGCTGATTTATATATTCCATTTAATTGGATAATATAAATCAGCTTATTATTTTAAAATATTAATCTTTATTTAGTATTTTTACCAGGCCGTATTCTAATATGAATTAAATCTTTAATAAGGATTGATGCACCGGCTACTAAAACACCTTCTACAAATGATTGAATGTTAAAGCCAAAATATAAAAAACAGCAAATTACGCTAACCCCAGTGATAATCCAAGCATGTGTCCATTGGTTAAGTCGAGGAGTCTGCCTTAATAGTAGTAATATGATATAAAGTACTGGGATTAATACATAGGACTCAGGATTGATTAATGTTTCTAAAATACTTGCTTCCATTGGACTACCTCCTTTCACTTTACTTCATATCTTAATCTATTCATACGTTTAGGAGATAGTTAGTTTAAATGTCTTTATTTATCAAAATAATTGAATAAATAGTATAATTTCCATATCGGATTTAATCATCATTTTAGATCGTTAGTAATTACTGAGGTTGGAAATTTAATTTCTATTAATCTCAATCGTAAATTTAGAATATAAGGATCAACATGGTTGTTTTTATAAACCAAAAGGAATATTTACCGGTTGTCTACTATAATCTTATAAAGAGGTTTTTGAGTGGAGAAGGAGTGTTGTAAATTGAACAAAGTGAAATATTTTACATTGATTTTGAGTGTGTTGATTGGGCTAATCATTTCAGGATGTTCTGAAGAGAAAAAGGTGACGTTACCTGACGACCTTCCCGAATTTGTATTAGACAGTGATTTTGAGGTAATTGATTGGGATCGTAAGGCGACAGAATTTGACGGTATGGTGGGGAATGAGAAGATTGTAGGGGTAATTGGCGCTAACATGCCTAGTTTGGAACAGCAAAAGTGGATGTGGCATTTATGGGGAGTATCAGAATTAGCTATGGAAGAGTTAACGGTAGTAGGATATCATAGAGAGTCCCAAACGGTCCATCCGCTATTATACAATAACTCAAATAGTTGGACTATTGAACTTGGTGGAGAAAATAACGGTGCTGATGCGCATATTCCATCGTCTGTTAAAATCCCTGAGCCTGGAGAATGGGCGATTCTACTTTATGTAGGTGAAGATTTATTTGATGTCTTAGTTTATGACATAAAAGAGTAGATTTGAAGAGTCATGCGTTCTATTATTTTTTATGGATGTAAAGCCCAGCTAAAAGGAATCTATCTCAAACAGATGTTATGATAAAGAAGGTTGGGACATAAGTCTAAGAGTACAATCCAATATACATTTTGGATTGTACTTTTTTTATAGCAATAGTGTCGTTTGTTTTCGATACAGGCGTCGCTTTCCGCAGGCGACCCTCGAGCCCACACTAGTAAACTATGCGTGGTCTCGACATTGCTCTTTTCTCCTGCAGGAGTCTCCACCTGTATCTCCAACAAACGAGTTTTGCAAATATAAAAGCAAATTATTAACATTTCAAATAAGTATGCTTATATTAAAATAGCTTTTGTCCCAGCCTCTTCTTTATTATTAGAGTGTTATTAGATTAAACTTAATCAAATTTTAGTCCTTTTAAAGCTTCAGCCAGTGTATTATTAACAGGCTCTTCTGGTTTTTGTTGTTTTAAATATTTCTGTACTGTACGTTTATCTACTTTTCCTTTAGAGTCTTTTTGACGACGTTCTTGGAATGTCGATAGCTTCTCTCGATGTCCACATTTACATACAAAAATTTGTCCTTCGCCTTCTCCACGTAATTCAAGTTTTTTATGACAGTTAGGACAACGCGCATTTGTTAATCGCGCCACATTTTTACGATGTCCACATTCACGATCTTGGCAAACAAGCATCTTTCCTTTTTTACCATTCACTTCAAGCATTGGTTTTCCGCAATCAGGGCATGATTTTGTAGATATGTTATCATGTTTATATTTTTTATCGCTAGATTTTATTTCAGATACAATTTCTTTTGTATAGTTTTTCATCTCAGAGATAAATACGTCTTTTTTCAATTTGCCTTTTGCTATTTGTTCTAGCTTAAGTTCCCATTCAGCAGTAAGGGTAGGGGATTTCAATTCCTCTGGTACTAGGTCTAGTAGTTGACGACCTTTAGAAGTTAAATAAATGTCCTTAGCACCACGTTTTTCAATTAAAAATGAATTGAATAGTTTTTCAATTATATCTGCGCGTGTTGCAACTGTACCGAGTCCACCTGTTGATTTTAACGTTTCTGCTAGTTTTTTATCTTGCGTGCCCATATATTTTACAGGGTTCTCCATTGCGGATAATAATGTTGCTTCTGTAAAACGAGCAGGTGCTTTTGTTTGACCAGATGTTTGGGAAATTAGCTTAACTCTTAATGATTGGCCTTCTTCAATGCGCGGTAGAATTTGTTCTTTTACGTCATCGCTTGTATCCTCATCATCAAAGTGATGTCCATATATTTCTTTCCAACCGCTAGATAAAATGGTCTTTCCTCGAGCGATAAAAGTTTCGTCTCCAATTTTTGAATGTAGTGTTAGTTGCTCATATTCAAAAGGAGGTGATAGAACCGCTAAGAAACGTTTAATCACTAGATCATAAATTTTGCGTTCTTTATCAGTGAATTTAGCAAGTTGAACGATTCCTTCTGTAGGAATAATTGCATGGTGATCGCTAACTTTGCTGTTGTCCACAAAAGCTTTTGTTGGTTTAATTGGCTGTGCCAGAATTTTGTTTGTAAATGTCCGATACTCACCAATTCCACAAGCCTTTAGTCGTTCAGGAAGGGTACTAACGATATCACTAGATAAAAAACGAGAATCAGTTCGAGGATAGGTTAATACTTTATGTTGTTCGTAAAGTTTTTGCATAATATTTAATGTTTCTTTTGCAGAGTAGCCAAAAATTTTATTGGCATCACGTTGTAGTTCGGTTAAATCATATAATCCTGGCGCAAAAGACTTTTTTGCTTTTCTTTCTATATTTGTTACAACTGCATCTTGATTTCCAATTCTATTCACAATTGCATCAACTTTTTCCTTGTTAAAACTACGGCTATTCCCATTAGCATCTTGCCATGTTAGTTGCAAATTGTCAGCAGTATTGGCTAAAATTCCATAGTAAGTTTGTGGCTTGAAATTCTTAATTTCATCTTCACGAGTAGCAATAATGGCGACTGTAGGAGTTTGAACACGTCCACAATTTAATTGTGCATTAAATCGTGTTGTTAAAGCTCGTGTAGCATTTAAACCGATATACCAATCAGCCTCTGAACGAGCAACTGCAGAAGCATAAAGATTTTCGTACTCTTTTCCAGGTTTTAAATTATTAAATCCGTCTTTAATTGCTTTATCAGTAACTGATGAAATCCACAAACGTTTAATAGGCTTATTTACTTTCGCTTTTTCTATAATCCAACGAGCAACCAATTCTCCTTCGCGGCCAGCATCAGTAGCAATAATAATTTCATTAACATCGGAGCGAACTAGTTGGGATTTTACCGCATTGAATTGTTTTCCAGATTGTTTAATAACTATTAACTTAAGTGTTGGTGGTAACATCGGTAAATCTTCTATATTCCACGATTTATATTTCACATCATAACTTTCTGGATCAGCTAATGTAACTAAGTGACCTAAAGCCCATGTAACAATATACTGATTTCCTTCAAGAAAACCGTTTCCTTTTTTATTACAATTTAAAATCCGTGCAATATCTCGTGCTACGGATGGTTTTTCAGCGAGCACTAAGCTTTTTGCCATTAATTAACATCCTTTCTCATTTTCCATAAGTTTAAATATAGCATAGGTTGAGTGTAGTTTCAGTGAAAGTGAATAGTTGAGATGTATAAAAGAAGTGTAATTGCAGAAAACATAAATAACGAAATATACAAAGTTAAAGGAGTTAAGGAGAATTGGAAAATATTAAGCAAATAAACAATAACCTTTAATAATAAGATCAATTTGTTACTGCAATATCAAAATTATGTATTTTTTATTAATCTATTGTAAAGGTTTTGTAAATTTTATATTTCATTATCGTAAATATATTTACACAGAGGCTCGAAATATGAATAATAGTGTCGAAGACTTTGAAAGGGTGGAAACTATTTTATGGATTGGCAGACGATGATTTTCCAATTCCTAGGTGGACTAGGGTTATTTTTATTTGCAATAAAATTTATGGGTGACGGTCTGCAAAAAGCTGCAGGAGATCGACTACGCGAAATTTTAGATAGATTTACAACAAATCCGTTAATGGGTGTTTTAGTAGGTATACTAGTAACAATACTAATACAATCGAGTTCGGGAACAACTGTTATCACTGTGGGGCTTGTTAGTGCAGGTTTTATGAATCTAAGACAAGCTATTGGTGTTATTATGGGTGCGAACATCGGTACTACGGTTACAGCGTTTATAATTGGTTTTGATGTTGGTACATATGCTTATCCAATAATGGCATTAGGTGCAGTATTACTTTTCTTCTTTAAAAAGAACTCAATACAAAATATTGGACAAATCTTATTTGGTTTTGCTGGTCTATTCATCGGTCTTGAAATGATGGGTAGTGGCATGAAACCATTAAGAGAATTTGAACCATTTATAGATTTAACGGTTAGTTTCAGTGAATTCCCTATATTGGGTGTTGTAGCTGGTACTATTTTTACTGTAATTGTTCAGTCTTCTTCAGCAACTGTAGGGATTTTACAAGGACTGTATGGAGAAGGTTTAATCCCTCTTGGAGGAGCTTTACCAGTATTATTTGGAGATAATATTGGGACAACAATTACTGCGGTATTAGCGGCATTAGGTGCAACTGTTGTGGCCCGTCGTGCAGCTGCTGCACACGTACTTTTTAATGTAATTGGTACAGTTATTTTCTTATTAATTCTTCCACTATTTACAAATTACGTTGAGTGGATTTCAGGTGTTTTAGATCTAGACGAAAAAATGCAAATTGCATTTGCTCATGGGACATTTAACGTCATAAATACTTTAATCCAGCTTCCATTTGTTGCTGTCATCGCTTATATTGTGACGAAAATTGTCCCTGGTGAAGATGCAACAATTGAGTATGGTCCGAAATATTTAGATCGATCATTAATTGAAACTTCTCCTTCGATTGCATTAGGACAAGCGAAAGCGGAAGTAGTACGTATGGGTGATTTTGCTATTAGAGGACTTCAAGAATCACAAGATTTCCTATTTACAAAGGATTCTAAACATGTTCATATAATGGAACAATTAGAAGAGGCGATAAATAATCTAGATCGCGTAACAACGGATTATTTAGTTGAATTGTCCAAAGAATCATTATCAGGTGCAGATTCAAAAGTTCATCACAATTTATTCCAAAATATTCGTGATATTGAACGAATTGGTGACCATGTAGAAAATTTAGTTGAATTAACTCAATTTAGTGTGTCAAACCGTGTGAAATTTAGTGAAGATGCTGAAAATGAGTTAAAAGAAATGTTTAATCTTGTGCTTGATACAGTAAGCCTATCGCTTTTAGCTTTAGATAAACAAAGTAAAGACTTAGCGAGACAAGTGTTTGAAAATGAAAATAAAATTGATGAATTGGAACGTATTTTCCGTAAACGCCATATTCACCGATTAAACAATGCTGAATGTTCAGGATCAGCTGGAATCGTTTTTGCTGATATTATTAGTAACCTTGAACGTGTTGGAGATCATGCAGTAAATATTGCAGAAACAATATTAGAAGAACATATTTAAATTTTAAACCTGTGTAGAGGGATTCCTTTACACAGGTTTTTTTGTGTATAAAAATGAGAGTTATTTACTCATACTGTTATAAGTTAATAATTACTACTATTTACCAATATGAAATAATCTAAAAGTGGTGATGCAGTGAGTGAATGGATAAATGAGTATAGAAAAACTTTCGAGTTATACCAACAAGTTTCGCTTGAAGTAGCTTGCGGTGGAAGTTTTCAAAGTGAAAATTTTGAACCAATTCGATTTAATCCTTTACAGGATGATCAAGGTACATTTAATTCATTATTTTTTTATCAGTTTGAGATAGATATAAATCTGAAAAATAAAATAGTGGGTTTATCTAAAGACTCTTTCGGAACGGAGGATTTAGGGCGTTGGATAGTTGAAAATTTCTCACAAAGTTTTGATCGGAAGGAATGGACGAGTGAAGTTATAAATGAAAGTGACAATTCTCCAATAGTACGTCAAAATTGGAAACTTCAGCACGCCATGGCTAACTATAATCGTCAAATGCAATTGGCAGGACAAGGGTTTTCAACTGAAGAAATTAATCACTCCTTTTTTATATAATGGGTAACGAACGCTCAGTAGGTACTGAGCGTTTTATTGTATAATGGAACAGTTGGTATCAGTAATCTTAATAATCTGTTATTGCGATTGAATTCTGATATTATAAGAATTAGAGTAATTATTTACCTCATGTACAGGCTTAAAATCATCTTAACAAAGGCTGTGTAAAAGTGTCTAAACAAAAAATTCCAAAAACAAATGCAGTTCGAATTTTGGATCAACAAAAAGTTATTTACGAATTATTGGAATATGAAGTTGATGAGAATCTTGATGGAAAGTCAGTTGCAATCAAAATTGGACACCCAGATTCAAGTGTTTATAAGACTTTGGTCACAACAGCTGGACCGGGTAAATTTTTTGTATTTGTAATCCCAGTTACGAATGAATTGGACTTGAAAAAATGTGCAAAGATTGCAGGTGAAAAGAGAATTGAAATGATTCACGTGAATGATTTACTAAGCACAACAGGATATATCCGCGGAGGATGTTCACCAGTAGGAATGAAAAAACTATTTCCAACATTTGTTCACGATGATGCGAAGGAACTTCGTCATATAGTTGTTAGCGCTGGTAAAAGAGGTGTGCAAATGAAGTTAACTCCGAATGATCTAGTGAAAGTTGTAAGAGCTAAGTTTGCGGATTTAATTAAAATATAAATTTTCAAGAAAAAATATTTTTAATAATGTAATATAAACTTATATTTAAGCTACATATGTTGAAAGAAGGAAAACTGGAAATGAGAAAAGTATATTCGTGGCGATGGGCGTTTTTTATAATGGGTCTAGCAGTCATGACATTAGGATTTACAATGGTGATTAAGGGTGAAGAAGTAGGAACAAGTGCATGGGATGTTCTCCATATTGCTTTATTTGAAAACTTTGGATTATCAATTGGCACTTGGAATATTATCACGGGGCTACTAATAATAGGGTTTACTTCTATTGTGGTGAAAGGGTTCCCCAAAATCGGTACTTGGTTAAATATGATTTTATGTGGTATTTTTATAGATTTCTATTATTGGTTATTACCTGATGCGACATCTATGTCGGGTTCGGTTACCTACTTCTTACTAGGTTTGTTCGTCTTAGGTTTTGGTTGTGGAATGTACATAGCACCGAATCTTGGAGCTGGACCACGCGATTCACTAATGATGTGGATTGTTGAAAAACTAGGCGGTTCTATCAAAGTGGCTCGAATGAGCATCGAATTAGTAGTTGCTGTTATAGGGTTTATCTTAGGTGGACCTTTAGGCGTCGGTACCGTTATTATTGCAGTATTCTCAGGTTATGTTGTCCAGTATTCATTGCCGTATTGTAGAAAGATTTTGATGAAAGCAATTGGTGAAGTAGAAGATATGAAACCATTTTTCTAATAATATAAACTCGTAAAAGATT
>JAPSJC010000056.1:0-1324 GCA_031178355.1 Ureibacillus sp.
AGATCATGTTAAACATGGACTCAACCCAACCGAATTCGCCGTTCTCGAGTTGTTATATCATAAAGGTGATCAGCCCATTCAGGCTATAGGGAAGAAAATTTTAATTGCTAGTAGTAGTATTACTTATGTTGTAGATAAATTAGAGGAAAAGCATCTTGTATCACGTAGAGCTTGTCCAACTGATCGTCGAGTGACATATGCTGTTATAACGGATGAAGGAAAACAATTAATGAATGTGATATTTCCGGAACACGTTGAAAAGATTGAGGAAATTTTTAATTGTGTAACCGACGAAGAATTATCGCTATTAAACAATTTGCTAAAAAAGGTTGGCTATAAGGCCAAAAACCTTTAATTTTTTAAGTAATATCTTGAATTCGAAATAGTTTGATTTTGCTAATATTACCCATTCTATAGACTGTATAAATGCCCGAATCAATGGTGAAAGTATTAATGTTTAATGTTTCCGATTACCATTTATGACTGTATAGATAAGGATTGATGTTGGCAAAATCAAAACAATCAGTTAAAAATACAACCATCAAACCTTAAATACATATTGATGGAACATTGGAGGAACAGAAAATGGGGTTTTTCAGTAAGTTATTTGGAAAAAATGAGGAAGTCAATCAACAACAAAGTGGAGGAAAAGAAATGTTAAAAATCGGTATCATTTTAGGAAGTACTCGTGAAGGACGTGTAAGCCCACAGGTTGGTGAATGGGTTAAGGGAATTGCAGATCAACGTGGAGATGCAGCATATGAAATCATCGATATTGCAGAATTTAAATTACCATTATTAGGTGAAGCGGGTGGAGATGCATCAGGAGCTGCTGCTTGGTCTCAAAGAGTGGCAAGTTGTGATGGATTTGTGTTCATCGTATCTGAGTATAACCATAGTATTTCTGGTGCTTTAAAGAATGCATTAGACTACTTACGTGATGAATGGAATAACAAAGCAGCTGGTATTGTAAGTTATGGATCTGTAGGTGGAGCTCGTGCAGCTGAACATTTAAGAGGTATTCTTGGTGAGGTATCAATTGCTGACGTTCGCGTTCATCCAGCATTATCTCTATTCACTGATTTTGAAAATGGAAATGTATTTAAGCCAAAAGATGTTCAAACTCAGTCGGTAAATGATATGTTAGACCAAGTAATCGCGTGGAGCGGAGCTTTAAAAACAATAAGATAATAAGTATTTATTTTAATGAAAACAAAAACCGCTTTTACGCGGTTTTTTCTTTTCTTTACAAAGTTTAGTACAAATAAAGGGAAAATTCTTTTTACATAGTAATTATAATAGTAGATATTAAAAGATAGTATAA
>JAPSJC010000056.1:1424-15665 GCA_031178355.1 Ureibacillus sp.
TAAATATAGTATCATCAATTACTTAATTGATTAAATTCATGTAAGATTGATTAAGTTAGTGAACTAATTTGAACGAGGAGTAGTTTGGATGACGGAAAAAAAGAATTCAACAAAAAAAGAGTTAGTCTCATGGATGTTTGCAATCGTATTTGGTATTGTAGTGGCATTAGTATGTCGAGAATATATATTTTCACCAGTTGTAGTGAAAGGTGCTTCTATGATTCCAACCTATGAAAATAAAGATGTAATTATTGTTAGTAAAATTAGTCATATTGATCGTTTTGATCACGTTGTTTTTAAAGCACCATATGAAGATGAATATTATATTAAACGGGTTATTGGACTACCAGGTGATACAATTGAAATGAGTGAAGATATATTAAAAGTAAATGGAGTAGAATATGAAGAACAATACGTGAACCGTGATGGAGCAAATTCTTTACAAAATAGAATCACTGAAAACTTTACACTTGAAGAGATTACTGGAAATCAGAAAGTTCCAGAAGGATTTATTTTCGTATTAGGCGATAATCGTTTAAAAAGTGCTGATAGCCGCCATTATGGATTAATTCCTCTAGATTCAATATTAGGTGAATCTAAATTAAGAATTTTCCCTTTCCAAGATATTAAATTATTTTGGTAAGGGGGAAGTTTTTAATGAATATTGAAACGTATGGGAATCCAAATAATCCAGTTATTCTATTCCTTCACGGAGGAGGCGTAGGAGGCTGGATGTGGGAGGACCAAATACAATTTTTTAAAAAGGAATATTTTGTGATTGTTCCTGAACTTACATTAGTAAATCCTCAATTTAACATCCACGAAACCGCTTTAGCATTAAATCAAATGATAGCAAAATCATATAGCAACAGAAAAGTCGTTGTTGTCGGTTTTTCAATTGGAGCTCAAATTGCTTTAGCGATGATCGGAAAGAGTCCTCACCAATATAATGCGGCAATGATTAATAGTGCACTTGTTATACCAACTAAAAGTCTTTTTTTGGATATATTACTATCATGGTCATTTCCGTTAACAAAAAGTCGATTGTTTGCTAGATTACAAGCAAGTAGTATGGCAGTTCCTAAGAAATATTTTAATAGATACTTTGAAGAGTCTCTAAATTTCACAAAACCAGCATTCCTCAATATGATGACTGAAAATATGCGTTTCCAAGTTTCAAATCAATTGTTAGAAACTACAATGCCAATTCTATACACCATTGGAAATAATGAAACTAAAATCGTAAAAAGATCGTTAAAATTCTTGAAAGAGAATTCGAAAAATGCTTCTATCCATATCTTTAATAAAGTAGGACATAATGCTCCTTTTAAAGCATCCTTCGAATTTAACCAGCTGTTACAGCAATGGTTAAAGGAAGTACTTTAGATTGACAAAATAACCTCTTAAATGGATAAATTTTTTCTGGTATTATAAGTTATCCAATTTAGTCATCTATAGTTTTCTTTAATTGGGATAATGTAGGATTAACTGTAAAGGAAAAACAAGATTAGAAAGGAGTGAAATCGTTTTGATAAAATTTAATAATATCTCGGTATTACGAAATAACAAATATATACTTAAAGATATATCATGGGAAGTTAAAAAAAATGAGCATTGGTGTATCATCGGTTTAAATGGATCTGGTAAAACGACATTATTAAACATCATTACTGGCTACATTTATCCAACAGAGGGGACAGCAAATGTACTTGGAAAAGAATTTGGAAAAACAAATCTACAAGATTTAAGAAAAGAAATAGGGTTGGTTAGCTCATCTATCAAATATGAATTTAGTAAAAATGATTCGGTTTTAGCGGTTGTATTAAGTGGTAAGTTTGCTTCGATTGGATTATATGAAGCTGTTGAGATGACTGATGTTGAAACTGCCCGAAAATATATGGACATGCTAAATTGTACCCATTTGGAAGATGAAGAATACGGGGTACTTTCACAAGGGGAAAAACAAAGAGTATTAATCGCAAGAGCATTAATGGCAAACCCCAAAATATTAATATTAGACGAACCTTGTAATGGGTTAGATATACTTGCGAGGGAGGAATTATTAAATTTCATTGAAGTCATTTCAGAAGAAAAGAATGGACCGACATTAATTTATGTAACTCATCATATAGAAGAAGTTTTACCTTGTTTTACGAATGCATTATTGCTAAAAAACGGCACAGTTTTTGCAAATGGGAGAATAAATGAGTTATTAACAGAAAAACATTTATCTACATTCTTTGGTCGCAGCATATCGGTTCAAACGGAACAAAATCGGGCATGGTTAGCACTTAAATAACCCCGAGTAACTTATAAGACAGCCTAACTCTAAATCATGCTTAGTTTTCATTGAACATTATAATTAAAAGAAGGAACTCTTTTGTAGAGTTCCTCAGACTGTAGACAAACTTAAAGAATTATGAGATTGTTTGCGGTCTTCTTTCTTTATACAATACATATAGAAATCGGCGATTTCCGTTACAGGCACTATGCTTTCCAAGGGCACGGCCTTAGCCTTCTCCCTCGATGCGCTGATTCCGGGTGCTTCGGCTCGTGATGTTCCCATAGGAGTCTTTTGCGCCTTCCACTCCAATCGAATAATAAACTAATAACATAAAAAAGACAAAATACCTCCAGAGGTGAAACTCTCGTGGTATTTTGTCGACACTCTGTGTGGAACTCTATTGTAGAGCTCCTTACTTATTCTTAATAAACTTTATCGCCGTTAAAGATTGAATTTTTAACAATTACATAATCAACGGTACGAATTGCTTCTAATTTATTTCCTCCAGCGTAAGAAATAGATGATTGTAAATCTTGTTCCATTTCAATCAATGTATCTTTTAATGAACCTTTATGTTCTACATACATTTTCTTACCTTCAACGTTTTTCTTTTCGCCTTTTTGGTATTCAGAGGCAGAACCGAAGTATTCTTTAAACATTTTGCCATCTTTAACAACTGTTTGACCTGGAGATTCTTCGTGACCAGCAAAAAGAGAACCAATCATGACCATAGAAGCACCGAAACGAACGGATTTTGCGATGTCGCCATGTGTTCGGATACCGCCATCAGCAATAATCGGTTTTGTTGCAGCTTTTGCACACCAACGTAGAGCAGCTAATTGCCATCCACCAGTACCAAATCCAGTTTTAATTTTTGTAATACATACTTTACCTGGCCCGATCCCAACTTTCGTTGCATCAGCTCCAGCGTTCTCTAATTCACGAACTGCTTCTGGAGTTCCTACATTACCTGCAATTACAAAAGTTTGTGGTAAGTGGTTTTTAATATGTTTGATCATATCAATAACGGCATTAGAATGTCCGTGAGCAATATCAATTGTAATAAATTCTGGAATTAAATCTTCAACCGCTAATTGCTCGATGAATTGATATTCTTCTTCTTTCACACCAACACTAATAGAAGCAATTAATTTCCTAGCGTGCATATCTTTAATGAAATCTGCACGAGATTCTGGGTTAAATCTATGCATAATATAGAAGTAACCATTTTCAGCTAACTGTATTGCAATTTTCTCATCAATAATTGTTTGCATATTTGCAGGGACAACAGGCAATTTAAATCTATATCCACCAAACATAATCGAAGTATCACATTCTGAACGACTGTTCACAATACATTTGTTTGGGATTAATTGAATATCTTCATAGTCAAATACATTATCCATTAATAATACACCTCAAAAGCGAATATTTTTTTAAAGAGGACGTTAATTGTTCGCCCTTTGGTAATTTAACTTATTTTATGTGGTATGTCAAAGGATTTTCATCAATTAATTAAAATTAGTTTGTACGTTTCATAAATTATTATGTTTTTATTAAATTGAGTTGTTCAGTAAGTATTTATATGTAAGAAAACGTTACATTCATATATTTAACTTGAATAATTCTTATACCCTTTTGACATATTAACTGCAAAAGGAGATGAATTTATGCCAAGAAATGAGAATCAACACGTTCAAACGAGTCCACATCCAGACGGGGTTCAGGAAAACTTCATTAACGATTCTACAGCTTCTGCAGGAGACAAGTTAAGTGTTTTCACTAAGGCGAAACAAAATGCTGAATTTGGAATGGAGAAAAATCCTTACCATTTTACACCTAGTAAAGATCCATTGATGGATCGGTTTGAAAAATTGATGCGTGGTCAAAAAATTTGATACTGTGACGAATTATAATAATTTCACTCGTTAAAAGACAAAAGCACAGGCCTTCTTTCCTACAATTAATACACTGTTAGGAAGGGGGCTAAACAATGCAAGATCGGATAAAAGCTTTAATAGGTCAGCCAATCGGTGTTGCGTTTAAAAATGGATTGTCTATATCAGGTGTACTTTGTGACGCCAACGATGATGAAATCGTCCTTATGGAATATGTGTATCAATCAAAATTTAGACAAAAGCAGTATGATTTAGATTTAATCGATGGCATTTATATGTTCCCTAGTTATTTAACTGATCAATTATTAAACTAATTCAACATAATTTTTCGATCACAAGCAAAAGCTTGTGATTTTTTCTTATTTAAGGCTGCAAATCTTTGTAGAACAAGATTGTAATGGAGTTAAACCTTGATGGATGAAAGTAAACGGTTCAGCTCCTAATACATAATAATCGTCATAGGTTTAATCGCTCACGTAATATTTTCTAACATTAGATAAAAATCATCTAATAATGATATTGACTATATTTCCCTATAAGTTAAAATAAATATATAAACGTCATGTTATGTTTTATAACATAGATAAATAATATTATATAACATGATGATTCTTTTGTAGGAAGGAGAATGTTTTATGGATGTTAGTGCAGTTGTCGTCTTAATGGATAACCTGTGGGTTGCAATTGGGGCTATTTTAGTTTTCTTTATGATTGGAGGATTTATTTTACTAGAAGCAGGTTCTACAAGAATGAAAAATGCTGGGCATATTGCTGGCAAAACAATTTTCACGGCCGGGATTGGTACACTGGTATTTTGGGCGGTAGGCTACGGATTTATTTATGGTGAAGGAAATCCTTTCATTGGTTTATCAAGTTTCTTCTATGGTGACTATTCAGCAGCAGATGGAGGTTTAACTCCTGCGGTTGATTTTTCATTCCAAGTAATGTTTGCTTTAGTTTCTTTAACAATTGCGTTTGGAGGATTTGCTGAACGCGCGAAATTATCAGTATATGTGATCTTTGCAGTATTATTCTCAGCGTTCATTTACCCTGTAGTTGCTCACTGGATTTGGGGCGGTGGTTGGTTAGCCGATCACGGTAAACAAGATTTTGCTGGTTCGACAGTCGTTCACTTAACTGGGGCGATGGCAGCTCTTGCAGCAACAATGATCTTAAAACCTCGTATTGGTAAGTATAATAAAGATGGTTCTTCAAATAATTTAGCTGGTCACAACCAAGTTTATACTGCATTAGGTGTATTAATTTTATGGGTTGGTTGGTTTGGATTTAACGGCGCTTCAACATTTGGCGTTGCGGATGGATTCTTAGGATTTGTTATTTTAAATACACAACTAGCAGCAGGTGCTGGTGCAATTGCAGCAATGTTCACAGTATGGGCAGTAACTGGGAAAGCTGACGTACCAACAACATTAAATGGTGCTCTTGCAGGTCTAGTTGCAATCACTGCTTCATGTGGATTCGTTGAACCATGGGCAGCGGTCGTAATCGGTTTAATTGGTGGTATTATGGTTGTATTCTCTATGAAACTATTTGATAACATGAAACTTGATGATCCAATTGCAGCATTATCAGTTCACGGTACTGTAGGTGTTTGGGGAACATTATCAAACGGATTATTCGCTGTCCCTGCATTATCAACTGATATTGGATGGGGTCAAGCTGGATTGTTTTATGGTGGTAGCTTCACACAATTAGGAGTTCAGACACTAGGTGTTGTTGCTTCAGGTGCATATGCATTTATTATTTCATTTATAATTTTAAAAGTACTAGATATGGTTATTGGTCTTCGAGTTTCAGAGGAAGAAGAAATTATGGGCCTTGATATAAGTGAACACGGTAGTTATGGTTATCCAGAACAAATGGAAGCAGAAAGTGTAAAACTAACTACAGCGGCAACTATTGAAAAGTAATTCATTCACTATAGAGTTAAAGAAGTAAAAAGGCTGTTTAAGAAAGGGAACTTTCTAGACAGCCTTTTCAATTAAAGGGATGTGACTTATGGAAACATATGAAACGATTAAACAATGGAAAGAACAGCATATTTCCTCATTTCTTGACTCCAGCAAATCACTAAATGAATTTCATGATCAAGTAATGCTCAAAGTTTTAAAAGTTGCTTTAAGAAAAATGAACAAGAGTCCAATTCCATGTCAGTTTACTTGGTTTATTACCGGAAGTGGTGGGAGATTAGAACAAGGATTAATCAGTGATCAAGATCATGGAATAGTCTATTTGAATTCGAATGGGGAGAATGAAGCCTATTTTTTAGCACTAGGTGAAGAGATTTCATACGGGCTTCATATCGTTGGTTATCCATACTGTAAAGGGAATATTATGAGTTCGAACCCTGTTTGGTGTAAATCAATTGAAAAGTGGGAAAATCAACTCATGCAATGGATGGAAGATGAAAGTTGGGAAGTAATGAGATATTTACAAATTTTTTACGATGCGAGACAACTTTTTGGAAATCCTGAAAATCTAGTTCGTCTAAAAAAAATTATATATCAATACCAACTCCAAAACCCTAATTTATTAAAAAGAATTGCAGCTAATATGAAACATGTAAAAAATGCAATTGGTCCAATGGGTCAAATCATGGTGGAGCAATATGGGATATATCAGGGGTATATCAATCTAAAGTATACTGCTTTCATTCCTTATGTTAACTCAATCAGACTACTTTCCATTAAGGAGGGAGTTTTTGAAAATTCTACAGTAGATCGACTAGAAAAGTTGAGTCAGATGGAGCAATATAAAAAATTATTAAAACACTGTAAAAGTAATTTCCTTCATTTAATAGATGTTCGAATGACAATTCTAAATGCAATGAACTATGATGATACTCATTATTTAAATGTAAAGAAACTGACGAATGATCAGCGGAAAGAAATTAAAAAAGTATTAAAAGATGGAAAAAGTCTTCATGATCATGTGATGGCACTAATTTTACAGTAACAGAATTTTTGATTTAGCAGTTTGGCAATTACTTATATAAAGGGTGTATAATATGGCATTTGAACCATTTATGAAGCTATTTAAAGGGATTCAATCAAGAAAATCAGTGGGAGGTATTAGTGAAACACAAAACTTCCAACAAATTGCCTATTTAAGAAATTTACAAAAACAGATGACAAATGAGGATGTGATGAATGTACCATTTGATGAGCTGAAAGTAGTTGTATTTGATATTGAAACAACTGGTTTTTCACCAGATAAGGGTGATAGCATCCTTTCAATTGGTGCAACTAAAATGCGTGGTAAAGAAATATTAGACCAGGAAATATTTTATAAGCTTGCATATTTTGACCAGACAATTCCTAAGACAATAGAAGAACTAACAGGCATTACGAATGAACATATGAAAGAAGCATCCTCATTAAGTGATGTCTTAATAGAATTTTTTCAATTTATAGGTAATCAAACCCTTGTCGCTCATCATGCCAATCATGAAAGAAATTTTATGCAATATTTTAGTAATAAATTATTAAAAACACCTTTTAAGCATCGTATTGTAGATACTTCTTTCTTATATAAAGTTGTTGAGCCAACAACACAAAAATGGACACTCGACGAATTGTGTGTTCACCATAATATCCCAATAGAAAATCGTCATCATGCTTTGGGGGATGCAAAAATGACAGCAAAACTTTGGAGTATATATATTGAACAAGTTCAAGGTTTAGGATGTAAAACGTTACATGATGTGTACCATCGGATTGCTAGTTTGTAAAACTAAAAAATGATGGTTCGCATACCAGACTCTGACTTTGAAATCTACAAGTTGTTTAGCCTGTATAGGTACATTCAAATGTTTGATAGCATTCCGAAAGGTACACAGTTTCTGCACATGTATAAATCTCCCCATTTATAAATATAAGTCTACTGATTCCCCAATGACAGTTGAGATGTTGTTAGATGTTTTTTACTATGCTTAATTATTATAAAAATACTCCAATGACATTTCGACGCTTTTCAATAAAAACCCGCATCTAACCTTATGACAATCGGTAAGCAAAAATATTATGCTCTTCCATAGTAGGTCGCAGAGGTATCTGTTACCCAAGCAATTTGTTTCCGTCATAAACGCTCACCCGTCCAGACCAATTATTTTATCTCACTAGAAATTTCCTTTATAATAATTAGTTCAAGCAAGTACTAATATTGTATTATTTTACTATGGTTAGGGATTAGCCAACTATAAAAAAGATACAGTTGCATACTATAATTTGACGCACTTTAATTATTAATGTAAACTAAGTTACGAAAAGTAAGTGGTGAATGGGTGATAACATGAAAAACGTACTAGTAGATAATAAAAAAGATATCCTATTTAAAAAAATGAAAATTGTACCATTTAAAGATAAACAAAGTATTTGTATAGTAGGTCCTGTAAAACTACCTATTAAACAAGGTGATATTGAAACGACATTCCAATGGTATACATGGTTAACAGTAGATGGAGTGAAAACGAAAGAAGAAGTGTTGGACTTAATCGTAAGTGAAAATTTAGCTGCAAAACAACAGTCTTCAGTTTTAGTGTATGGAGATTTTTCCTTTGAGGAAGATGCAATTATCCGTATGCATAGCATATGTCATACTGGAGATATTTTTGGTAGCATGCGTTGTGATTGTGGCTATCAATTACATGAGTCGATGAAAATGGTAAAAGAACACGGCTGTGGAGCTATTTTTTATCTAGCAGATCATGAGGGACGTGGAATTGGTTTATTTTCTAAATCATTAGCTTATATTCTTCAAGAGGAAGGTTTCGATACAGTTGAAGCGAATGAAGCGTTAGGGTTTGAAGATGATACACGCTCTTATGAAGAAGCAATAAAAGTATTAGAAGTCTTAAGAGAAAAACCGGTTACGTTAATTACAAATAATCCGAAGAAATTATCAGCCTTAAAAGAACATGGTTTATTAGCAGATAAACATATTTCTTTATGGGGAGGGTTAACAGAAACAAATCGTATTTATTTAAATACGAAAATTGAAAAATCTGGACATATCGCAGATTCAAAAATTATTGTGTAAGTAGGTGCACGATTTGAAAACAGATAGAGATTATATGCAATTAGCCCTAAATTTAGCAGCCTCTGCATTAGGGAAAACAAACCCTAATCCAGTTGTAGGGGCGGTACTAGTAAAAAATGGTGTTATTGTTGGTTCAGGTTTACATCGAAAAGCCGGCGAACCACATGCGGAAGTTCATGCTTTTAATATGGCAGGGGAACATGCTGAAGGAGCGACCCTTTATGTTACGCTTGAACCTTGTTCGCATTATGGGAAAACACCTCCTTGTGCAAATCTTGTCGTGAAATCGAAAGTAGCACGTGTAGTAGTTGCCACAAGAGATCCTAATCCAGAGGTAGCTGGACGAGGTATTCGGTTAATTGAGGAAGCGGGAATTAAGGTTGAAGTTGGTGTTTTAGAAGAAGAAGCGCTCAAGTTAAATGAACGTTTCATACACAACATGTTAACGAGTCGACCATTTGTACTTTCAAAATTTGCCATGACATTAGATGGGAAAATTGCAACACAAAATGGGCATTCCCAGTGGATTACAGGAGAAGATGCGAGATCACATGTACATGAGATTCGTAATGATGTTGATGCTATATTAGTGGGTATTGGAACAGTATTAGCCGATAATCCGAAGTTAACAACTCGTTTACAAAAAGGTGAAGGTAAAAATCCAATTAGAGTGATTTTAGATAGTAATTTACGTGTTCCGCTAGAATCAAATATTGCAAATACAAACGATGCAAAAACAATTATTGTTACATCTACTATATATGAAGATACGGATAAAGTGGCAACACTTAAGGACCAGGGTGTGTCTTTTATTTTTGTACAAAAGACTGAACTTGGATTAGACCTTGAACAAATGTTAGGAGAGTTATATAAACAAGGTATTACTGACATATTAGTAGAAGGTGGAGGAGAAGTGAATGCCTCATTCCTTAGAGCGGGATTAATAGATAAATACCTCGTTTATATAGCACCTAAGGTTCTTGGAGGCAAAAATTCTAAAACGCCGTTTTTAGGTCAAGATCCACAATCAATGGAAGAAGCAGTTGAACTTCAATTCGATTCGTTCAAACAATTTGGTCAAGATTTATTTGTTGTAGCATATCCAATAAAAGGGTGAAAGCATGAATTATAAAACAGATGTATGTGTTGTTGGCGCAGGACCAGGCGGAGCATTACTTGCATATTTATTAGCCAAACAAAATGTATCTGTCATACTCTTAGAACGTCATCAAAAAATTGCCAAAGCCTTTCGTGGGGAGCACTTAAATGAAGAAGGCGAAGCAATTTTAAAAAAACATGGTTTATTTTCTCATGTAGAAAAACTAGGTGTGCTTGCAATGGAATCTTTAGAATATTGGGAGAATGGAAATTTAATTAAAAGTATTTACCCAGAGCCCGAAGTGGGGCATCTTGGTATCCACGTACCACAAGCGCATCTTTTGAAAGTATTAATTGAGGAAGCGGAAAAGTTTCCAAACTTTACATTAATGACGAACACGCGTGTTGTTGATTTACTAATAAATGATGATGCAAGAATCTATGGAGTTAAGGCGTTGCACGAAGGAAGAGAAATAAGAATTGAAAGCCAGCTAACTGTTGGAGCCGATGGACGCTACTCAACGGTTAGAAAAAAAGCAGGCATTGAAGTAACGAATAAGAAACACGGTTATGATCTATTGTGGGCGAGGATACCAGCACCAGATAATTGGGCACCTTCTATTAAGATGGCGCTAATTGATGGATTTCAGCTTTCTTTATTTACTCAGGCGAAAGGGTTTATACAAATTGGTTGGAATATAGAAGAAGGTTCATTTCCGGAATTACGAAAACAATCTTTTACAACATTTTTAGATAAATTAATAAAAGCATTTCCTGTCTTGGAGGATACTGTAAAGGAAAACATTAAATCTTGGAATGATTTTGTTCTCCTAGATGTTCATAGTAATTTTAGTGAGAATTGGGGGAAAAATGGTGTAGCATTTTTAGGGGATGCTGTCCATACAATGACTCCTACTGGTGCATTTGGATTGAATAGTGCGATGAAAGATGCGGATTGTTTAGCACAAATCATTACACCTGAAAGAATTAATCAACTAGATTTAATGCAATGTGAATCTGAACGGAAAAAGGAAATAGTAAAATTGCAAGCAATCCAAATTGAGAAAGAAAAGAACTTTGCGACTCAATTTATCATATATTCATAATAAAAAGGTAGGTACAATGTGAGAATTGGTTTTGATATAGACGATACGTTAATCAATTTGAGAGAACATGCATTTCATATATATAATAAAAAGCTGAATACACAAATTGGTTTAGAAATATTCCGTGAGTTGAAAACTGTAGAAATACACGAAGCTTTTGGGCTAGATAAAGTACAAGGTGGAGAAATGTGGAAAAGTCTATTAGAGGAAATTTACTTTACAGATTGTCCTACTTTCAATGGTGCAGTTGAATTTTTAAATAATTTACATCAAAAAGGACATGAAATTTTTTATATTACCTCACGTCCAAAAGACTACTGTCAACGAACGAGAGAATGGATTATCAACCAAGGCTTCCCAGTAAAAGCTGAACATTTCTTTTGTGGAATGCAGGATCAAGAAAAAATAGATATTATTAAGGAGTTAAATTTAGACGTTTATTTTGACGATAAACCAGCTGTTTTAGAAACTTTAAAAAATATACCGACAAAAATTTTTGTAAAGGATCAATCGTATAATCAAAATGTGAAATTACCAAGAGTAACAGAATGGACAACATTTACTATTGATTAAAAAGCGAGCATCTTGCTCGCTTTTCTATTTTACTATGCAATAGTTGGTAGTAATTTTGCACCAATCAATCGTTGACGAACCAAAATACCAATCCAAGCTGCAACAATAGCTTTTAAAATACCTACAATAATAAACGGTGCAACTCCAGCCAAGAATGCTGCTTCCCAAGACATGCTTGCAGCAATTTTCAACCAAGCAGTACCAAATGCTAACGTTACCACCATCCCGATTAAATTCGAAATAATTGCATGAACATGATTGTAACCCATCTTATCCATATAAATTCCTTGGATAAATGCTTGTGCTAAGAACCCGATAATATAACCACCAGTTGGTCCAATAATAATCCCAAGTCCGGCTTTCATACCTGCAAATACTGGTACTCCAATTGCGCCAAGAAGTATATAAACTAATACAGCAAGCGTGCCGTATCTAGTACCAAGAATTGTAACAACTAAACCTACTGCTAATGTTTGGCCTGTTATCGGAACAAATCCTGGTATTGGAATAGAGATTTGTGCTAATACTGCAATAATTGCCGCAGCAAATGCGGTAACGACATAATAATATGTTTTTGATTTCATTTTCTTCCTCCTATTGTTAACCTGTAATTTAATTAGGTTTACACAAATGAGATTATTATAGATTCATTTTTTTGTCAATGAAATTTATCTATATTTTCCATCAATGTTAATCCATTGTTAAAATAACTAATAGAAATAAACTATTACTAGTATGTTAATATTTATTATATGGTGTGAGAGGAGGTAGAGAATTGGGATCAACACGAATCATTTTCCACGTTGATATGAATAGCTTTTATGCGTCTGTAGAACAAGCTTATAATCCTGAGCTAAAAGGGAAACCAGTTGCAATTGCAGGTAATGCGAAGGAAAGACGTGGAATAATCGTTACAAGTTCCTATGAAGCCCGGGCTAAGGGGATTTATACAACGATGAATGTAGGTGAAGCAAAACGAAAATGTCCTGAACTCATTATTCTACCTCCTGATTTTCCTAAATACCGAGAAGCTTCGAAAGCTATGTTTTCACTCTTAAAACAATATACAGAATTTGTTGAACCCGTTTCAATCGATGAAGGATATATAGACATCACCGAGCTTTCGAAAGAACGACATCCTATTGAAATTGCAAAAGAGATTCAACTTAGAATATTAAATGAATTAGACTTACCTTGTTCAATTGGTATCGCACCGAACAAATTTTTAGCTAAAACAGCTTCTGATATGAAGAAGCCAATGGGCATAACAGTGTTGAGAAAAAGAGAAATTGCTGATAAGTTATGGCCATTACCAGTAATAGAAATGCATGGAGTTGGTGAAAGTACAGCCAAAAAATTAGCTTCCTTGAAAATTCATACAATAGGTGACTTAGCAAAAGCAAATGAGGGATTATTAAAAGAGGAACTTGGAAAAAATGGAGTACGACTACGATTACGTGCAAATGGTATAGATTCACGAGAAGTAGATCCGGAGTCAGTATTTGATACAAAAAGTGTAGGAAATTCAACGACTTTACCCTTTGATGAAACAGATCTTTCTAAATTAGAAGAGACATTCCAACACCTCGCTGAAAGGGTTGCTGAAAGATTAGATGTAAAAAAACTGTGCGGAACTACTATAAGTATTCAAATACGGGATGCTAATTGGCATAATCACACAAAAAGTAAAACATTGCAAAATCCGGTTTATTTAAAAAATGATATTTATGAGGAAGCGATTAAATTATTTCGTAGAGCATGGGATGGCACCCCCATCAGATTATTAGGAGTTACAATATCAAATGTGCAAGACGTTAAAAATATGGCATTACAATTGTCGTTTGATAATTTTGAAAAATATGCCAAAGATGAACCAATCTTTGAATTAATAAATACGATTGAAAAGAAATTTGGTAAGGGACTTATTCAAAGAGGAATAGAAATTGATAAAAAAACTTATGCTTCCAAAACAAGTTTTAGTAAGGACTTTTTGGAGGATCTAAAAGAATAGAAAGTTACTGGTTTAACGATATAATTATTAGAAACTATTAAAGAAGTGGTGTATAAAGATGCAATTGCAATTTTTGGGAACCGGAGCAGGAATGCCTTCTAAAGAAAGAAACACGAGTGCTCTTGCTTTAAAATTATTAGAAGAACGCGGAACGATATGGCTATTTGATTGTGGTGAAGCAACCCAACATCAAATTTTGCATACCTCTATTCG